>NZ_JBVVQC010000004.1:0-355519 GCF_055811515.1 Mesorhizobium sp. WSM4841
GGAAGCCTCTTTGAATCACGCTAACCTGCGGCGGGCCACAAATTACACGCCGTCGTTAACCTGAACTCGTTGCCCTGCATCGCACGGCCGCTTTCAAGCGTCGTCACCAGATTAGGTCGCCTTGGGTCGGGAACATCGCTCGGATGCTGGCGCTGCGTCGCCTGGGCAGGCCGTTCGGTCAGGTCCGCAGCCGGTACCCGGTCCTGAAGATCCACGCGACGATCGCTATGCAGATAAACAGGAAAACGACGGTCATGCCGAGGCTGATGCCGATCGAGACGTCGGACTTGCCGTAGAAGCTCCAGCGAAAGCCGCTGACCAGATAGAGGACGGGGTTGAACAGCGTCACCGAGCGCCAGACGCCGGGCAGCATGTCGATCGAATAGAAGCTGCCGCCAAGGAAGGTCAGCGGCGTGATGATCAGCAGCGGCACCAGCTGCAGCTGCTCGAAGCTTCTCGCCCAGATGCCGATGATGAAACCGAACAGGCTGAAGGTCACCGCCGTCAGCACCAGGAAGGCAAGCATCCAGAACGGATGCTCGATGGTCAACGGCACGAACAGCGCTGCGGTCGCCAGTATGATCAGGCCGAGTATGATCGACTTGGTCGCCGCACCCCCGACATAGGCAATGATGATCTCCAGATAGGACACCGGCGCCGACAGCAATTCGTAGATCGAGCCGACAAATTTCGGGAAATAGATGGCGAAAGAGGCGTTGGAGATCGACTGCGTCAGCAGCGACAGCATGATCAGCCCCGGCACGATGAAGGCGCCGTAGCTGATGCCGTCGATCTCGGTGATGCGCGAGCCGATGGCCGAGCCGAAGACGACGAAATAGAGCGATGTCGAGATGACCGGCGAAACAATGCTCTGCAGCACGGTCCGAAAGGCGCGCGCCATTTCCATCTTGTAGATCGCCCAGACGGCTCGCAGGTTCATGCGTCCCTCCTCACCAGATTAACGAAGATCTCCTCGAGCGAGCTGTTTTGCGTGTCGATATCGCGGAACTGGATGCCGGCCGTCTCAAGGTCGCGCAGCAGCGAGGCGACGCCTGGCCGTTCGCTCTGGTTGTCATAGGTGTAAGTCAGTTGATTGCCGTCCGGCGAAAGCTCCAGCGCATAGCGCGAAAACGTCTCGGGTATGGTGACAAGCGGACTGCGCAATTCCAGCAACAGCCTTTTGCGGCCGAGCGTGCGCATCAGTTCGGCCTTGTCCTCGACCAGCACGATCTCGCCGCGATTGATAACACCGACGCGGTCGGCCATCGCCTCGGCCTCCTCGATATAGTGCGTCGTCAGGATGATGGTGACGCCATCCTCGCGCAGCCGGCGCACCATCGCCCACATGTCCTGGCGCAGCTCGACGTCGACGCCGGCTGTCGGTTCGTCGAGGAACAGCACCCGTGGTTCGTGCGACAGCGCCTTGGCGATCATCAGCCGCCGCTTCATGCCGCCGGACAGGGTGATCGCCTTGGCGTCCTTCTTGTCCCACAACGACAGATCACGCAGCACCTTCTCGACGAAGGCGTGGTCGGCCGGCTTGCCGAACAGGCCGCGGCTGTAGTTGACCGTCGCCCATACGCTCTCGAACGCGTCGATGGTCAGTTCCTGCGGCACCAGCCCGATCAGGCTGCGCGCGGTGCGATAATTCCGGCTGATGTCGTTGCCGTCCACGGTGACCGTGCCCGACGAGCGGTTGACGATACCGCAGACGATCGAGATCAGCGTCGTCTTGCCGGCGCCGTTCGGCCCGAGCAGCGCAAAGATCTCGCCGCGCTCGATATCGAGGTTGATCTCCTTCAGCGCCTTGAAACCGGTGGCGTAGGTCTTGGTGACCCCGGAAATGGAAATGATGGATGGCATGGCTGAAAAACGGCTGCTTGAAAGGAGGTCTGTTGATTTTAGTCCGCTGAATGTCGGTGCGCGCAGCTGGAAGTCAATGGCTCTCCTGACAGTTCTGGACATCGACATGTGAGGACGCATCCACCGCTGCCGCGGTCCTGCGGCGTTCCGCCTCGCGTGACGCCACGCCGCTTTGACCGGTCGGCGCATCCGGCCTATCTTCCCTGACATAGCAGCAGCCGGAGCCCACCATGGACCCGCTCATCCTTTCGCGCATCCAATTCGGCGCGAACATCTCGTTCCATATCCTGTTTCCGGCTATCACCATTGCGCTTGGCTGGGTGCTGCTGTTCTTCAAGCTTCGCTACAACGCCACAGGCGATTCCGCCTGGATGCGCGCCTATTTTACCTGGGTGAAGGTGTTCGCGCTGTCCTTTGCCATGGGCGTGGTTTCAGGCGTCACCATGAGCTTCCAGTTCGGCACCAACTGGCCGGGTTACATGGAGACCGTCGGCAACATCGCCGGCCCGCTGCTCGCATATGAGATCCTCACCGCCTTCTTTCTCGAGGCGGCTTTCCTCGGCATCATGCTGTTCGGCTTCCGCCGCGTCTCCAACCGCATCCACACGCTGGCAACCGTGCTGGTGGCCGGCGGCACCACCCTGTCCGCCTTCTGGATCATCGCGCTCAATTCCTGGATGCAGACGCCGGTCGGCTTCGAGATGCGCAACGGCGTAGCGCACGCTATCGACTGGTGGGCGATCGTCTTCAACCCGTCCATGCCCTACCGGCTCGTCCACATGCTGCTTGCCTCCGGCCTGACGGTCTCGTTCCTGATCGCCGGCCTGTCGGCGCTGCGCTATCTCTATGGCGACCGCTCGGAATCGATGTGGAAGGCCTTGCGCACCGGTGTCTTCACCGCGGCGATCCTGATCCCCATCCAGATCTTCGCCGGCGACCAGCATGGCCTCAACACGCTGGAGCATCAGCCGCAGAAGATCGCCGCCATGGAGGCCAACTGGAACACCGGCCCCAATGTGCCGCTGGTCCTTTTCGCGCTTCCCGACGAGGCGGCAAGGGAGAACAAATTCGAAGTCACCATCCCCGACGGCGCCAGCCTCATCCTCAGGCACAGCGCCAGTGGCGTCGTGCCGGGGCTGAACGACTATGCCGGCAACCACCCGCCGGTGTTCCCGGTGTTCTGGGCTTTCCGCATCATGGTCGGCACCGGCGTCCTGATGCTCGTCGTCTCCTGGTCGGCCGCCTTTTTCCTCAAGCGCCGCCACAGCCTGCCGAAACCGCTGGCGCTGGTGATGGTGCCGATGGCGCTGTCCGGCTGGCTAGCGACGCTGGCCGGCTGGTACACCACCGAGATCGGCCGCCAGCCCTGGCTGGTCACCGGCGTGCTCAGGACCGTCGATGCCGTCGGCCCGGTCGCCGGCAGCCAGGTCGCGCTGTCGCTTGCGGTCTATCTCATCCTCTATGCGCTGCTTCTGACCGCCTATCTCGGCGTGCTGGTCTATCTGGCGCTGAAGGCGGCGAAGGACGGCGATACCTCGCCGCTGCCGGGCGTTCTCGACGCGCCGCTGTCGCAGCCGGCGGCGAAATAGGAGGAATGGTGATGACCCTCGACTGGCCGACATTGCTCCCCCTCATCTTCGCCGGCCTGATGGGCCTTGCCATCCTGATCTACGTCATCCTCGACGGCTTCGATCTCGGCATCGGCATCCTGTTCGCGGCCTCCGAGGACGCCGAGCAGGACACGATGATCGCGGCAATAGGCCCGTTCTGGGACGCCAACGAGACCTGGCTGGTGCTGGCCGTCGGCCTGCTGCTGGTCGCCTTTCCGCTGGCGCACGGCACCATCCTCACCGCGCTCTACATCCCGGTCTTCCTGCTCCTTGTCGGCTTGATCCTGCGCGGCGTTGCCTTCGATTTCCGTGCCAAGGTGCCGGCCGGCCGGAAGCATCGCTGGAACCGCATCTTCTTCCTGGGTTCGGTCATCGCCTCGCTGGCGCAGGGCTACATGCTGGGGATCTATGTGCTCGGCCTGGATGTCGGCCTCGGCGGCATGGCCTTCGGCGCGCTGGTGGCGCTCTGCCTTGCCGCCGCCTATGCGGCGATGGGCGCGGCCTGGGTCATCTACAAGACGGACGGCGAATTGCAGAAGAAGGCGGTGCTCTGGCTGCGCCGGGCGCTGGTGCTGACCGCGCTCGGCATGGTCGCCGTCTCGCTGGCCACGCCGCTCGCCAGTCCGCGCATCTTCGACAAATGGTTCGTCTGGCCCGCCATGCTCTATTTGTCGCCGCTGCCGATCCTGTCGGCGGTGCTGTTCGCGTGGCTGTGGCGGCAGACCTTCCATCTGCCTAAGACGGACGATCGCCATGCACTGACGCCGTTCTTGACGCTGGCCGCCATCTTCACGCTGGGCTTTGCCGGGCTCGCCTGGTCGTTCTATCCCTTCGTCGTTCCCGACAGGCTGACCATCTGGCAGGCGGCGTCCGCGCCTGAAAGCCTCGCCATCATCCTGGCCGGCACGGTGGTCGTGCTGCCGATCATCATTTTCTATTCGTTTTATGCCTACCGCGTGTTCGGCGGCAAGGCGACGGATCTGACCTACGACTGACAGGCAGCAGCCGCCGCACTGCACAATATGTAGGCAGCCTGCCGGTCGGGCGGGTATTGGATCGTGAAGACGGCCTTCCCAATCCTACTGGGAAACGCCGATTCGCGCTGATTTCGATGGTTTGGCATGTCTGTTGCTTTGCCCTGACGACCAATCGGTTTTGTTCAGTCAAAGGGAAAAATAATGAACCGTCGCAATGTATTCATGCTGGCCTTCGCCGCCGTGGCTGGAATCGCCATGGCTCCGTTTCCGCAGGCGCGGGCTGACGCCTTGAGCGACATCGGCGCGCGGGGCACCATCCGCATCGCCGTCCCACAGGATTTCCCACCCTTCGGCAGTGTCGGCGCCGATATGACGCCGCAAGGCTATGACATCGATATCGCCAATCTGATTGGCGAAAAGCTCGGCGCCAAGGTCGAGATCGTCCCGGTCACCAGCGCCAACCGCATTCCCTATCTCCAGACCAACAAGGTCGACCTGGTCATCTCCAGCCTCGGCAAGAATCCCGATCGCGAGAAGGTCATCGACTTTTCCGAAGCCTACGCCCCCTTCTACAATGGCGTGTTCGCTCCGGCGGACGTCGCGGTCGCGAAGGCGGAAGACCTCGCTGGCAAGACCGTTGGCGTCACCCGGGGCGCGATCGAAGACCTCGAACTGACCAAGGTCGTGCCGGCGAGCGTCGAGATCAAGCGGTACGAGGACAACAACGGCACTATTTCCGCTTTCCTTTCGGGGCAGGTCGAGGTGATCGCAACCGGGAATGTCGTCGCCGCCGCCATCCTCGAAAAGAACCCGCCCAAGCGGCCCGAGCTCAAGTTCCTGATCAAGAACTCGCCCTGCTACATCGGCATGAATAAGGAGCAGCCGGCATTGATGGCCAAGATCAACGGTATCATCGCCGCTGCCAGGTCCGACGGCGCCCTCAACGCGATTTCGCAAAAATGGCTGAAGGTGGACCTGCCGGCTGACCTGTGATCGCCGCCCGCCGCGTGTGGCTGAGGTCAGATAGCAAGCCATGACCTATCATTTCGATTTCGGCTGGCTGATCGATTCTCTGCCGGTGCTGCTCAAGGGCATCCGGATTACCGTGCAGCTCATCCTGATCGGTGCGGTGTTCGGCGTGGCATTGGGCATTGCCTGCGCCTGGGTGCGGGCGCTGGGGCCGAAATGGCTAAAACCTGTCGTCGCGACCTATGTCGAGCTGATCCGCAACACGCCGTTTCTGATCCAGCTGTTCTTCATCTTCTTCGGCCTGCCGTCGCTTGGCATCAGGATGTCGGAACTGACCGCCGCCAACCTCGCCATGATCGTTAACCTCGGCGCCTACAGCTGCGAGATCATCCGCGCCGGCATTCAGGCCACGCCACGTGGCCAGTTCGAGGCCGGCGCGAGTCTCGCCATGACCCCGTTCCAGGCCTTCTGGTATGTGGTTCTGGTCCCGGCGCTGCAGCGCATCTGGCCTGCGCTGTCGTCGCAGATCGTCATCGTCATGCTAGGTTCGGCCGTCGTTTCGCAGATCGCCGCCGAGGACCTGACCTTCGCCGCCAACTTTATCCAGTCGCGCAATTTCAGGGCCTTCGAAACCTACATCGTCTCCACCTTGATCTACCTGGCCCTCGCCATCCTGCTGCGCCAGCTGCTGGCCGGCCTGGGCTGGATGCTGTTTCCAAGGAAGGCGTCGCGATGAGACAAGCGCCATGATCGAGTTCAGCTTCTGGGACATCCTGCGTAACCTGCTTTTGGCCGCCCGCTGGACCGTTGTGCTTTCGCTGGTCTCCTTCATCGGCGGCGGCATCGTCGGTGCGGCCCTGCTTTTCCTGCGCATCGGCGGCCGGCATTGGCTGCGGCTTCTGTCACGCGGCTACATCCAGCTGTTCCAGGGCACACCGCTCTTGATGCAGCTCTTTCTCGCCTTCTTCGGCCTTGGCCTGTTCGGCGTCGACGTTCCCGCCTGGCTTGCCGCTTGTGTCGCGCTCGTCCTGTGGACCGCCGCCTTCCTCGCTGAAATCTGGCGCGGCTGCGTCGAGAGCATCGCCAAGGGTCAATGGGAGGCGTCCGCCAGCCTCGGCATGGGTTACCTCCAGCAGATGCGCTACGTCATCCTGCCGCAGGCGCTGAAAGTGGCGGTGCCGCCGACCGTCGGCTTCTCGGTGCAGGTGGTGAAGGGCACCGCGCTCACTTCCATCATCGGCTTCGTCGAATTGTCGAAGGCGGGTTCGATCGTCACCAACGCGACGTTCCAGCCGTTCACGGTCTATGGTCTGGTTGCGCTCATCTACTTTGCTTTGTGCTGGCCGCTGTCGAAATCGAGCCAGCTCCTGGAAAGGAAGCTCAATGTCGCTCATCGCAATCACTGAGGTGAAGAAGCGCTTCGGCGACAACGAGGTGCTGAAGGGGATTTCCATCGACATCGCGCCGGGCGAGGTCGTCGCCATCATCGGCAAGAGCGGGTCCGGCAAGTCGACGCTGCTGCGCTGCATCAACGGGCTGGAGACCATCGATGAAGGTTCGATCGTTGTCGCCGGCGCCCAGTTCCTGCCCGACGAGGTGCATCTCAAGGCGCTGCGCCTGAAGGTCGGCATGATCTTTCAGCAATTCAACCTGTTTCCGCATCTCACGGCCGGCGGCAATGTCATGCTGTCGCAGATGGTGGTAAAGAAGACGCCGAAAAAAGCCGCCGAAGCGGTCGCGCGAAAAATGCTCGACCGCGTCGGTCTCGCCCACAAGTTCGACGCCTTGCCGGATGAACTGTCCGGCGGCCAGCAGCAGCGCGTGGCGATCGCCCGGGCGCTAGCCATGCAGCCCATCGCGCTGCTATGCGACGAGATCACCTCGGCGCTCGACCCCGAACTCGTTGCCGAGGTGCTGGCGGTCGTCAAGGAATTGGCCGCGGAAGGCATGACGCTGGTGATGGTCACCCACGAGATGCGCTTCGCCCGCGACGTCTGCTCGCGCGTCGTCTTCATGCATCAGGGCCGCGTCCACGAGATCGGCGCCCCCGAGGACGTCTTCGCCAACCCCAGGACGCCGGAGCTCAGGCAGTTTCTGGGCGTGCACTAAGCGGGCATTGCTGCCCGCTCGCTGCCCTAAGCGCGTCGCAAAAGATCAGCTCTTGTTGGCGACCAGCACCAGCACCGGCTTGTCGCTGTAAAGGCTGGGGAATAGCGTCTTCAAATTCTCGACCTTGGGCAGGTCGTTGTAGACGATGTAGGGGTAGGTCGGGTTCAGCGTCAAAAAGTCCTGGTGATAGTCTTCGGCCGGATAGAACGTCTTTCCGGTCTCCAGCGTGGTCACGATCGGCTCTGGAAACACCTTGGCCTTGTCGAGCTGGGCGATGTAGCTCTCGGCGATCTTCTTCTGGGCATCGTTTTCGGCAAAGATCGTCGAACGGTATTGCGGGCCGCGGTCCGGACCCTGATAGTTCAGCTGCGTCGGGTTGTGCGCGACCGAGAAATACACCTGCAGCAACAGGCCGTAGCTCACCTCTGTCGGCTCGTAGGTGATCTCGACGGCTTCGGCGTGCCCGGTCCGGCCGGTGCCGACCGTCTCGTAGACGGCAGTGTCCTTGTCGCCGCCGGCGTAGCCGGAGACGGCGCTGGTCACGCCCTTGACGTGCTGGAACACGCCTTGCACGCCCCAGAAGCAGCCACCGGCGAAGACCGCCTTCGCGGTGCCGGCGGCGGGTTTCTCGTCCATCGCCGGCGGCGGGATCACCACCGCCTCCTCGGCCGAGCTTGCCGGCGTCTGCCACAAGGCGGCGCCGGCCGCCGCGAGCATCAGCGCCGCAAGCGCGCCCCTGGCGAAGCTCGTCGAGCGCCTCGCAATGGGTTCTCGAATGCCAGTCATGTCTGATCTCCCTTGATGGTGTTGTGACTATAGAACATTTGGGTCCGCCGGCGTCTCACATTGCCGTGCGTACTTTCGGGCCGTGCGTATTTGGAATGGTGCACCGGCGCGGGATTGAAACCCCGCGCCGGTGCCGCGAGGGCTTGCCGGACCTACTTGGCCATGCCCATGGCGTCGCAGGCCTTGGTTGCCTCATCCTTCTTCATCGCGTCGGTCTCCATGGCTGCTTTGTCTATGCACTCCTTCATCTTTTCGGCGGCCATCGGATCGGCCGGCTTCATCGCGTCGGTGGCCATCGCATCGGCGGGCTTCATGGCATCCGTGGCCATCGGCTTCATCGCATCTTCGGCGCGGGCAATGCCGCCGGCGAAAAGCGCCGTCGAGCAAAGCGCGAAGGCGAGCGCCGGCAGCGTCAGTCGGGTAAAGTTGGTCATGGTGGTCTCCTCTGGGTGGCGCGCTGATGCGGCCGGCATGTGCGGCGCCGCTCATGCGGCGTTGCGCAGATCTTTGGATTCTAGTTCGTCGCGGCGGCCAGGATCGGTCCGCCATCCGGCACTTGCACCAGCACCGCGGTGCTTAGCCCGCTCGGCGGTGCCGGCAGCGGCAGCGCGATGGCCTCGCCGGTCCAGGCGCCAAGCCTGGAGAGGGAATGCACGACGTTGGCATGCGGCAGCGTGCGTCCGGTGTTTTCGCCGCGCGCCACCGGCACTTCGATGACGCCCTGCCGGTAGCGCACCAGCCAGATATCGGCCTTGCCGCCCGACACCGGGCCGGCGCCGATGGCGATCTTGCCGCCGTCGAGTGACAGCGAGGGTCCTTTCGCGCGGCCGCTGCTCGAAATCAGCTGCTCGATCTCGCCGGGCCGGGCGCCGACCGCATCGGAATTGCCATTGACCACCACTTGCGGCGTGAACGGACCCGAACGGCCGAGAGACGGCTCGTAGCGGACCTGACGCTGGGTGAATTCCTCCCTGCCGAAAGTGTCCTTCCAGCCGAGATAGTCCCAGTAGGTGACGTTGAAGGAGAGCGCCAGCACATCAGGCCGGTCCTTGACCTTGATGAGATTGGCGTTGGCCGGTGGGCAGGATGAGCAGCCCTGGCTGGTGAACAGCTCCACCACGGTGAGCGGCTGGCCGGCGGCGCCGGTTGCTGAAAACAGAACAGCGGCGAGCCCTACAAGGACCGCGCCTGCGCTTGATTGCGTCGCGCTCCCGCTGCGTTTGGCTTGTGATCCAGTCATCGGCTGTCCTCCGCTGCGACGGGCGTGAAGCGCCGTCATGTTCACACTTCGGCGCCGCAGTGCGGTTCGTTACAGCCATCACCGCTTCGTGATCGTTTATCTTCGTTTGCTGCCGGCGCGATGCCGCGAATAACGGCGTATTCGGCCGCCTGCGCTCAGCCCTGGCGCCGCGTTTCCATGTAGTGCCATAGGCCGGCCGCGACGGCACCGGCCGCAATACAAACGGCGATCCAGATCCCGGTGTTGCCGCCCACATTGCCGAACGCGGCGCCCAGCACCACCCCCCCGAGAATGCCCCAAACCAGCTTGCTCGCCATTGGTTTGTCCTTTCGTGAGTTCGGAAGGATAAGAGCCTTGCATAGCTGTGTGGTCATTTCGACACCGGACGGAGACCGGAAAATGGCCGGCACCGATGGATGCCGCTTCGGCTTTCGCCAGCCACTAATGCTGGAACACAGGCGGGGTGAGCGCAAACCTGACGCGATTGCCCTGGCGCCGCGCCCGGCCGCTTGCCCGGGCAAGCTGCCCCTGCTAAAGCCGCCCCATCATGACCACGCCGATCAAAAACATCCGCAATTTCTCCATCGTCGCCCATATCGACCATGGCAAATCCACGCTTGCCGACCGGCTGATCCAGTCCACCGGCGGGCTGGAGCTGCGCGACATGAAGGAGCAGGTGCTGGACTCGATGGATATCGAGCGTGAGCGCGGCATCACCATCAAGGCGCAGACGGTCCGGCTGAAATACCGCGCCAACAATGGCGAGGACTATATCCTCAACCTGATCGATACGCCCGGCCATGTCGACTTCGCCTACGAAGTGTCGCGGTCGCTCGCCGCCTGCGAAGGCTCGCTGCTGGTCGTCGATGCCTCTCAAGGCGTCGAGGCGCAGACGCTGGCCAATGTCTACCAGGCCATCGACAACAACCACGAGATCGTCGTGGTGCTGAACAAGGTCGATCTGCCCGCCGCCGAGCCCGAGCGCATCCGCGAGCAGGTCGAGGAGGTGATCGGCATCGATGCCTCCAACGCCGTGCTGATCTCGGCCAAGACCGGGCTCGGCATTCCCGACGTGCTGGAGGCGATCGTCAACGATTTGCCGCCGCCGCGCGAGGGCGACATCACAGCACCGCTGAAGGCGATGCTGGTCGACAGCTGGTACGACGCCTATCTCGGCGTCATCGTGCTGGTCCGCATCATCGACGGCGTGCTGAAGAAGGGCCAGACCATCCGCATGATGGGCACCGGCGCCAAGTACCTTGTCGAGCGCACCGGCGTCTTCACGCCGGCCCGCATCAATGTCGACGAGCTCGGCCCCGGCGAATTCGGCTTCTTCACCGGCTCGATCAAGGAAGTCGCCGATACCCGCGTCGGCGACACCATCACCGAGGACAAGCGCCAGACGGCCCAGGCCCTGCCCGGCTTCAAGCCGGCGCAGCCGGTGGTGTTCTGCGGCCTGTTCCCGGTCGACGCCGCCGATTTCGAGGATCTTCGCGCCGCGGTCGGCAAACTGCGCCTCAACGATGCTTCCTTCTCCTTCGAAATGGAAACCAGCGCGGCCCTCGGCTTCGGCTATCGCTGCGGCTTCCTTGGCCTTTTGCACCTCGAAATCATCCAGGAGCGGCTGGAGCGCGAGTTCAACCTCAACCTCATCGCCACTGCGCCCTCGGTCGTCTACCGGCTGCTGTTGAACGACGGCACGACGAAGGAATTGCACAACCCGGCCGACATGCCCGACGTGGTCAAAATCCAGGCGATCGAAGAGCCGTGGATTCGCGCCACCATCCTGACGCCCGACGAGTATCTCGGCGGCATCCTAAAACTCTGCCAGGACCGGCGCGGCATCCAGGCCGATCTGTCCTATGTCGGCAAGCGCGCCATGCTGACCTACGATCTGCCGCTCAACGAGGTTGTCTTCGACTTCTACGACCGGCTGAAGTCGATCTCCAAGGGCTACGCCTCCTTCGACTATCATTTGACCGATTATCGCGAGGGCGACCTGGTCAAAATGTCGATCCTGGTCAATGAGGAGCCGGTCGACGCGCTGTCGATGCTGGTCCACCGCACGGCGGCGGAAAAGCGCGGCCGGCTGATGTGCGAGAAGCTGAAGGAACTTATCCCGCACCATCTGTTCAAGATCCCGATCCAGGCGGCCATCGGCGGCAAGGTCATCGCCCGCGAAACGATCTCGGCGCTGCGCAAGGACGTCACCGCCAAATGCTACGGCGGCGACGTCTCACGCAAGCGCAAGCTGCTCGACAAGCAGAAAGAGGGCAAGAAGCGGATGCGCCAGTTCGGCAAGGTCGATATCCCGCAGGAGGCGTTTATCCAGGCGCTGAAGATGGGGGACTGAGAAGCCGGTTGGCGCGCAGCGCGCCAAGTCATCGATCCGGTGGATCGATGACAGGCTTCGAAAGCGGGGGAGCTGCCGGAGGCAGCAGGCCCCCCGCCAGCGCGGCGTTGAAGCTGCCCGGTAGAGAGCGAGTGTAACGACCCAGTCGCCATTGCGTTTTCTACCCCCGATTGTATCTTTGCCTCGGGGTCTTTGGGGAAAATCGCCTTTCATGCGCAAATATGTTGTTCCGTTCCTTTCGCTTTTTCTTGATTTCATCTGGATCAACGCCGTTGTAGGTCTGGCTATCTATCTAGCGCCATCACTACCGGAAACTGCGTTTGGCGGACCTTTGCCGTGGTCGGCGCAAATCGTCATTTCCCTGGTCTTGCTCTCGATTAATCGCCTGCTGAACCTCTCGCTCGGTGAGTATCTGCTATCCTACGCTGTCGCTGAATGGGAAGCCGGCGTGCGGCTTCGCCAATGGCCAAACCTCCTCCTTGGGACGGTCGGAGTCCTGTCCGGCGTAAACGAGCTGGTGCGCGGGACCGAGCCTGGCACCGGAGTGCCGTTCCTTTTCATGGTGGAGGAAACACGGCTCAAGATGGTCTCGCTCATGGTCTACGGAGCGCTCTATGGTTTGGGGGGCATCATGTTGCTGAGGTTTGCAACAGGTGCGAAACTGCTCAACGCCGCCTTATTAGCGAGCGGCGCTGTGATCTTTGCGATCAACATGCTGTTCAGCCATGACGCAATGGTTGAAGCAATCATCGCGCGCAACGAAGATCAAGGCAGACCAATCACCTGGGGAGCGGCAGAACAAGTCGTGGCGTTCTCGCCATACTATCTCGCAGTTATGTTGGCTGTCATGGCCGCGATCCTGTACTTTTGCCGGGAGCGCCCGGCAGCCCGGTGACCGGCAAGCTGCTCGACAAGCAGAAAGAGGGCAAAGGAACGCGCGGCAGTTCGGCAAGGTAGATATGCCGCAGGAGGCGTTATCCACGCTGAAAATGGGGACTGAGCGAGCTGCGCCACGAAAACCAACGATTGGAGAACGCCCTTTCCTGAAGTATCCTTGGGCTTGGAAGGGGGATCTCAATGCGTTCCGCCAACCCTGCCATCTCCGATATCGTCGCCGCGATTGGCCTGGCGATCGGTGGCGCCTTTGGGCTTGCCGGCACCTTCGTGGCGAGCGCCGAGCTGCGCGAAACACTTTGGACGATCGACGGCGTCGCACTCGTGGTGGCAGCCGCCCTGTTAACGATGAAGTACCAGCGGCTGGGCAATGACTGGGTCGCGGCCGGGTTCCTCACCTTCGTCGCCGGCGAGAGCCTGCTGCTGTCAGGCAATGCCGCAGGCCTCGAGGCCAGCGTTCCCTCCTATGTCGGGGGCATCTCGCTTTGGGCGGCCGCCCTTGTCATGGTCAGCGCGCCGAAAACCTTCGCACTGTGGATGCGCCTGACCGCTGTCGTGGCCGCTGTGCTGTTTGTCGTGTCGGCAGGCCTGATCCTCTGGGGCGCCCCTTTGCTGGCGACTTCGGCGCCGCTGCCCGCTGCCGGATATCCGTTTCTGGTCCTCACATTCATCGGCTGGATCTGGACCCTGCTGAAATCAGGGCGATGAGTGGCCCATGTCTTCGCCCGTCGAAATCCGCAACAGCCCCACCGGAAAAATCTTTCCCGCGCTCGGGCCGCTCCTGATCGCTGCGATCTTCGGCTTCTTCGCGCTGAAGGGGCTTGCGTCAGGCGCCCCGGGCCAAGGGCTGTTCCTGGTGGTGGTGCTGGCGCTTGGCTGCCTGGGGCTTGGTCTGTTCCTGGCGCGCGGCGCGTTCGACACCGGCGTCCAGGTGGTGCTCGACGCCAGTGGCTTTCGCGACCGGCGCGGTGGCGACGTGCTGGTGCCCTGGGAGAAGGTGCGCAGCGCGCACCTCACCTCCGGCGAAGGCGCGGCGATGATCAGCTTCGAACTGACCGAGCCGCCTCCCGATGCGATCAGATATGCGCCGGCCAACGCGCTCGGCCGCTTGCTGCCCTTCGGCAAAAACATCGTCCATATGGAGATATCCTCGCTCGACATCACCGGCGCCGACATGATCGCGGCGATCCGGCGGCTCGCGCCGCATGTGGCGGTGTTGAGGTAAGCGCTCCCCCTTCTCCCCCTTTGTTTGGACTGGGGACATCGCGAACAGGTGTGCGAGGACATCGCGAACAGTTTTGCGCGTTGTGCGCGAGGGGGTTCGGGATGCCGTTCAAGGACAGAAGCGCGATGTCCCCAGTCCAAACAAAGGGGGAGAAGGAAAGGTCGCGCCTTTCGCGACGCGCAGATTTACCGCCACCCCCTTCCACCCCTCCAGCCTCTATGCCATGGTCTCCTCGCGGCCGGGCAGGCCGTTTCATTCCGGGGGGAATCATCATGTTGTCTTACGCTTTCGCGCGGCGCATCGCCGTCGCGCTCTGTCTTGCCGCATCGTTTGCATCGGCGGCTTATGCCGGCGATGTCACCTTCGCCATCAAAAACAGCCATCCCAACGCCATGCGCGTCGAGCTCTACAGCCAGGACCGCGACCATATCTGGCCGGGCAACAATCAGGACTATTATCTCAGCGACGGCGAGACCAAGTCGATCCCGCTGTCCTGCGATGACGGTGAATCGATCTGCTACGGCGCCTGGGTCGACGGCGACGAGGGCACCTATTGGGGCGTCGGCCCCGGCAACACCGAAAAATGCGACGATTGCTGCTACACCTGCAGCGGCGGCGAGACCGAAGAGATCGATCTGGTTCCGTGAGCGGGAATCTCCCCCCTCGAGGGGGAGATGTCGCCAAAGGCGACAGAGGGGGTCGGTACGTCCGGACGCGACTCGATCGCGGACAAAGGATGCCGGCGCTCCACGCGAGACGACCCCCTCTGGCCTGCCGGCCATCTCCCCCTCAAGGGGGGAGATTACGCGCGCCTGGCCCAGCGCTCGCGGCTTTATCGGCCGGGCCATATCGGCTAAGGGCTTCACAGCAAAAACCTCGCCGCCCCGGACCGCTGCTAAAATATGACCGCCAAATCCTCCCCCCTGTTCCTCGGCATCGACACCGGCGGCACCTATACCGACGCCGTGCTGTGGTCGGAAGCCGGCGGGCCAAGCGGAAAAGTGCACGCCAAAGCCAAGGCGCTGACCACCCGCCACGATCTGGCGGTCGGCATATCAGGCGCGGTCGATGCGGTGCTGCAAAAAGCCGGCACCGATCCTGCAGCGATAAAACTGGTATCGATGTCGACGACGCTCGCCACCAACGCACTGGTCGAAGGCCAGGGTGGCCGCGTGGCGCTGGTGATGATCGGTTTTTCCGAAGGCGATCTTGCCCGCGACGGGCTGAAGGCGGCGCTCGGCACCGACCCTGTGGTGTTCTGCCCCGGCGGCCACGATGTCCATGGCAATGCGGCAAAACTCGACCTGTCCGGGCTGGAGGCGGCGCTGCCGGAACTCGGCGCCTCGGTGTCCGGCTTTGCCGTCTGCGCCTATTTCGCCACCCGCAATCCGGCGCATGAGCTTGCCGCTCGCGACCTCATCCGCGAAAAGACCGGCCTGCCGGTCACCGCCAGCCACGAGCTTTCGGCCAAGCTCGGCGGCCCGCGCCGGGCGCTCACCACGTTGCTCAATGCCCGGCTGATCTCGATGATCGACCGGCTGGTGGCGGCGACCGAAGGGTTTTTGGCCGCCCGCAAGATCGCAGCCCCGCTGATGGTGGTGCGCGGCGATGGCGCTTTGGTCTCGGCCGCCTTCGCCCGCCAGCGGCCGATCGAAACGATCCTTTCCGGCCCCGCCGCCAGCCTTGTCGGCGCCCGCCACATGACCGGCCTCGACGATGCTGTCGTGTCCGATATCGGCGGCACCACCACCGATGTCGCCGTGCTCGACGGCGGTCGTCCCAGGCTCGACCCGGAAGGCGCCACCGTCGGCGGCTTCCGCACCATGGTCGAGGCCGTCGCCATGCGCACTTTTGGGCTCGGCGGCGATTCCGAAGTGGCGCTGGAGGACGGCGCGCTCAACCCGAAAATCCTGCTTGGGCCGCGCCGCCTGGTGCCGCTGGCGTTGGCCGGCATGGTGCATGGCGAGGCGGTGACTGTCGAACTGGAACGCCAAATCCGGGCGCCCAACCCCGGCCGCATGGATGGCCGCTTGGCGGTCAGGACCGGCGTGCCGGAGCGGCTGGCGGCCGGCCTGACCGGCGCCGAAGCCAAGCTTTATGAAATGATCCGCGCGACTCCGCTCACCGTCGACAGGCTTTTGACCTCGAATGCCCAGAACGCCACTTTGAACCGGCTGGTGTCGCGCGGCCTGGTGCATGTCGCCGGCTTCACGCCGTCGGATGCCGCCCATGTGCTGGGCAAGCAGGCCAATTGGGACGCCGCCTCGGCCCGTCTGGGTGCGGAGCTGTTCGCCCGCAAGCGCGACGGGCGCGGGCAGGCGATCGCCGCCTCGCCGGAGGAGATATCGGAACGGGTGCTGACCACGCTGACCCGCCTGTCGGCGGAAGTCATCCTCGAAACCGCCTTTGCCGAGGACGGGCTCGATGGCGCGGCGACCGTGGCGCACGCGCTGGTGCAGCGCGCTGTCGACGCGCATCCCGGCATCGCCCGCCTCAGCGTCGCGCTCGACCGCCCGGTCATCGGCCTCGGCGCCTCGGCGCCGCTGCACTATGCCGGCCTGGCCGAACTGGTCGGCAATGACTGCGTCGTGCCGGAAGATACCGACGTCGCCAACGCGCTTGGCGCCGTCGTTGGCCAGGTCCGCGTCTCAGCCGAGGCCCGCGTCAGCCAGCCCAAGGAAGGGCTGTTCCGCGTTTCGTCCGGGGAGACAGTCCGCGATTTTCTCGACGAGGCTGCGGCGATCGCGGCGGCCGAGGCCGATGTGCGCGCGCTTGCCGCCGGACGGGCCAGGGAAGCCGGCACCGACAGCGCCGAGATCGAGGTCGCCACCGAATTCCGCGTCTCCACCGTCGAAGCCCAGCGCATGTTCATCGAGGCGCATGTCGTGGCGGTGGCGTCGGGAAGGCCAAGGATTGCGGTGTGATGTCAGATGGAGGATTTGGGCGCGGTTGCAAGTCGCTCGAAAACCGCGTTTACCCGTATGCGGCTGCCATTGGGATCGACGATCTGCATGACCAAAATCAGCCGCTTTTGATGAAGCTTGAAGGCGGCCGCCAAGCCTCTGGCCTTGGCGCCTGCCGAAGTTGACTCCGGCCAAGTGCCTTTTCCGATCAACGCAGCTTCTCCATTGATCGTTTCTGCTTTCAGATCGGCGGTCCACCCATTACTTGCAGCGACCTGCAGGCCGGGATTGTCGCTGCGGATGACGACCGTGCAATCGCTGCATTGGCCGCCGGTCGAGTAAGCCTGCTGCCAGGTGCCGATGAATTCGGCATCAGCAGCCGCGGCAGGACCAGCGCTCGCGAATGCAAGAGAGAATAGAGCAAAAGCAAGCCAGGCAAATCTCAACATCGGCCAACTCCAAAACGTCTTCTTCATTTGACAGGCAATGTATAAGGCCGGGTTTACTGGAATGAGAAAATTGGCCCGATATGCGATTGCACATAGCCGCTTATGCGCCGCGACGTCGTTTCGCTCCTGCTTCGCCTGGGATGACGAAGTGGACCAAAATACCCACCTTCACCCTAAGCTGAATTGACCGTGCTACCCTGACATGCCAAAGGCCCGGCCAAAGCCTTCATCTTGGAGACCCCGATGACCGATCGCGTCGAAATCGCCGGATTGCGGATTGCCCGCGAGCTTTATGATTTCGTCGTGAACGAGGCGCTGCGGGGCACCGGCATTGCAGCCGACGCCTTCTGGACCGGCCTCTCGACCATCGTTCACGAGCTTTCGCCGAAGAACCGGGCGCTGCTGGAAAAGCGCGACGCGCTGCAGGACCAGATCGACCGCTGGTATCGCGACAATGGCGCGCCCAGCGATATGGAAGCCTACAAGGGATTCCTGAAGGAGATCGGTTATCTCGTGCCTGAGGGGCCGGCCTTCTCAGTGACGACCGAAAATGTCGACCCGGAGATCTCGGTGGTTGCCGGGCCGCAGCTGGTGGTGCCGGCGATGAACGCGCGCTACGCGCTGAACGCCGCCAATGCGCGCTGGGGCTCGCTCTATGACGCGCTCTACGGCACCGACGCCATTCCCGAGACCGGCGGCGCCGAGAAGGGAGGCAGATTCAATCCCGTGCGCGGCGCCAAGGTCATTGCCTGGGCGAAGGATTTTCTCGACGAGTCGGTGCCGGTCACCTCGGGCAAATGGGCAGGGGTGAACGGGCTTTCGGTTGCCAACGGCATGTTGCGGCTGGGCGAGGGCGCCGGCGCCACCACGCTTGCCGACCCCAGACAGTTTGCCGGCTATCGCGGCGACGCCGCCAATCCCGAAGCCGTCCTGCTCACCAAGAATGGCCTGCATATCGAGATCGTCATCGACCGCAGCAACCAGATCGGCAAGACCGATCCGGCCGGCATTGCCGAAGTCGTGCTGGAATCGGCGCTGACCACCATCCAGGACTGCGAGGATTCGGTCGCGGCGGTGGATGCGCAGGACAAGGTCGTGGTCTACCGCAACTGGCTCGGCCTGATGAAGGGCGACCTTGCCGAGGAGATCACGAAGGGCGGCAAGACCTTTACGCGAAAACTCAATTCCGACCGGTCGTATACCGCGCCTGATGGCGGCGCTCTGAGCCTGCCCGGCCGCTCGCTGATGCTGGTCAGGAATGTCGGTCACCTCATGACCAATCCGGCGATAACGGACCGCGACGGCAACGAGGTGCCGGAAGGCATCATGGATGCGGCGATGACGGCGTTGATCGCGCTGCACGATGTTGGGCCGATCGGGCGCCGCGCCAATTCACGCGCCGGCTCGATGTATGTCGTAAAACCCAAGATGCACGGGCCGGAGGAAGTCGCTTTCGCCGTCGAGATATTCGACCGCGTCGAGGCGCTGCTCGGCATGGCCGAAAATACCATCAAGATGGGCATCATGGACGAGGAGCGGCGCACCACCGTGAACCTCAAGGAGGCGATCCGCGCCGCCAAAGACCGCGTCGTCTTCATCAACACCGGTTTCCTCGACCGCACCGGCGACGAGATCCACACCTCGATGGAAGCCGGCCCGATGATCCGCAAGGGCGACATGAAGCAGGCCGCCTGGATTGCCGCCTATGAGGCCTGGAACGTCGACACCGGGCTGGAATGCGGGCTGGCCGGCCATGCCCAGATCGGCAAGGGCATGTGGGCGATGCCCGACCTAATGGCGGCAATGTTGGCCGAGAAGATCGCCCATCCCAAGGCCGGCGCCAACACCGCCTGGGTGCCGTCGCCGACGGCGGCAACGCTGCACGCCACCCACTACCACAAGGTCGACGTTCAGGCCGTGCAGGCGGCGCTGAAAAGCCGGCCCAAGGCAAAGCTCGACGACATATTGTCGGTGCCGGTAGCGGTGCGGCCGAACTGGTCTCAGGCAGACATCCAGAAGGAGCTCGACAACAACGCGCAGGGCATTCTGGGCTATGTCGTGCGCTGGATCGACCAGGGCGTCGGCTGCTCGAAAGTGCCTGACATCAATGACATCGGCCTGATGGAGGACCGCGCCACGCTGCGCATCTCCTCGCAGCACATCGCCAACTGGCTGCATCATGGCGTCTGCACCTCGGACCAGGTGATGGAGACGATGAAGCGCATGGCTGGCGTCGTCGACCGCCAGAACGCAGGCGATCCGCTCTACCAGCCGATGGCGCCGGACTTCGACAAATCGATCGCCTTCCTCGCTGCCTGCGACTTGGTTTTCAAAGGCCGCACCCAGCCCAACGGCTACACCGAACCAGTACTGCACGCGCGGCGGCTGGAGCTGAAGGCACGTGCATCGGCCTGACCCGAAGGTTCAACCTTTAAGGAGGCGGGTGAGGTAGGCTCGGCGTCCCCCACCCCTCAAGGGGAGGGAAACGTCACGCCGCCTGCGCCATCCGCTCCGAGCTCATGCGGTAGGAAATCGCCTCGGCCAGATGGATGCGGCCGACCGTCTCGCTCGCCTCGAGATCGGCCAGCGTCCGCGCCACTTTTAGCACCCGATGATAGGCCCGTGCGGAAAAGCCGAGTTTTTCGCTGGCGTCCCTGAGCAGCGACAGGCCTGATGCATCCGGCATCGCGATCTCCTCAATGACCGAGGGCGAGCAATGCGCGTTGGTGGTGGCGGAGGTCGCGCCGAGCCGTTCGAAACGCTCGCGCTGGATCGTCCGGGCGCGTGCCACGCGCAATGCCACCGCGGCACTTTTCTCCGCCCGGTCCGGCCGGATCAGATCGCTGGCCGAGACCGCCGGCACCTCGATCCGGAGATCGATGCGGTCGAGCAGCGGGCCGGAAATGCGCGCCTGGTAGTCGGTGCGGCAACGGTCGCCGCGCAGGCAGCGATAGCCCGGCTCGCCGGCCATGCCGCAGCGGCACGGATTCATCGCCGCGACCAGCTGGATGCGCGCCGGATAGGTGACGCGATGGTTGGCGCGGGCGATCATGCAATCGCCGGTCTCCAGCGGCTGGCGCAGCGCATCGAGCGCCTGCGGCGAGAATTCGGGAAACTCGTCGAGGAACAGCACGCCGTGATGGGCAAGCGAGGCCTCGCCCGGCCGCACGCGCAGGCCGCCGCCGACCATCGCCGCCATCGAGGCCGAATGGTGCGGCGCTCGGAACGGCCGCCGGTCGGTCAGTTTTCCCTCGCCGAGTTCGCCTGCCACTGATGCGATCATCGAGACTTCGAGCAATTCCCTCGGCGCCAGCGGCGGCAGGATCGACGGCAGCCGCTGCGCCAGCATCGATTTTCCCGATCCCGGCGGTCCGACCATCAGCAGATTGTGGCCGCCGGCTGCCGCCACTTCCAGTGCTCGCTTGGCGGTCTCCTGGCCCTTGATGTCGGCGAGATCCGGCAGGTCGCGCGCCGAGGTATGGATGCCGGCTTCCGGCCGCGACAGCACCTGCGTGCCGCGAAAATGATTGGCGATGGCGATCAGGCTGCGTGGCGCCAGGATGTCGAAATCCTTGCCGGCCCACGCCGCTTCCGGGCCGCAGGCGAAAGGACAGATCAGGCCCTTGCCTTCGGCATTGGCGCCGATCGCCGCCGGCAGCGCGCCGGCCACCGCGGCGATGGTGCCGTCGAGCGACAGCTCGCCAAGCACGACATAGCCGGACAGCATGTCGCCTGGAATGGCGCCCAATGCCGCCATCAGACCGAGCGCGATCGGCAAATCGTAATGGCTGCCTTCCTTGGGCAGGTCAGCCGGCGCCAGGTTAACCGTGACCTTCTTGGACGGCATCGACAGGCCCGACGCATGCAGCGCTGCCTGAACCCGCTCGCGGCTTTCGGCCACCGCCTTGTCGCCGAGGCCGACGATGTGCATGTTGACCTTGCCCGGCGCGATCATCACCTGCACGTCGACCGGCACGGCCTCAATGCCTTGGAAAGCGACCGTGCGAACCCTTGCCACCATTTTTTGTCCCCGGACATGGGCTCGCCCGAAGCCCATGCGATCATGCCGCGAACGGCGTTTACCAGAAACAACCACAGATTTCACACGAAGGCAAGAACATTACGGGAACAACTGGACGCTACAATCTGATGGCGTCGCGGCGCTAACGGGTCGGAAAAACACTGTTCCGCAAAGCGTGCGCTTACTTGCGTTTGTCCTCGACCGCATCCCAGAACAGGCTCGCAATATCGGCGCCACCAAAACGCTGCACCTCGCGCACGCCGGTCGGCGACGTCACGTTGATCTCGGTCATGTAGTCGCCGATCACGTCGATGCCGACGAGGATAAAGCCGCGCTCTTTCAGCGACGGGCCGATGCGGGCGCAGATCTCGCGTTCGCGCTCCGTCAATTCGGTTTTTTCGGCACGGCCGCCGACATGCATGTTGGAACGTGAATCAGTCTCGGCCGGCACCCGGTTGATGGCGCCGACCGGCTCACCGTCGATCAGGATGATGCGCTTATCGCCGGCGCGCACCTCCTTGAGATAGCGCTGCACGATGTAGGGCTCGCGGAACAACTGCCCGAACATCTCGAGCAGCGAGGCAAGGTTGCGGTCGGCCTCGTGCAGGTGGAAGATGCCGGCGCCGCCATTGCCGTAGAGCGGCTTGACGATGATGTCGCCGAACTCCTTGCGGAAGGCGGCGACCTCCAGCGGGTCCTTGGTGATCAGCGTTTCCGGCATCAGGTCGGGGAATTCGGTGACGAAGATCTTTTCCGGGCTGTTGCGCACCCAGGCCGGGTCGTTGACCACCAGCGTCTTGGGATGGATACGCTCGAGGATATGCGTGGAGGTGATGTAGTTCATGTCGAACGGCGGATCCTGCCTGAGCAGGATGACGTCCATCTCCGACAGGTCGGTGCGGACTTCTTCGCCGAGCGAATAGTGATTGCCGTTCTCATCGCGGACCTGCATTGCCTCGATGCGGGCAAACACCTTGCCGCCGCGCAGCAACAGTCGATCGGGCGTATAATGGAAGAGCTGATGGCCGCGCCGCTGCGCTTCCAGCGACAGCGCGAAAGACGTGTCGCCGGCAATCGAGACGGTGGAGATGTGGTCCATCTGGACGGCGATTTTCAAAGGCATGGCGGATCTCCGGCGGATCGTATGGGCTGCTTGCTTGCCTGTACAACCTCGCCGGTCATCTGCCAATCGCGACATTTTGAGGATTGCCTGCTGCAAGCGGGCGTCTGTCGGTCAGTTGCAGGCAAAGCGAGGCTGTGCGTGCGCTCGATGCCTTCGTGGGTTGGCCGCGCTGCGAGGACGCATAGTGGGGCGTGATCGACTTTTTGTCTGACATAAGCCTCGGGAATCGGTTTTTCTCCCTTGCTCCCCCGACCGGGCTGGGTAGGATGCGCGCCGACTGAGCCTACAGCGCCGCGCGTCCTTTTGGACGCTCAAAGGACGCTGTAGCACTTTGATTTTGCGCATGATCCTTTCCGAAAATCGAAACTGATTTTCGGGCCATGCGCAGGGAGAAAAAGATGATGCCATCGGCGCGCTTTGCCGACCTTGAAGGTGCTTCGGTGCTGATTACCGGCGGCGGTTCCGGCATCGGTGCGGCGCTGACGGAGGGCTTTGCCCACCAGGGAGCAAAGGTCGCCTTCATCGACATCGCCGACGGCCCGAGCCTGGCGCTGGCCGATCGCATCGAGAAGGATCTCGGCCGGCGGCCCTTTTATCTCAAGACGGACATACGCGACATCGAGGCGCTGCGGGCTTCAGCCGCCAAGGCGGCCGAAGCCCATGGCGACGTCACCGTGCTGGTCAACAATGCAGCAGTTGACGATCGCCACGCGGTGGAAGATGTCACCGTGGAGTTCTGGGACAACAACCAAGCGGTTAATCTGCGTCCGCATTTCTTCTCCGCACAGGCGGTGGCGCCGGGCATGAAGCGCGCCGGCGGCGGCTCGATCATCAACTTCACGTCGACATCGTTTCTGATCAACCACCCCGATATGCCGGCCTATACCGCGGCCAAGGCCGGCATCGTCGGCCTGACCAAGGGGCTTGCCGGCAAGCTCGGCGCCGACGGCATTCGCGTCAATGCGATCGCACCCGGCTGGGTGATCACTGAGCGGCAGAAGGAGCTCTGGGTTAGCGAACAGGCGCTCGCCGCCCATATTGCCAAGCAATGCATCAAGCAAGTGATGCAGCCGGAAGACATTGTCGGCACGGTGCTGTTCCTGGCGTCGGATGCTTCGCGCATGCTGACCGCGCAGATGCTGATCGTCGATGGGGGCTTCCTGTGAACTCAGCGAGCAGCGTGCCTTCTGTCGCCGCCGTCGACTGGGGCACGACCCGTCTCAGGGTCTGGCTGGTCGATGAGGCCGGAAACGTGCTTGCCGAGCGCCGCGGCGACGACGGGCTGATCACCGCGCAAGCCGCCGGGTTTTCGACCGTCCTCGAAGGACATCTGGCGGCGATGGGCGCGCCGGAAGCGATGCCCGTCATCGTCTGCGGCATGGCCGGATCGCGCCAGGGCTGGCTGGAGGCGCCCTATGTCACCGTGCCGGCGCCGATCGGTGCCATCCTTGCCGGCGCTGCGCGCGTCCCCGGCCAGCGCCGCGACATCCGCATCGTGCCGGGCCTGGCCCAGCGCCAGGCCGACGCGCCTGACGTCATGCGCGGCGAGGAAACGCAGCTTGCCGGCGCCGGTTTGCCGGCAAAAGGCCGCCATCTCGTCTGCATGCCCGGCACCCATTCGAAATGGGTGCTGGTCGAGGACGGCGCCGTTACCGGTTTCGGGACATGGCCGACCGGCGAGCTGTTTTCGGTGCTGGCGGCGCATTCGATCCTGCGCCATTCGCTGGGCGAGCAGCCACAGCCGGTTGCATCAGGCAATCCGTTTTTCCGGCGCTGGTGCGAGCAAGCGCTGGCCGAGGGCGGCGATGTCATGTCGAGGCTGTTCTCGATCCGCGCTGCCGGCCTGCTGCAGGACCTGAAGCCCGGCGATGCCGCTGCTTGCCTATCCGGCCTGCTGATCGGCGGCGAGATCGCGTCGGCCAGCCGCCGTTATGCCAAAGGCGGGTCGGTCGTGCTGGTCGCTTCCGGCGCGCTCGGCACGCTCTATACTGCGGCGCTCGGTCTTGCCGGACTTGCGGTGAGAGCCGTCGATGCCGACGAGGCGGTGCGTGCCGGCCTGATCGAGGCGGCGCGCAAAAATGGCATGATTGCTGGAAGCGGAGTTGCCGCATGACCGAGACCGCACCGTTTCCGAAGCTCGAGCGCGGGCTTGTCGCCATCCTGCGCGGCCTCAAGCCGGACGAGGCGGTGGCCATAGGCCGGGCGATCTTCGAGGCCGGCATCGAAGCGATCGAAGTGCCGCTCAATTCGCCGGACCCGTTTTCCTCCATCGCGAGGATTGTTGAGGCGCTGCCGGCGACGGCACTGGTCGGCGCCGGGACTGTACTGACCGCGGCCGATGTCAACGGATTGCACAACGCCGGCGGACGGCTGCTGGTCAGCCCCAACATTGATGCCGAGGTCATGGGCCGAGCTATGCATTACGGCATGGTGACGATGCCCGGCGTGTTCACGCCGACCGAGGCCTTCCAGGCCATCCGGCTCGGTGCCTCGGCGCTGAAATTCTTCCCGGCCAGCGTGCTTGGCGCGGCCGGCATCGCGGCGATGCACGCCGTTTTGCCGGCTGAGACGCTGGTCGGCGCGGTCGGTGGCGTTTCGGAAAAGGACTTTGCCGGCTACAAGGCGTCAGGTGTCAGCGTCTTCGGCCTTGGCTCCAGCCTTTTCAAGCCAGGTATGAGCGTCGATGAGGTGGCAACGCGGGCCCAGGCCGCAGTCGCAGCCTGGGATGCGGCGTTTGGAGCGGCAGGATGAGCGAAGCCATCGTCTCGGTTTTTTCCGACCATGTCTGCCAGCTCGGCGAAGGCCCGAGCTACGACCCCACCACCGATACGCTCTACTGGTTCGACATCGTCAACGGCCAGCTTTTGGAAAAGCGCCTTTCCGGCGGTACGGTCAAAATCCAAGAGCTTGGCCAGATGGCCAGCGCGATCGCCTTCATCGACGACAAAAGACAATTGATCGCCACCGAAACCGGCCTGCATGTCCGCGACGTGGCGACCGGCAAGATGACACTGCACACGGCGATCGAGGCCGACAATGCGGGGACGCGCTCGAACGATTCGCGCGTCCACCCCTGCGGGGCCTTTTGGGTCGGCACGATGGGCAAGGGTGAGGAAAAGGCCGCCGGCTCGATCTACTGGTTCCTCAAGGGAGAGTTGCGCCGGCTTTATTCCGACATCGCGGTGTCGAACTCGATCTGCTTTTCCGAAGATGGAACGTTCGCCTTTTATACCGACACCAGCACCGGCCTGTTGATGCGCGTCGCCTGCGATCCAGCGACTGGCCTGCCGGTCGGCGAACCGAAGATCTTCGTCGATCACCGCAAGGCCAAGGGCTATATCGACGGTTCGGTGCTCGATCGCGACGGTGTTCTTTGGAACGCCTGCTGGGGCGGCAGCGTCATCGAAGCATACGGGCCTGACGGCAAGCTCATCCGATCGGTCGCGATGCCGGTGACGCAGCCCTCCTGCCCGGCCTTTGTCGGCAGGAATGCCGATCGGCTGGCGGTCACCTCCGCCTGGTCGGGCAAGGATGAGAAACAGCGCCTGCTGGATCCGCAAGCCGGCATGACGTTTCTGCTCGATATTCCGGTGAACGGCCACTTCGAGCCGCGCGTGCTGATCGCCTAGGCCATGATCCCGAACCTTCGGTCCGGAAAAGATCACGGTCAACAGGAAGATCGCGCCAGCACTGTCGCGCAGGCGTCCAGCTGACGTCGGTTTTCCGCGAAAGCCGAATGCGTCTGCCGTGCGATGGTAGGCAATCGCGCTGCCAGGACCCGTTCATCCCGGATCGTGCATCTCATGTCAAGCCGCAGGCCGAAGCTGATCCTTGTATACGAGCCGGAAAAGGCCTGCTTCGACCGGCTGGTCGCCGATGGCCACGTGCCGGCGCGCGCCGCCGAAATCGCCTCCTATCTGGCGCAGTCGACCGACATCGCCCCTGAGTTCGACACGCTGGCGGCAGCCTGCCAGACGCGCGGTCTGTCGTTCGTGCCGGTGGAACTCGACGATGCCGCAAGCGTGCTTGCCGGTGAGGACACGACGCTCGTCTGGACGCTGACAGACGGCGTCGCCTATTTCCGCGGTAGCGCGGCACCGGCTTTGGCGAGGCTGAACGGCCTGAAGGCACTCGGCGCCGATGATGCGCTGTTTGCACTGTGCCAGGACAAATTCCGCTCCGGCGCCGTGCTCGGCGCACTCGGCCTGCCGGTGCCGCAATCCGGCTTGGCCCGCGACGGCCGCTGGCTGGTCGAGCCACCAGCTTCGCCAGCCGGCTGGTTCGTCAAGCCGAACCGGCTCGGCGCCAAGATCGGCATCTGGCCGGAGTCGCGCAGCAGTGATCTCGGCCACGCACTGGAGCTCAGCCGGCGTGTTTTCGACGCCTATCGCGACGATGTCGTCGTGCAGCCCTATGTCGCCGGGCGCAATGCGCGCGCCAGTTTTCTGGGCCTGAAGCCGGACACCGGCGTCGAAGCGCTCGGCGTCGCCTTTGTCGATTCGGGCGGTGATTTCCAGACCATGGCGGACAGCCTGGTGCTTTACGGCGACACCGGCGAGGCTGCCAGGGCGGCGGGAACATACACCGAGCCGGTGCTGCTGCCGGTCGCCGCCACCCAGCCGCGAGCCGATGCAAGGATCCGACGGATCGCCGAAAGCATGATGACCGGACTGGGCTTGCGGGATGTGTTTTCCATCGATTTCCGGGTCGAGGCCGACGACAGCGTCCATCTCATCGAGTTCGAGGTCTGCCCCGGCCTGCCGTGCTTCGATTTCCGCGCCTATTGCCGTACGCAGTGGGAGATGGGCCTCGCCGATGCGATGGCCGAGACCGCTGCGAGTCGTTTTGGTCGATTGGCCGCGTCTTGAGCAGAAATCCTGCGTGAAGCTGCCCGGAACCCTGCAGCCAAGTCCGCCAGTGGACTTCGGAAGATGGCAAGATCGAAGTCGGTGTCTGGGAATGTTCGCAGGGCCGGTTCACCGCGCGCCGAGACACGAATTCCGAGATTTGCCACATCGTCTCCGGCCGCGTGACGCTGCACGGTCCCGACGGCGCGGCCAAAGATGTCGGGCCCAGCGAATTGCTTGTCCTGCCTCTTGGCTGGGAGGGCGAATGGACCATCCACGAGAAAACGCGCAAGCTTTACATCCTGCATTCGGTCTGATCGCCGCGGGCACGTTCGCGACGGTTCCAAATGACTCTGCACGCTACGGCGGTGGCCGCTGAACTAAACCCCTTCGACCAGCACGATCTCGCCGTCGGCCACCTTCTGGCGGATCGCGACGGCGCGCTGGTATTCGGGCGAGTGATAGCAATCCTGCGCCGCAGCCAATGACGGAAACTCGATGATCACATTGCGGTCGCGACCTGGGCCCTCGGCCTTTTCATGTGCACCGCCACGTGCCAGGAATTTTACATCGAAAAGGTCGAAGGCAAGCTTGGCGGCGGCAACATAGTCCTTGTAGCCTTCGGCATCGCGCACATCGACGCGGGCGATCCAGTATCCCTTTGGCATGCTTCTTCTCCTGGTTTTTGGCCGTGCACGGACCGATTTCGAAAATCGCTCCGGCGAGATGGCTGGGGGCGTTTTCGAGAACCGGAGTGGAGCGTACGTAAAGTATATGAGCACCGGAAGCGGAGAAAACGCCGTCAGACAGCCGCCGGAGTAGAGTTTCGGAATTGGTCCTAGGCCGAGCGCATTTCGTCAAGAATTGCTTCCGCGACCGCCCGTCTGTCGGCGGCGCCGACGATCGGCCGGCCGACGACGAGATGGCTGGAGCCGTTGCGGATCGCCTGCGCCGGCGTGACCACGCGTTTCTGGTCGCCATGGTCGCTGCCCTTGGGCCGTATCCCCGGCGTGACGACGGCCATGTCGGGCCCGACGATCCGGCGCACCGCTTCCGCTTCCTCGGCCGAGCAGACGATGCCCCCCATGCCGGCATGCAGCGCCTGTTCGGAGCGCCTCAGCACCAGCGTGTGCGGGTCATGCTCATAGCCGGCGTCGATCACGTCCTGCTCGTCCATCGAGGTCAGCACGGTGACGCCGAGCAGGCAGAGATCGCTGCCCCTGGCGGCCTCGACCGCTGCCTTCATCGTCTTCGGATAGGCGTGCAGCGTCAGCATGGTCATGCCCATTCTGGCAATGGCCTCGACACCCTTGGCCACCGTGTTGTCGATGTCGAGCAGCTTCATGTCGAGGAAGATCCTGGTGCCGCCGCTGGCGAGCTCGCGGGCGAAGTCGAGGCCGCCGGCGAATGCGAGCTGATAGCCGATCTTATAGAAGGAGATGACCCCGTCGAGCTCGCGCACCGCCTTCTCGGCGTCCTTCAGCGTCGGCAGGTCGAGGCCGACGATCAGCCTGTCTTGCATGGTGCTGTCGCGTTGCTGGATCACGCCTCGATCCGCGTCGACAGCATGCGCGAGGTTTCGATCAGCGTGCGGCATAGGTGCTCCATCGATCTGTGCAGTTTCTCGTCCCTGAAATTTCCGTCCTCGTCGAAGGCGTTGCCGCCCTCCGGCACCGAGCATTCCGGCGTCACCACCTCCATCTTGCAGCGCACCAGCACGGCGCGCAGATGGTTGATGCAGCGTACCCCGGCGAAATGTCCTTTGGAAGACGAACAAAGGCCGGCGGGCTTGCCGGCGAACGGCCTGAACGACCGCCCGCCATCCATGCGCACCCGGCTCACCCAATCGATGGTGTTCTTGAGCAGCGGCGGGATCGAGCCGTTATATTCGGGCGTCGCGATCAGCAGCCCATCATGCGCAGCGATCTGCCGGGCAAACTTGATGGCGTTTTCAGGAATGCCTTTCTCCTTTTCCAGGTCCTCGTCGAGGATCGGCAGCGGATACTCGGCAAGCGAGATGCGGGTCACCTCGGCACCCTGCAGGGCGAGTTCCCTCTGCGCCACATCGGCGGTCCTGCCGCTGTAGGCGCCAGTGCGAATCGAACCTGCGACGACGAGAATTTTCGGGATCACTGCCATTGGCCACACTTGTCCCCGGACAGGTACAGCCAAGGAACGGTCAAATCAACGCACCGGCCCAAAAATCGAAAAGCGATCTTTGAGGCACTTGAGTGAAGGGTGTGTTGAGATTCAGGTCAGGCCGAGCCGGAGTCGAAGACGGGCGCGAAGCGACCAAACAGGTGGGTTCCGAGAACCGGAGCGGAGCGTACTTGAAGTACGTGAGCACCGGAAGCGCAGGAAGCTGCCATTTGCAGGCCGGCCTCACCTGAATATCGGCACACCCTAATGCGCCCCGCGCCGGTAGATCCACAGCTGCGTTGGCGGGATGTTGCGGATGACGAAATGGAAGTGCTCGACCGTGTAGTCGCCGCGGCCGGGCGGGATCGGCGACAGCGGGCCGTAGGTCAGCTGCACGATCGGGCGGCCTGTCGGGATGCGGTCGAGAAGGCTTTCGACATAGGCGATGCGCTGGGCGACCGGGAAATTGAGCAATGGCACGCCGGAGATGACCGAATCGAAGGTCAGACCGCTCTTGTCGCCGAGCGTCGCATCGAGATTGAAGGCGTCGCCCTCGATGACGTTGACGCCGGGATAGAGCTGGCGCAGATGGCGCACGAAATCGGGGGAGTATTCGACTGCGTAGAGATTTTCAGGCTTTACGCCCTGGGCGAGGATGGCTCGGGTGATGACGCCGGTGCCGGGCCCGACTTCGAGCACCGGCAGGCTCGACTTCGGGTCGACGACGGAGGCCATCTTGCGGGCCGTGATGGAACTGGTCGGCACGATCGAACCGACCGCCTTCGGCTTGTCGATCCAGCCCTTGAAGAATTTCAGTTCGTCGTCGAACTTCTCTGCCAGAGCCTTTCGCAGTCCGGGACCATGTGCCATGCAAGTTCTCCTGAACGGTCCCCCGAGTGGCTACTTAGCAGCTACGGGCTTCAAGGCAAGGCGGACGCCGGTATAAGGTGTTGATGACGCTAGGGGAGCTTCCGCTCGATTGTATCTTACACCCGATTGGCGAGAGTCGCCATCAGCGCTCGCCGAAGGTCTCGAAAAAGTCCTTCATGCGGGCGAAAAAGCCGCTCGACTGCGGCGAATTATCCTTCGAGGAAAGCTGCTCGAACTCCTCCAGCAGCTCGCGCTGGCGGCGGGATAGGTTCTGCGGCGTCTCGACCGCGGTCTGGATGTAAAGATCGCCGACGTTGTGCTGGCGCAGCACCGGCATGCCCTTGCCCTTGAGGCGGAACTGGCGGCCGTTCTGGGTTCCTTCCGGCACCTTGACCTTCGTCTGGGTGCCGTCCAGCGTCGTCACCTCGAAGGAACCGCCAAGGGCAGCCGTCGTCATTGAGATCGGCACCTTGCAGTAGAGATCGGCGCCGTCGCGCTGGAAGAATTCGTGCGGCTTGACCGCCAGGAAAATATAGAGGTCGCCCGACGGGCCGCCGCGCAGGCCGGCCTCGCCCTCATTGGCAAGGCGGATGCGCGTGCCGTCCTCGATGCCGGCCGGGATATTGACCGACAGCGAGCGCTCCTCGGTGACGCGGCCCTGGCCGGCACATTTCGGGCACGGCTCCTTGATGGTCTGGCCACGCCCCTGGCATTGCGGGCAGGTGCGCTCGATCGAAAAGAACCCTTGCGTGGCGCGCACCTTGCCGTGGCCGTTGCACATCGAGCAGGTGACGGGCTGGGTGCCGGGCTTGGCGCCGCTGCCGGAGCATTCCGTGCAGGAGATCGAGGCCGGCACGTGAATCTGTGCGGTCTTGCCGGTAAACGCCTCCTCCAGCGTGATTTCCATATTGTAGCGCAGGTCGGCGCCGCGCTCGCGGCCACCTGAGGAGCGGCGCTGGCGCCCGCCCATCATGTCGCCGAAAATATCCTCGAAGATGTCGGCGAAGCCGCCGGCGCCGAAGCCGTGCGCGCCGCCGTTCATGCCGCCCTGTTCAAAGGCGGCGTGGCCGAAACGGTCGTAGGCCGCACGTTTCTGCGGGTCCTTCAGCGTCTCGTAGGCTTCGTTGATTTCCTTGAATTTGTGCTCACAGGCATGATCGCCGGGATTGCGATCGGGATGGAACTGCATGGCGAGCTTGCGGAAAGCGCTCTTGAGCTCCTTCTCGTCGGCCCCCTTTTGCACGCCCAACGTTTCGTAGAAATCAGCTTTCATCTTTTCCTGCAGTCCGGATATTCAACGTCTTGAAGCCTTGTTGCGTCGTTTGCCGGCACGCTGTTCCGATTTAGGTGCGATGGAGCCGGGATGCCAGTGTTGACACGGGCTTGCTCGCACTTTTTCGATCAGGCCCGCACTTTTTCGGCCAGAGTTGCAAAAAAGCCCGGCTTTGCGCCGGGCTTTCTGCCTAAACCTGCCATCCGGCCGCTCAGGCCGACTTCTTCTTGTCGTCGTCCTCGTTGATTTCCTCGAAATCGGCATCGACCACGTCGCTGTCCTTGGCGGCATCCGCCTTGGCGTCAGCCTCCGCGGCTTCCTTCTGCGAAGCCTCGTACATGGCCTGGCCGAGCTTCATCGAGGTTTCTGCGAGCGCCTGGGTCTTGGCTTCGATCTCGGCCGTGTCGTCGCCTTCGGCAGCGGTCTTCAGCGCCGCGATCGCATCGGCGATCGCCGTGCGATCGGCCTCGGAAACCTTCTCGCCATATTCCTTCAGCGACTTCTCCGAGGAATGCACCAGCGCCTCGGCCTGGTTGCGGGCCTCGACCAGCGCGCGCCGCTTCTTGTCGGCCTCGGCATTGGCTTCGGCGTCCTTCACCATCTTCTCGATGTCGGCGTCCGAAAGGCCGCCAGACGCCTGGATGCGGATCTGGTGCTCCTTGCCGGTGCCCTTGTCCTTGGCCGAGACATTGACGATGCCGTTGGCGTCGATGTCGAAAGTGACCTCGATCTGCGGCACGCCACGCGGCGCCGGCGGAATGCCGACCAGGTCGAACTGGCCGAGCGCCTTGTTGTCGGCGGCCATTTCACGCTCGCCCTGGAAGACGCGGATAGTCACGGCCGACTGTGAATCCTCGGCCGTCGAGAACACCTGGCTCTTCTTGGTCGGGATCGTCGTGTTGCGCTCGATCAGCCGCGTGAACACACCACCCAGCGTCTCGATGCCGAGCGACAGCGGCGTCACGTCGAGCAGCAGCACGTCCTTGACGTCGCCCTGCAGCACGCCGGCCTGGATGGCGGCGCCCAATGCGACGACCTCATCCGGGTTGACGCCCTTGTGCGGCTCCTTGCCGAAGAACTGCTTCACGATCTCCTGGATCTTGGGCATGCGGGTCATGCCGCCGACCAGGACGACCTCGTCGATTTCGCCGGCTTTCAGACCGGCATCCTTGAGCGCCGCCTTGCAGGGATCGATCGTGCGCTGGACGAGATCCTCGACCAGGCTCTCGAACTTCGCCCGCGTCAGCTTCAGCGTCAGGTGCTTGGGACCGGTGGCATCGGCGGTGATGAAGGGCAGGTTGATCTCGGTCTGCGTCGTCGACGACAGCTCGATCTTGGCCTTTTCGGCCGCTTCCTTGAGGCGCTGAAGGGCGAGCTTGTCGCTCCGCAGGTCGATGCCCTGTTCCTTCTTGAACTCGGCCGCCAGATATTCGACCAGACGCATGTCGAAGTCCTCGCCGCCGAGGAAGGTGTCGCCATTGGTCGACTTCACCTCGAAGACGCCGTCGCCGATTTCGAGCACCGAAATGTCGAAGGTGCCGCCGCCAAGGTCATAGACGGCAATGGTCTTGCCTTCCTTCTTGTCGAGGCCATAGGCAAGCGCGGCCGCGGTCGGCTCGTTGATGATGCGCAGCACTTCGAGGCCGGCGATCTTGCCGGCATCCTTGGTTGCCTGGCGCTGGGCGTCGTTAAAATAGGCTGGAACGGTGATGACCGCCTTCTCGACCTTCTCGCCGAGATAGGCTTCCGCCGTTTCCTTCATCTTCTGCAGGATCATCGCCGAGATCTGGCTGGGTGACTGCTTCTTGCCGCCGGCCTCGACCCAGGCGTCGCCATTGTCGCCCTTGACGATCTTGTAGGGGACAAGCTTCTTGTCTTTTTCCGTCACCGGATCGTCATAGCGGCGGCCGATCAGGCGCTTGACCGCGAAGATGGTATTTTCAGGATTGGTGACTGCCTGGCGCTTGGCCGGCTGGCCGACGAGGCGCTCGCCATCGCTGTTTATGGCGACGATGGAAGGGGTCGTGCGCGCGCCTTCCGCATTCTCGATCACCTTCGATTCCTTGCCATCCATGATGGCGACACAAGAGTTGGTGGTCCCCAGATCGATACCGATTACTTTTGCCATTTTTCTAATCTCTCCGCTAAGCAGGCTCTCAGGACCCGTACAGGCGTTCCGGCGAAAGCCCCTGTTCACAAGAAATTCCGCTTCGGCAACCGGCATTCCGGCGTCGAACGGCTTGGCGCGTATATAAGAACAGGCTGCGCGGCGCGCAAGCATTCTGCGCAAGGCGTCCAACATCCTTTTCTCGGGCCGGCCGGTTGTTCTCCGGCCATGGCTCCCCTGAACCTTTCCGCGTCCGTTCGCGACTGACACCAAGGTGCGCCGCATGGTGCGGCCCTGGAAAGGAAAGCCCCATGACTGGAAATCCAGAGCCTCCGCGGTCTCCGGGAACTCAGCGCGACCACCGCTTGCGGGATGGAGCCGATATGCCAGGCCTTCCGCTGATTCCGTTGACCCCGCGTAAGTGCCGGCATATCGTGACTACGAGGAAAGCAGACAATTCGATCAGGGAAAAACGTGCCGGAACGCCGCGCCTTGCCCTGATTTGCGCGGAAATGCCGGATGTTTCTCCCGTAGCCCGGGGGGGGGGAACTCCATGTCTGGCGACCACGGCGCGTTCGTGCGCACTCGTGCTGGCCGTTCGCGTCGTGCGATGCAACAAACCAGTGGCTTTCTGGCGCTGGCGCTCGCCACCACCCTGTGGCTTGGCGGTGCCGCCCAGGCGCAGGAAACGCAGATCATCTATCGAGGCTCGATGGCGGTGACCGGATTTTCCGGCACCGTCATTCCCGATTTCGAACAGGATCCCACTCTCGAAGAAGGCCCCAAATTCGAAGAGGGCCTCCCGCCCGGCGTCGACCCTGTCGGCGAAACCTTCATCGACACGACGCGCGCAACCTTGCGCGTTTTCGATGTTTCAAGCCTAGGCGGGCCGGCTTCCGGCCAACTCGTCTTCACGCCGCCGCCCTTCGAAGTGACGGCCGGGCAGATCGGCCAGGTGTTCGCCATCACCTATGACGACGGTGTCCGCGACGGCGCTCCCTCAGGCATTCCGAACCTCTATGCCGGCGCCACCTCGTTGCATGGCATCCGCATCGTCACGTCAGACGAAGATGCGGACGGTCCTCCCGAGCGGCAGCGTCGCGGTGCTGCCGGCGCCACCTTCATGGATGGCCAGTTCGGCACCGAGAACGGTGGCGGACCGGGCACGATCTGGAAGATCGACGGCATCTCCGGCCAAGTGAGCAAATTCGCCGACATCGACACCAACAGCGGTCCCAGCATCGGCGACGTCACCTTCGACACCATCAACCGCCAGCTCTTCGCCAGCGACCTCGACACCGGTCTCATCCATCGCATCGATGCCAACGGCGCCCTGGTCGACATGTTCGACCACGGCATTGCCGGGCGTCCGGCGCACCAGTTGGCCCCGCTTGCCGACGATGGGACGGGGATGGACATCGAAGACGCTGCCTTCGACAGCGAAGACCCCGACAGCTGGGGCTACACGCAGGATGAGCGCCGCGTCTGGTCCGTCGCCTATCATGGCGGCCGACTCTATTATTCGGTTGGTGAAAAGGCCGAGATCTGGTCGGTGGGCGTTGCCCGCGACGGCAGATTTGCCGGCGACCCGCGCTGGGAGCTGACGGTCAAGGCCGACAAGGACCACGCCGTCACCGACATCGCTTTCGATATCAGCGGCTTCATGTACCTGGCCCAGCGCGGCCCGGTGGAAAGCCGCTACGACTACAGCCAGTTCGCCGATTCCGGCAAGGGAGAGGTCATCCGCTATTGGCGCGAAAACCCGGACGATCCGGCGACGGAATCAATCTGGGTGGAAATGCCGCAGGACTATCCGGTCGGTTTCCCGCAAGACAACCGGCAGTCGGCCGGCGGCCTCGACCTGCAATATGGCTATGGCGCCGACGGCAATCTCGACGCGAGCGTCTGCACCGAAACGCTGGTCAAGACCGGCGACAAATTGCGCAACAATCCGGCGCTTGCCGAACAGCTCGCCGGCGGCGGGCCGCTCGCCTTGCACGGCGTGCAAATCACGCCGGCGGCATTGGTCAAGCCGGCCAACGTGCCCCCCTTCGGCTCGTGGTTCGTCGACTTCGACGGTTATTTCGAGGACCCCGAGGTTGAAGGTCATGTCGGCGACGTCGAGGTCTGGCACCCCTGCGAAGGCCGTGCCGGCTACTACGAGCAGATACCGGGCGGCGGTTACCTGCCACCTTTCTATCCGCCTGATTTTCCGCCGCCCGGCGGCGTGCCTCCTTGCCTCGACCTTGAGGATGTCAGGTATTTCTGCACGCCCTCCGGTCTCGAGGCCGAACTCTATCTCCGCGACCCTGCCGGCTTTGGCGGCGATTCGATCAAGGCTCTGTCCAGGACATCAGGCGTCGGCGTGACTTCACCCCTCTCGCATGCTCCCGGCGCGCGCCACACGATCGGCATCACCGGCCATTATCCTGGCGACACGATCGATGTCGGGCTCTGCTTCTACAGGCAGTCCGACCGCGAGAAGGGCGGCTACTTCCCTTGCTGCAAGATGACCGTGTCGCTCAGAACCCCAGCCGTCAGCTGCGAACGTTGAGGAGGGGAAGGTGAGCATTTCAGCATTTTCCCCGCTTGCGACGAGCATGAAACCGCTGTCACTCGCCAGGCGCAGCGCGCGCTGGCTGATGGCGGCCGGGATCGCGGTTGCCATGCTGGCCCCGGCGCAAGGCTTCGCCCAGGACCTTGTTCCGGCCCAGACCAGCCAGGTCGACCTCGACAAGCCCGCCGATCCCGGTCCGCTCGTAACCGCCAGTCCGGATTTCGGACTCGACCTGGACAATCCGCGCATCGTCAATCCGCGGCCCGGCCGGGTTGTGCCTTTCTTCACCAAGAAAGGCAGGCAACGAGGCTGCGACTTTGTCGTATATTCGCTGAGCTTTGGCCTGCGCGGCAACCCGCAATCTTTTGCCAGCCCGAGCCTCGCGGCCGCGCTGGAAAAGGTCAAGATCGACTTCAAGGACCAGCTTCCGAATGGCCTGCGGATCGTCGGCGTGCATGTGTCCGGCGACGGCACGGATGCGTCCGGCGGACCGCTGCCCGGGGCCTCGATCAGCACGGCGGCAAATCCCAACGACACGGCTGATGTTTCCGATTTCCGGCTCTCCGCCTCCGATCTTGATGGCGTCGGCGCTCCGAACGAGCGCGTCATTACCTTGCAGATCACCGCCAGGATCGACCATGCGGCGTTTGCCTCGCCGGCGATCGTCGACAATCAGGGCATGATCAAGCTGACGGTCGGACCCGGCACCGGGACCATCATCCCGTCGCAGGATCCGGCCAAGCCGGACGAAGGCAATTTCCTCACCGGCGAAAAAACCTCGATCAAGATCGACTTGACCAAATGCAACCCGCCGCCTCCACCTCCCGGCGACCGGGAATGCTTCAAGGTGGAACGCGGCACGGTCGATTGCGTACCCGGCGGCGGCGCCTTCATCTACCACATGCCGGTCGGCGCCGAGATGGGCGGCAAATGGGTGCAACTTTCGACGACGACACCCGGCATCACCGTCATCCCCGACATGCAATTGGTGCCGGCGGGCGGCGGTGTGCTCGACTGGAAGATCGTCGGTGCCTCACCTGGCGAGGTCATCCACCTCATCGTCACCGGAATCGAAACCTATGCCGGCCCGGAAGAGGGCTGGGGCCTGTGCTGCACGCAGACGATCGAAATCGTCATTCCGCGCGACCAGAGGTGTCCGCCCAAGAACAGGGAGCCGGATCTGAAAGTCGAAAAACGCGCCGACGTTCCGCGTTGCACGATGGGTGGCGACTGCGACTTCACCATCAGGGTCACCAATGTCGGCGACGGGCCGTATCACGGCAAGATCGTTATCGACGAAGTAACGCTGCCGGCCGGCTCCACTCTCGATTCAGGACCGAATGCGCCCTGGGCCTGTGCGCCGGCGGCCACCCCGATGATGTGCACCCATCCAGTGACCACGCTCAACCCGGGTGCCTCCGTCGACCTCAAGCTCGGCTTCAAGCCGGCCGGAGGTTGGAAGGGCCGCATCTTGCGCAACTGCGCCGCCTATAATTATGGGGCCAGCGGCAAGCCGCTGTTCGGCAGCCAGCAAAACGACCGCGGCTGCGCCTCGATCCCGATCTGCCGGCGTGGCGACCGTGACCGCGACTGCCGGCCGCCGGTGGAAAAGAATGTCGATCTGATCCTGAAGAAGCGTGCCCGCACCCCGGTCTGCACGGCCGATGGCGTCTGCACCTTCGTGATCGACATCATCAACAACGGCAGCGTCCTCTATGACGGGCCGCTGACGGTCACCGACACCTATCCGGGCGGCGCGCCGGCATCGTCGAGCTTCGGCCCAACCCCGCCCTGGACATGCGGACCGAACGGCCCCGGCCAGTTCCGTTGCGACAATGCCGGCATCGTGCTCTCGCCGGGCGCCTCGACGCCGATTTTCGTCAAGGCGGTGATGCCGGCCGGCTATCGCCCGGACACCGTCGAGAACTGCGCCGAGGTGAAGGCCATCCCCGGCGAGAGCGACCTCAGCAACAACCGCGCCTGCGCGAAGCAACGCATCGGTGATGGCGGCAAGCCGGCCATGCGCATTACCAAGATGTGCAGCGGCTCGCTGGCCGGCGCTGCGGCCGTCACCTGCCGCATCACCGTCATCAGCACCGGCACCACTGCTCCCACCGGTCCGGTGCGGGTCAGCGATGCCGCCACGCTGGTGGTCGGAGGCGCCCCCGTCCCGATCCAGACTATCACCCCTGACGGCGCGGAATGGGCGTGCGGACCGGTTCCAGCCAATGCGCTGTCGTGCCAGATTCCCGGCGCCATTATGACGCCCGGAACCAGCCGCCATTTCGATGTGACGGTTGCCGGCAATGGCGTGTTCGAGAACTGCGCGCGCGGCTTCTACGGCCCGGCGCCAGGAGACGACATCGTCTATCCCATCGGCAGGGCCTGCGCCAAGGGTGGCGGCGCCTCGACCATCCGTGTCGAGAAGACCGGCGATGCCGAGTGCCGGATCGGCCAGCCCTGCTCTTTCGAGATCACCATCGCGAACGATGGCCAAAACGTCTTCTCCGGTCCGGTTCGCATCGGTGATGCGATCGGCGTCGAAGGCCTCGGCCGGCTGGAAGGTGTTGCGATCACCTCGATCGACCCGCCCTTCGGCTGCGCGCCGGAACCGGCGACCTTGCCTGCGTCCTGCATCGCCAACCTGACGCTCGGCGCCGGGGAAAGCCACGTTCACCGTGTGACCGTGATCATTCCCGACGACGGCCGCCTGGCCGATGTGCAGGGCACCGTCAGCGGCCAGAACTGCGTCGGCGCGCTGTCGCCCGAAACGCCGGTGCGAGGTGCGGGCGAAGGGCTCTCCCGCGACCCGGCCAATGTGCAGGGCGATCGCGGCAAGGCCTATGCCTGCCATCCCATCACCATCATGCGTGACGTGAAGAAGGAGAAGGAGTGCTCCGAGGGTTTCGTGATGAACGACGCCGGCCGGTGCGTCTGCCCGGAAGGCAGCACTTTCCGCAACGGCCAGTGCTCGTCGGGTGGCGGCTCGGTCATCATACCGAAGCCGAAGGAGCGCTGCGTGCTGCTCAAGGGCCAGATCCGTACCCAGGATGGTGATTGCATCTGCCCGAGAGGGACGGAACTAAGGGGCGACGCCTGCCGGCCGATCCGGAAAAAGCCGCCCCTAGTGGAACAGTGCAAGCTGCTGCGCGGCCAGATCCGCACCAAGAACGGCGCCTGTGTCTGCCCGCGCGGGACCGAGGTGATCAGAGGGGCATGCCGCAGGCCGCAGGTGGAGTGTGCGCCTGGCTCACGGCTGATCAACGGCCGGTGCCAGCCGATCGTCAAGCGGCGCTGTCCGGTCGGGACAGTCGGACAGTATCCGGACTGCGCTCGGATCCGCAGGGCGCCGACGCTGCAGATCGATCCGAACCTGTTGCTGAACCCGAACATCCTACAGCAGCCGAGGCGCAGGCCGCGGGCTCTCCAGTAGGGACCCGGCGCGCAACAGTCCGTCACATTGGACCGCAATACCAAGACCTCGCGGGAGCAATCCGGCGGGGTTTTTCGTTGGTCGGACGTGTTTCAGCCGCTGCGTGAACCTAATCGCTGCAGTCGGCGACAAACTCCCTGAAGGAACATTTCAGGGAGAGAGAGAAGATGTCTTCAACCAAGCATATTTTTCGCAACACGGCGGCGACCGTCGCCCTGATCGCAGCCGCGCTCGCCACCACACCGGCCTTCGCCAAGCAGGCGAACATCAAGTCAATGTCGTTCAACACCGAAAGCGCCAAAACGACGATCCATGTCGGCTCCAGCGACAAGCAAAAATGGGACACGCTTAAGAGCGGCAACGTCCAGTTCTGGGGCCACATGAAGCTCAACACATGGTGGCCAGGTTATGTGCAGGATGTCGGCGTGGCGCTCGGCGTTTGTGGACCGGGCCAGTGCGGCGCGTTTCCGCCGATCTGGAGCGCGTCGCCTGTCAGCCGCGACTACGATCGCCAGGAAAATTTCTCCTTCGATCCCTCCATAATACCGCTGTCGTCGGACACCGGTATCGCCGTCGTGCCTTACGGCGACCAGATCATTGCCAGGTGCAACCAGCACCTCCAGCCCGATGGGCCGACAAAGTCTTACTCGTTCACGCACAGCTTCCATGCGAGCTTCTCGGCACTGACCGACACGGCGCTCGATATGGACAATGCGGTCAGCGAGGCCCAGGGCGGCAGCTGGCCCCATCCGCTGTACGACTCGCACTATGCCGAGCACGGATCGTTCGACGTCCAGGTTGTCTGCGACCCCGTCATCAAGCCGCCGGTTCAGGACGTCGCCAATGATTTCGGCGAATTCGACGTGGGCAACGTCAAGCTGTTCCTGACCACCTACCAATCGAACCAGACCGGCTCGACGCTCGGTACGGTCTGCCCGTCGTTGAAGGTCACGAGCCGGGCGCAGGCTAACCAGGCCGGGCCTGTGTCGATGCGCATCTGGCGCCAGAAGAACGACGGGCCGATCACCTCCGAGGTGCAGCAGGCGTGGGCGTCATACGACGCTACCAAGAATGGCTATTTCGGCACCTACGAGAAATGGGAGGATGTCGGCGCCACCGCCTACTTCCAATACAAGACCGAGATCATCGGCATCGGTCCGTTCGAACCATTTGACGGCTGGAAGGACATCACCGTCCATTGCACCGGCGCGGGCGGGGGCGGCTTCACCGACGCACCTCAGGACAACCCCGAAAACCCGCCGGCGCATTCGGACTGGCAGGGAGAGGTCACTGTCTCGGACAGCGCTGGCTTCAAAAAACTCTGCCCACGCAAGGGTCAGGTGGCGTTCCAAGTTGAGCGCGATGCGCCGGGTGCGTTTCACTACCGCATCAGCTGCTCGAACGGCGCATTCTTCACCGGCACGACGGCCGCCTTCAACGATGGCGGTGTGGTCAAGGCGAGTGCCGCACACGAGCTCAGCATCGTCAGAACCCGCTCGATCCAGTGCACCCTGCAGGAGATCAAGCAGAACGGTTCGATCGCCACCGTCGACAACAGCAGCGAGGATTTTACCTGTATCAAGCGCAATTTTGATCCGAATGGCGATGGTCTGGCGGTCGATACGCGACCCAATCCCGGCAAACCGCAACTTCCGCCGGTCGTCATCGATGCCGGCCGCACATGCCTGCCGAGCCAGAGGCTGATCCGTGGCAAATGCGTCGACAGGCCGCTCGTGGCTGCCTGCCGCAGCACCGAAAAGCGTGTCAACGGCAAGTGCGTTGGGGTCAGCATCCACTGCCTGCCCGGTTACCATCAGGTCGGCCTGAAATGCGTGCGCAATGCAGTGATCGCCGACAGGTGCAAGCGCAACGAACAACGCATCGACGGGAGATGCGTGCGCAATACCCCCATCATTATCGACTGCAAGCGCGGCTATCATCTGGTCGGCAAGGCATGCGTTAAGAACCGCTGATCATCACCGCCTGCCGGGCAACCGAAAAACTGGTGGGTGGACACTGCGTGCCCAAGCAACCTGTGAAAAAGCCCAATCTGCAAAAAGTGAAGCAAGGCAGCGGCAGGGTCTTACTGCCACGACTGGCCAGGCCGCGGCATCCGGTGGACTGAAATCGCGACGCTTGAACAGGGAGAGAGGTGGCCGACGCTGCCTCTCTCCTTTGTGCAACAACCCATCTTCGTGCAACAGCCACCGGCGCCGGATTCCTGTCGACAAGCGGCGCTGAGACGATTAGAGCGACGTCAAAGTACGCGTCTCAAAGCTTTGAATCTTCGCTTCGTGCTTTCCGAAAATCCATTCCGATTTTCGGGCCGATGCGGTAGGCGAAGGCGGGCTCAAGAACGGGAAGCGAACATGGCTCACAAGATCCTGATCGCGCCATCTGTGCTGGCGTCGGATTTTTCGAAGCTCGGCGACGAGGTCGAGGCGGTAGCGGCGGCCGGCGCCGACTGGATCCATCTCGACGTCATGGACGGGCACTTCGTGCCCAACATCACCTTCGGTCCGCCGGTGATCAAGGCGATCCGCAACCGCACCAAGGCCTTCTTCGACTGCCATCTGATGATCGCGCCGGCCGATCCCTATCTGGAGGCCTTCGCCGAAGCCGGCTGCGACGGCATGACGGTGCATGCCGAGGCCGGGCCGCATCTCGACCGTTCGCTGCAGACGATCAGGGACCTCGGCAAGAAGGCCGGCGTGTCGCTCAACCCGGCGACGCCGGAAACGGCGATCGAATATGTGCTCGATCGGCTCGATCTGATCCTTATCATGACCGTCAATCCGGGTTTTGGCGGCCAGGCCTTCATTCCGGGGGTCGTCGACAAGGTGAAGCGGGTGAAAGCGCTGATCGGCAATCGGCCGATCCGGATCGAGATCGACGGCGGCATCTCGCCGCAAACAGCACCTTTGGTCACCGCCGCCGGCGCCAGCGTGCTGGTCGCCGGTGCATCCATCTTCAAGGGCGGCAGCGTCGAAGCCTATCGGGCGAACATCGAGGCGATCAGGACAGCGGCCGACCAGCCGGCCGGTTGACGCTGCCGGCGTCGTTACCAGAACGCGCCGTCTCTTCAGCCGGTCAGGAATTCGTTGGCCGACGCCGGTGCGCTTGTGCTCGTGACATGCGGCCCCATATGCTCTGTCTCACCCTCATGCCTCTCCGGACCCTCCCGCAGGCTCCTCTTCGACGGTCGGATTGATGAACCGCAGCCCTTTCTTCGCTGATTTGCTGAACACCATCGCCGATCGCGGCCGGATGATGCTGAACCTCGTGCGCGGTGACGAGCCGGTCTCGGCCGACAGCCTGGGGCGTCTGTGCGCCCGTCTGCTTTCCAGCCAGGGCGAGGCATCGGGTGTCGCCTATGCAAGGGAAATCCTGGAGCGCTGGCGCATCCTCGGCGCCGACAGAAGGCTGGCTTTCCTGCATGTGCTGCGCGATCGTTTCGGCACTGATCACGCCAGGCTTGCCGCCGCGGTGGATGCCTATCGCGCCGAGCCCGACGATCGCTCGGCACTTGCCCTGCACGACGCCGCCGAGCCGGCCAGGCAGGAGCTCCTGCGCCGCCTGAACCTGGCGCCCGGCGGCATCGAGACGCTGGTGCGCATGCGCGAGGATCTGCTTGCCCGGCTGCCCACATCGCCCGATCTCGCCATCGTCGATGCCGATTTCACGCACCTCCTGTCGTCGTGGTTCAACCGCGGCTTCCTGGTGCTGCGGCGGATCGACTGGTCGACACCGGCCAACATATTGGAAAAAATCATCCGCTATGAGGCGGTGCACGCCATCCACACCTGGGACGACCTGCGCCGCCGGATCGAACCCGACGACCGGCTCTGCTATGCGTTCTTTCATCCGCAACTCGGCGACGAGCCGCTGATCTTCGTCGAGGTCGCGCTCACCCGGGCGATGCCGACGACGATCGCCGAGCTGCTTGCCGACGAGCGGCCGCTGGTGCAGCCACGGCAGGCCACGACGGCGGTATTCTATTCCATCTCCAATTGCCAGGAGGGCCTGCGCGGCATCTCGTTCGGCAATTTCCTGATCAAGCAGGTGGTCGAGGACCTGCGCCGCGACCTTCCCGGCTTGACCGATTTCGTCACGCTGTCCCCGGTGCCGGGCTTTGCCCGCTGGCTGGCCGAGCAGGCTGAAACCATCCCCTCCGCCGCCGAAGTGTTAGACCTCGTCGCCGACGAGGGCTGGCATGCGGACGCTGCCGCGCGCGACCGCGCGGGCCGGGCCCTGCTTCCTCTTGCGGCACAGTATTTCCTCGAAGCCCGCACCGCTTCCGGCAAGGTGATCGATCCGGTCGCCCGGTTCCATCTCGGCAATGGCGCGCGGCTGGAGCGCATCGACCTTTTCGGCGACCTGTCGCCCCGCGCCCTGCGTCAGGCGCATGGCCTGATGGTCAATTATCGCTACAAGCTCGACGACATCGAGAAGAACCACGAGCTGTTCGCCGCCAGGAACGATGTGGCGGCCGCGCCCGCCGTGCGCCGCCTGCTGCCGAACCGGCGAGACTGGGCCGCGCCGCGGCTTCCGGCGCAAGCTCAGGGGATTGAGGACAAGAGGGACATATGAGCAACCCACCCGCTTCAGGCTGCGGGCCGAACGGCTGATACCTTAGGCGCCCTTTGCGACACCGGCCTCGAAAACCCTGTCGCCTTCTATCCAGACGCCCTTGACGTCCAATTCGTCCGACAGCGCAACGATATCGGCGGCGGTGCCGTTGGCGAACCGCCCGAGCCGGTGTGATTGGCCGATCGCCTGCGCCGGATAAAGCGAAGCCATGCGCAGTGCCTCCGACAGGTACAGTCCAACGACACGGTGGACGAAGCGCACGGCGGAGATCATGTCGAGGTCGGCGCCCGCCAGCGTCCCGTCGGCAAGCCGCAGGCTGCCCTCCTTGCGGTAGACGGTGCGGCCGTTCAGCGTGAACGACGTCATGTCGGTGCCGATCGTCGCCATGGCGTCGGTGACCAGGAAAATTTTTGCCGGGCCCTGCTTGGCGCGCAAAGCGATGGCCATGGTGGCTGGATCGACATGGATGCCGTCGGCGATGATGCCGGCAAACAATGTGCCTGTATCGATGGCAGCACCCGCCAGACCCGGCTCGCGGTTGCCGATCTGGCTCATGGCGTTGAACAGATGGGTGACCATTGTTGCGCCGGCATCGGCGAACGCGCGCGCCTTGGCATAGCCGGTGTCGGAATGGCCGAGGCTGACGACGATGCCGGCCTCGACGAGCCCCGAAACGCGCACGGTGTCGACGGATTCCGGCGCGATCGTGGTCAGCAGCACCGGCAGGGTTTTTCGCGTCGCAATCAGCATCGCCTGGTCGGAATCCGGCATCGGTCGGATCAGCGCTGGGTCATGCGCGCCCTTGCGGGCGATCGACAGATGCGGGCCTTCGAGATGCAGGCCCAAAAAGCCAGGCACCTTTTGCCTTGCGGCCTCCGCTCCGGCGGCAACCGCCGCTGCGGTGATGGCAGGCGTGTCGGTGATCAGCGTCGGCAACAGCGCGGTTGTACCGAACGGCGCGTGCGCCCGACAGATAGTTTCGATAGAGGCGACGTCGGGATGGTCGTTGAGCATAACGCCGCCGCCGCCATTGACCTGCAGGTCGATGAAGCCCGGTGCAAGCATGCCGCCGCCGGTTTCGATACGCTCGACGCCGGACGGAACGGCTCCGGTGGCAACGATGGCCTCGACGAGACCGTCTCGCACGACAAGGGCGGCGTCGTCGTGCCAGTCGTCGCCGTCAAAAATCCGGGCGCCAGTCAGGGCAAAACGGTCGCTCATATGGTTTCCGTCACCTTGCGAAGATTGGGCGGCGTGTCCGGATCGAGACCACGATGACGGGCAAAGGCCTCGACGAAGCCATAGAAGGACACGATCAGCGCCAGTGGGTCGGTCAACGGATGGCCGGTGGCGACATGCGTCAGGTGCTGAGCGCTTTTCGCCTGGTCCGAAGTCACGAAGACGGCCGCACCCTTGGCCGCCAGGCTGTCGGCGGCCTCTGCGATCGATGGCTCGGAAGCATCGCGGGCGGCGAGCGCCAGCACCGGAAAATCGGGCCCGACCAGTGCCAGCGGGCCATGCATCACTTCGGCAGCACTATAGGCCTCGGCATGCATGGCGCAGGTTTCCTTGAACTTCAGCGCCGCTTCATTGGCGATCGCAGCGGACGGACCGCGACCGAGGATGAACAGCGATTTCGGCGTCTCCAACGCACCGGCCAGCGCCATCCAGTCGCAGGCGATCGCCTTGCGAAAATGCTCCGGCAAGCGGGCAAGTGCTGCCAGAAGCTTATCGTTGCCGGTGCTATGCGCCATCAAGGCGAGGCCGGCGACAGCCGAATTGACGAAGGTCTTGGTCGCCGCAACGCTGCGTTCCGGGCCGGCCAGGATGTCGATCGCATAATCGGAGGCGCGCGCCAGCGGCGAATCGGCAGTGTTGGTGATGGCGACGGTCAGGGCACCGCCGGCTCTCGCGGCTTGCGCCATGGCGACAATGTCCGGGCTCTTGCCCGATTGCGAGATCGCCAGGCAGGCTGAGCCGGCCAGCTTGAGCTTGGCGCCGTAGATCGAAGCGATCGACGGGCCGACCGACGCAACAGCAAGGCCGGCGGTCAGCTCGACGGCATATTTCATGAAGGTGGCGGCATGGTCGGACGAGCCGCGCGCCACGGTGACGACGAACTGCGGATCGCGCTCGCGGATGCCGCGCCCGGCCTCGGTCAGCACCGCTGCCGAGCCGTCGAGCAGGCGTGCGGTCGCCTCCGGGATCTCCTCGATCTCGCGCCGCATATGGGTAATTGTCGCGCTCATGGCCGGCCCTCTTCGCCCGGCCCGCTCAGCCGGAGTTCGGCGACGAAATCATAGGCGTCGCCCCTGTAGATCGAGCGGGTGAATTCGATCACCTTGCCGCTCGCCAGATAGGAAATACGCTCGATGTGCAGGGCGGCAATGCCAGGCGGCACTTCGAGCAGGCGCGCGTCGTCGTCGCCGAGATTGGCGGCGGAAATGCGCTGCACCGCCCGCACCGGCCGCAGCCCCGTCGTTTCCAGCGCCGCGTAGAGCGACGAACCGATCGCCGCCGGGTCGGGCAGCACGCTGGCCGAGAGGGCGGCGCGCTCGATCGCCAGCGGCGTGTCGTTGGCAATGCGCAGGCGCGCCACCCGCGCCACCAGTTCGTTCGACGACAGGCCGAGCACCATCATCTCGTCCGGCGAGGGCGCGTAGAGGCCGCGGTCGAGCCAGGCCGAACGCACAGCCATGCCGCGCCGCGCCATGTCCTCAGTGAAGGATGTCAGCCGCGACAGCGACTGCTCGACGCGTTCCATTCGCGGCGCGACGAAGGTGCCGGAGCCGTGGCGTTGGACGAGGATGCCGCCCTTGACCAGATCCTGCACCGCCTTGCGCACGGTGACGCGCGAAATGTCGGCTTTGCTGGCGATGTCGCGCTCGGACGGCAGCGCGTCGCCCGGCCCGATCAGGCCGCGATTGACCGCGTCCTCGATGCTCTTCCTGAGCTGCAGATAGAGTGGCGCGCCGCTTTGCGACGACTGTTTCAGCGTGGCGAAAATCTGGTCGGCGGCCTCGCTCATCGCGTTGCCTCCGCCGCTTTGGCGAAGACACGGACCGCCATCTGCACCGCGCCGCCCAGCGCATCGTCGAGCGGCGGCTTCAGCAGCGCCCGGTAGCGCGACGACAGGCGCGGCGCGTAAAACGGCGCCAGCCCGCCAAGCAGGCAGAGCGGATCGTCGTCGCCGAGATCGAGCACGCCAAGTGCTGCCTCGACGTCGGCGACCGCCTTGTCGAGGATCCAGTTGGCGACGGCGTCGCCCTTTTCGGCATGGTCGAACACCTTTGGCGCGAAGCCGCCGAAATCGCCGGGTTTTGCGTTGGTGGTGAACTCGACCAAATCCTCGGGATTGTCGCGGAAGATGGCGAGCATGGCCTGCGTCAGCGGCGACCCCTGGCGGATGCCGTCATAGGCAAGCAGCGTCTGTTCGAGCAGGTCGCGGCCGATGCGGGCGCCGCTGCCCTGGTCGCCGACCTGAAAACCCCAGCCGCCGATGGCGCGCGACTTACCGTTTTTACGCGCCATGTAGGCGGTGCCGGTGCCGAGGATGGCCATGGCGCCGTCACCGAAGCCGATCGCGCCTTCCAGCGCGATTTCGGCGTCGGTCTCGACGCGGCTGATGCTGAACGGCAGGATCGCTTCGAGCTGCTGCCTGTAGGTGCCGACATTGGCGCCGGCGAGGCCGAGGATGGCCGGGGTCTGCGGGATCAGTTCGGGGTCTTGTCCGGCGGCGACAAAGGCCTGCCGCGCCGCGTCGACGATGTTGGCCCTGGCGCCGGTTAGATCGGTGCGGATGTTGGCGGCGCCGCTCTTGGCGCGGCCAATGACGGTGCCGTCCGCTGTTGCAAGGGCCGCTCTGCAGCTGGTGCCGCCGCCATCGATGCCAAGCACGAATTTCACACGATTTCTCCTCCGTGCGGATAATACCAATAAAATACCAATAGCCAAGGATTAATTTCCGTTTCAAAAAGATTAAGGCGTAGTTGATTGAAAAACCACCATATTTTGCCTGAACGGCGATTTCAGGGCAGGGAAGTCGCTAATGCGTGTGGACAAGTGGTATTTTTTTGGTATTGTTTTCTGGATTGGAGGGAAAGCGGATGGCCGAAACGCGCACCGAAGCGCTTCACCAGAATGCCGAGGGGCTGGACATCCAGGCTCCGGACGCAATCCTTTCCTCTTTGGCCAGCGCGCAGATCGAGGCCGCCAAGGCGGTGCGCGGCGCCATTCCCGCCATCGCCAAGGCAGCCGAAATCATCGCCAGCCGGCTGAACAGCGGCGGCAAGCTCGCTTACGCGGCAGCCGGCAGCTCGGGCCTGATGGCGCTGGCCGATGCGCTGGAACTGCCGGGTACCTTCGGCATTCAGCGCGACCGTATCGCCATCCTGATCGCCGGCGGCGACGATGCCTTCAAGACACTGGCCGGAGGGCCGGAGGACGACACCGAAGAAGCCTCGGCGGCGGTTGCCGCTGCCGGCATCGGCGAGGGCGACTGCCTGATCGCGGTCTCGGCCAGCGGCTCGACGCCCTATGCGGTCACGGCGATCGAGGACGCCAGGCGTCGGGGTGCGGCAACCATCGCCATCGCCAATAACAAGGATGCGCCGCTGCTTCGGCTGGCCGACATCGCCATACTGCTCGAAACGCCGCCGGAGCTGATCGCCGGCTCGACGCGCATGGGCGCCGGCACCGCCCAGAAGATCGCGCTCAACATGCTGTCGACGCTGGCCGCCATCCATCTTGGCCATGTCCATGACGGCTATATGGTCAACCTCATGGCCGACAACATCAAGCTGCGCGACCGCGCAACACGCATCGTCGCCGTCATCAGCGGACGCGACAAGGAGGATGCGGCGCGCCTGCTCGAAAAGAGCGGCGGCGCCGTCAAGACCGCCATTCTGCTCGCCGCCGGCGCCGCCAATGCCGATGCGGCCGAGAAGATACTGGAAGGGACCGGCCAGAAGCTGCGCCCGGCCCTTTCCGCGATTGAGGGGAGCATGGGGCAGAAAGCCTCTGTTCTCAAAACCGAACCTGAAAAAGGTCAACAGGGAGACTGAGCATGACAACGAAACTACTGACGGCACTGCTTCTCGGCACCAGCATTCTCGGCTCAGCCGGAATGGCCTATGCCCAGGACGTAACGCTCAACATCGAAAGCTGGCGCGGCGACGACCTTGCCATCTGGAAGGACAAGCTGATCCCGGCTTTTGAAGCCAAGAACCCCGGCATCAAGGTGGTGTTCGCGCCGTCGGCACCGACCGAATATGACGCCGCACTCGGCGCCAAGCTCGCCGCCGGCTCGGCCGGCGACCTGATCACCTGCCGCCCGTTCGACAAGTCGCTGGAACTTTTCAAGAAGGGCAACCTCGCCGATCTGTCGGCGCTGCCGGGCATGGAGAATTTTTCCGACGTCGCCAAGGCCGCCTGGCAGACCGACGACGGCAAGGCGACCTTCTGCGTGCCGATGGCTTCGGTCATCCACGGCTTCATCTACAACAAGGACGCCTTCGACCAGCTCGGCATCAAGGTGCCGACCACCAATGAGGAGTTCTACGCCGCGCTCGACAAGATCAAGGCCGACGGCACCTACATCCCGATGGCGATGGGCACCAAGGACCTCTGGGAAGCCGCGACCATGGGCTACCAGAACATCGGCCCGAACTATTGGAAGGGCGAGGAAGGCCGCACCGCGCTGATCAAGGGCGAGCAAAAACTGACCGACCCGCAGTGGGTCGCGCCCTTTGCCGAACTCGCCAAATGGCAGCCCTATCTCGGCGACGGCTTTGAGGCACAGACCTATCCGGACAGCCAGAACCTGTTCACGCTTGGCCGCGCCGCCATCTACCCTGCCGGCTCGTGGGAGATCGCGCTGTTCAACACCCAAGCCCAGTTCAAGATGGGCGCCTTCCCGCCGCCGGTGCAGAAGGCCGGCGACACCTGCTACATCTCCGACCACACCGATATCGGCATGGGTCTGAATGCGGCGTCGAAGAATGCCGATGCAGCCAAGACCTTCCTGTCCTGGGTCGCCTCGCCGGACTTCGCCACTATCTACGCCAACGCGCTGCCGGGCTTCTTCAGCCTGAACAACACGCCGGTGAAGATGGAAGACCCGCTGGCCCAGGAATTCGTCTCCTGGCGCGACAAGTGCAAGTCGACGATCCGCTCGACCTACCAGATCCTGGGGCGCGGCACGCCGAACCTCGAGAACGAGACCTGGGTTGAATCGGCCAACGTCATCAACGGCACCGATACGCCGGAAGCTGCCGCAAAGAAGCTGCAGGACGGCCTCGACAGCTGGTATAAGCCGGCGAAGTAAGAGCGCGGCGAACAGCTATCTCCCCTCGAGGGGGAGATGTCGCCGGAGGCGACAGAGGGGGTCGGTTGAGGGAGGCCGCGGCTTCGTCGTTGCCGGAAGGCGCGATCGAAAACACGATGGCGCACTGCTCGGCCGACCCCACCCGCCTCGCTTCGCGAGGCACCCTCCCCTCGAGGGGGAGGGAGGCGCCGTGCCCTTTGGCGGCAATTGCAAGAACCTGATCGGCGGGGACCGAACGCATGGCCGCAGCACCGAAACGACCGTTCCGCTGGCACATCGGCGTCTTTCTGGCGCCGGCAGTGCTGGTCTATACGGCGATCATGATCCTGCCGCTGGCCGGCACGCTGCAGCTCTCCTTGTTCCGCAACATAGACCAGTCCCAAGTCTTCGTGGGACTGGCAAACTTCCGCACGCTGTTCGGCGATCCTAACTGGTCCGTGGGTTTCTGGAATGCGCTGAGGAACAATGTCTGGTTCTTCATCATTCATATGCTGGTGCAGAACCCGATCGGCGTCCTTTTGGCGGCGCTTCTCTCAAGCCCGCGGTTGAGATTCTCCGCCTTCTACCGCACAGCCATCTTCGTGCCGACGATCCTGTCCTTCGTCATCGTCGGCTTCGCCTGGAAGCTGATCCTGTCGCCGCTATGGGGCGTGGCGCCAAACCTTATGGATCTTGTCGGCCTGAAAAGTCTGTTCACACCGTGGCTGGGCAAGGAGCAATATGCGCTGACCACACTCAGCCTGATCTCGGTGTGGCAGTTCATCGGCATTCCGATGATGCTGATCTATGCGGCGCTGCTGTCGATCCCCGACGAGGTGATCGAAGCGGCCGAATGCGACGGCATCACCGGCATGTCGCAGTTCTGGAAGATCAAGCTGCCGCTGATCCTGCCGTCGATCGGCATCATCTCGATCCTGACCTTCGTCGGCAATTTCAACGCCTTCGACCTGATCTACACCGCGCAAGGCGCGCTGGCCGGGCCGAATTATTCGACCGATATCCTCGGCACCTTCCTTTACCGCGCCTTCTTCGGTTTCCAGCTGCAAATCGGCGATCCCAACATGGGCGCGGCGATCGCCACGATGATGTTTCTGATCATCCTTGGCGGCGTCTGCGTCTACCTGTTCCTCGTCCAGACGCGCCTGCGTCGCTATCAGTTCTGAGGCCCGAGATGAGCACGGCCACCCATTCCCTGCCCCGCACCATTGGCGCCCATGCGGTGCTGTTGACCTACACGGTGATCGCGCTGTTTCCAGTGATCATCGTCATCGTCAATTCGTTTAAATCCCGCGCGGCGATCTTCGGCGCGCCGCTGGCGCCGCCGACCCCGAAGACCTTCGACCTGATCGGCTACACCACCGTGATAGGGCAGGGCGATTTCATCCACTATTTCCAGAACAGCCTTGTCGTCACCGTCGCCTCGCTGTTCTTCGTGCTGTTGTTCGGCGCGATGGCCGCCTTCGCGCTGTCGGAATATCGCTTTCGCGGCAATTCGCTGATGGGGCTTTACCTGGCGCTCGGCATCATGATCCCGATCCGCCTCGGCACCGTCGCCATCCTGCAGCTGATGGTGGCGAGCGGACTGGTCAACACGCTGACGGCGCTGATCCTGGTTTATACGGCGCAAGGCCTGCCACTCGCCGTCTTCATCCTGTCGGAATTCATGAAACAGGTGTCCGACGATCTGAAGAATGCCGGACGCATCGACGGCCTGTCCGAATACACCATCTTCTTCCGGCTGGTGCTGCCGCTGGTCAGGCCATCAATGGCGACTGTCGCCGTCTTCACCATGATCCCGATCTGGAACGATCTGTGGTTTCCGCTGATCCTGGCGCCGTCGGAGGAAACCAAGACGGTGACGCTCGGCGCCCAGCTGTTCCTCGGCCAGTTCGTCACCAACTGGAACGCGATTCTGGCGGCGCTGTCGCTGGCGATCATGCCGGTGCTGATCCTCTACGTCATCTTCTCGCGGCAACTGATCCGCGGCATCACCTCGGGAGCGGTCAAGTGAGCTCGCAAAAACCCCTTCGCGTCGTCGTCGCCGGCCTCGGCAATATGGGCCGTAGCCATGCGCTGGCCTATCACACCAACCCGGGCTTCCAGATCGCCGCACTTGTCAACCGCTCGGATGTGCCGTTGCCGGCCGGGCTTTCCGGCTATGGCATCAGGCGTTCCTTCGACGAGGCGCTGCGCGACGAAAAACCTGATGTCGCCTGCATCGCCACCTATTCCGACAGCCATGCCGACTATGCGGTGAGGGCATTCGAGGCCGGCTGCCATGTCTTTGTCGAAAAGCCGCTGGCGACGACGGTGGCGGATGCCAAACGCGTCGTCGCGGCAGCCAAGGCCAATGGCAGAAAACTGGTGATCGGCTACATCCTGCGCCATCACCCGTCCTGGATCAGGCTGATCGCCGAGGCGCGAAAGCTGGGCGGTCCTTACGTGTTCCGCATGAACCTCAACCAGCAATCCTCCGGCCATAGCTGGGAGACGCACAAGCAGTTGATGCGGACGACGTCGCCGATCGTCGATTGCGGCGTGCATTATCTCGACGTGATGCTGCAGATCACCGATGCCAGGCCGGTCGAGGTGCGCGGCATGGGGCTGAGGCTGACCGATGAGATTGCACCCACGATGTACAATTACGGTCATCTGCAGGTGCTGTTCGACGATGGTTCGGTCGGCTGGTACGAGGCCGGCTGGGGGCCGATGATCTCGGAAACCGCCTTCTTCGTGAAGGACGTGATCTCGCCCAATGGCTGCGTGTCGATCGTCATGAAGGAGGGCGTCAAATCCGACGACATCGACACCCACACCAAGACGTCGACCATCCGCCTGCACAGTGCGGCGACCGGCGCAGACGGCAAGTTCGCCAAAGCGGATGAGATGCTGTCGATGGAAGGTGAACCCGGCCATCAGGATCTCTGCGACCGCGAACAGGCTTTTCTGCTCAAGGCGATCCGCGAGGATCTGGATCTGACCCGCCATATGGACGACGCGGTGAAGTCGCTCGCCGTCTGCCTTGCCGCCGATGAGAGCGTGCGCAGCGGCGCCCCAATCAGACTCTAGACCAGTCAAACTCTAGAACAGGAACGAAGCCGTGGGCTCGCTGAACATCGAGAATGTGAAAAAAGCCTTCGGGCCGGTCGAGGTGCTGAAGGGCATCAACCTCGAAGTGACCGACGGCGAATTCGTCGTCTTCGTCGGCCCCTCCGGCTGCGGCAAGTCGACCTTGCTCAGGGTCATCGCCGGATTGGAGGATTCGACCTCGGGGCGTGTGGTCATCGACGGGGCGGACGTCTCCGCAACCCCGCCGGCCAAGCGCGGCATCGCCATGGTGTTCCAGACCTACGCGCTCTACCCGCATCTGACGGTGAAGAACAATATGGGCCTCGGCCTCAAGCAGGCCGGCACGCCGGCGGCCGAGATCGACCGCCGCATCGGCATCGCCTCCTCGATGCTGTCGCTGGAGCCCTATCTCGCAAGGCGCCCGGCCGAGCTCTCCGGCGGCCAGCGCCAGCGCGTCGCCATCGGCCGCGCCGTGGTGCGCGAGCCCAAACTTTTCCTGTTCGACGAGCCTTTGTCCAACCTCGATGCCGCACTGCGCGTCAACACCAGGCTGGAGATTGCGCAGCTGCATCGCCGGCTGAAGGCGACGATGATCTACGTCACCCACGACCAGGTCGAGGCGATGACGCTGGCCGACAAGATCGTCGTGCTCAACGCGGGGAAGATCGAGCAGATCGGTGGGCCGATGGAGCTTTATAATTCGCCGGCGAATGAATTCGTCGCCGGCTTCATCGGCTCACCGAAGATGAATTTCGTCGACGGCGCCAGGCTTGGCGAAACGGCCAAGACCATCGGCGTTCGTCCCGAGCACCTGACCGTCGATGCGAAATCCGGCGCCTGGAAGGGCACGGTCGTCCATGCCGAGCATCTCGGCGCCGACACCAACCTCTATCTCGACTGCGAGAAGGCCGGGCTGATCACCGTGCGCATTTTTGGCGTCTACAACGCAGAGCCCGGCGCTACGCTCTACGCGACGCCGGATCCGGCAAGGACGTATCGGTTTGGAGCGGATGGGAAGGTGCTGAAGTAGGGTTGCGGCAAAGGTTGGCGCTGCCCCTCACCCTTACCCTCTCCCCGTATAGAGACGGGGAGAGGGGGGCGTCAGCGCTGCAGCTTCGTCCTTCTCCCCGCCACTATACGGGGAGAAGATGCCGGCAGGCAGATGAGGGGCGGCGCAAACTTGCCAAAGTGAAGCGCCTACTCGTCCGCCTTGAACGTCTGCTTCTGCATGCCCAGCCCTTCGATGCCGAGCTCGACGACGTCGCCGGGCTTCAGGAACACCGGCGGCTTCATGCCGAGACCGACGCCGGGCGGCGTGCCGGTCGAGATGATGTCGCCCGGATGCAGCGACATGAACTGGCTGAGATAGGAAACCAGGTAGGCGACGCCATAGACCATGGTCTTGGTCGAGCCGTTCTGCATCGTCTTGCCGTTGACCTTCAGCCACATCGGGATGTTCTGCGGGTCCTGGACCTCGTCCTTGGTCACCAGCCACGGGCCGATCGGCCCGAACGTGTCGCAGGACTTGCCCTTGGTCCACTGGCCCTGGCGCTCTGCCTGGAAGGCGCGCTCGGAAACGTCGTGCGCGACGCAATAGCCGGCGACATAGTCCAGCGCCTCGGCCTCGGTGACGTATTTGGCTTTTCTGCCGATGACCACGCCGAGCTCGACTTCCCAGTCGGTCTTGACCGAGCCGCGCGGGATCAGCACATCGTCATCAGGCCCGACGATGGCCGAGCTTGCCTTCATGAAGATGATCGGCTCCGGCGGCACGACGGCGCCGGTCTCGGCGGCATGATCGGAGTAGTTGAGGCCGATGCAGATGAATTTGCCGGTGCCGGCGACGCACGCACCGATGCGCGGCTTGCCGGAAACCGCCGGCAGCGATTTTGGATCGAGCTTCGACAGTGTCTCAAGCGACGCCGGGTCGAGCGCCTTGCCGGCAATGTCGGTGACATGGGCGGAGAGGTCGCGGATCGTCCCATCCGCATCGAGTAGGCCGGGGCGTTCGCTCCCCGCTTCGCCATAGCGCAGCAGTTTCATTCTTTTTCTCCTAATTGCGGCGCAGAGGCCGTTTGCAAACTCGCTCCGCTGCGGCGAATGGCGTGGTTTTCGAGAACCGGAGCGGAGCGTACTTAAAGTACGTGAGCACCGGAAGCGCAGAAAACCGCGCTAGGCGCCCGGCGGAGTAGAGTTTTCAAATGGCCTCTTAGATCGACCAGCCACCGTCGATATTATAAGCCTGTCCCGACGTATAGGTGGCGCCGGCCAGATAGACGGCGAGATCGGCGATTTCCTCGGGCGTGCCGAGGCGGCCCATCGGCTGGCGGGCGATGAAGGCGGCGCGGGCTGCCTCGTAGTCGCCCTGCGCATGCATGCGGTCCTCCAGCGACGGGCTTTCGACCGTGCCGGGGCAGATGGCATTGCAGCGTATGCCCTTGCCGACATAGTCGGCGGCGACCGATTTGGTCAGGCCGATGACGGCCGCCTTGGTCAGCCCATAGACGAAGCGGTTGGGCACGCCCTTGGTCGAGCCGGCCAGCGACGCCATGTTGATGATCGAGCCGTCGCCGCGCTCCAGCATGCCGGGCAGCACGGCGCGGATGGTGCGAATCATCGAGCGAACGTTGAGATCATAGGCAAAGTCGAGATCGGCGTCCTTCATCTCAAGGATCGAGCCTGAATGGACAAAGCCGGCGCAGTTGAACAGCACATCGACGACGCCGATCTCGGCGAAGGCCGACGCCACCGCCTCGTCGTTCAGCACGTCGAGCTTGCGGGTCTTGATGCCAGCCGTCTTGCCGAGTTCGGCGAGCATCACCTCGTTGATGTCGGTGGCGTGGACGACAGCGCCCGCCCTGGCGAAAGCCAGCGCGCTCGCCCGGCCGATGCCCTGTGCCGCCGCCGTGACGACAACGATCTTGCCTGCCAGATCCGCCATGCTTTTCTCCTCTGTGGCCGCCCGGTTTTTACCGGCACGCGGCCAAGGCGCAATGTGCCAGATAGGCACTCCTATGCCGCCTGTATTGCTGTTCGCTTAGGAGCAAATGTTTTTTCTCGGTAAAGAACATCATTTCTGTCGTCAAGCCCGAACGCTTCTCGTCCGACGCCGCGCGCAAGGCGACCGCTCAGTCGCCGTAGGGCACCCAGACGTTCTTGACCTCGACGGCACGGCGCAGGAAGGCATCGCCTCCGGCCTCGGTCGACGCCCAGTCGAGGCTGCGGCCGTTGCCGGTCCAGACGCGCTTGAGATTGCCGACAGAGTCGGCTTCGGCCTTGGCGCAGGTCTCGGCATCGGCGAACAGCCAGAGCCCGTCGACATCGTCGTGCTTGGCCAGCACGCCGGCGAGCTCGGCGCTGCGGCCGGTGACGATGTTGATGGCGCCGGCCGGGACGTCGGAATATTCGATGACCTGGTAGAGATCGGTGGCAAGCAGCGGATATTTTTCCGACGGCACCGCGACGACGGTGTTGCCCATGGCGAGCGCCGGCGCCACCAGCGAGATCAGGCCGAGCAAAGGCGCATTGTCGGATGCCACTATGCCGATGACGCCGACTGGCTCGTGCAGCGCCAAGGTGACGGCGCGGGCCGGCGGCTGGTGGACGCGGCCCTCGAACTTGTCGGCCAGGCCGGCATAGAGGAATAGCCGCTCGATCGACTGCTCGACCTCTTCGCGCGCCGCCTTGGCGGTGGCGCCGGTCAGCTCTGTGAGGCGGGCGGCAAATTCGCCCGCGCGGCCGGACAGGTTCTCGGCCAGATAGTAGAGCACCTGGCTGTGGTTGTAGGCGGTCGCTTCCGGCCAGGCTTTGCAGGCACGTGCAGCAGCGACGGCGTCACGGATATCCTTGCGGCTGCCGAGACCGACCTCGCCGGCAAGCTTGCCCTTGGCGGTGGCGACGGCAAGCGAATAATTGCCGTCCGGCCTGACCTGCTTGCCGCCGATGAACAGTTTTGCCGTGCGATCGATAGTGTCGCCTTCGACCTGCTCGATAGGTTGGGCCGTAGCCGCTGCCGGCTTGACGACAGGGCCGAGCGGCAGTTTTGCCGAGAGATATTCGAACATGCCCTCGCGCCCGCCTTCGCGGCCAAAACCGCTTTCGCGATAGCCGCCGAAGCCGCAGGCGGCGTCGAACATGTTGGTGCCGTTGACCCAGACGACGCCGGCCTTCAACTGCGGCGCGACGTGCAGCGCGAGGTTGATGTTCTCGCTCCACACCGAAGCGGCCAGGCCGTAGCGCGTGTTGTTGGCGAGCTCGATCGCTTCCTCGGTGTTGCGGAACGTCATGGTCGCCAGCACCGGCCCGAACACCTCTTCCTGCGCCAGGATGTTGGCCGGCGAAACGCCTGTCGCCAGCGTTGGCAGGTGATAATAGCCGGAGGACGGCAGCGCCACGTCAGGCTGCCAGCAGACGGCGCCCTGCTTTGCGCCTGCGGCGACCAGCCCCTTGACGCGATCGAGCTGGGTCAAGTCGACCAGCGGGCCGATATCGGTGTTCTTGTCGAGCGGGCTGCCGACGCGCAGCCGGCTCATCCGCGTCTTGACCTTGGCGATGAAGGCTTCGGCGACGCCTTCCTGCACCAGCAGGCGCGAGCCGGCGCAGCAGACCTGGCCCTGGTTGAACCAGATGCCGTCGACCAGACCTTCGACGGCGCTGTCGAGATCGGCGTCCTCGAAGACGACGAAAGCCGACTTGCCGCCGAGCTCCAACGATAGTTTCTTGCCCGAGCCGGCCGTGGCCTTGCGGATGATCTTGCCGACCTCGGACGAGCCGGTGAAGGCGATCTTCTGGACGCCGGGATGATTGACGATGGCCGCACCCGCCTCCGGCCCGCCCTGTACGACGTTGACGACACCCTTCGGCACGCCGGCGCGCTCACAAATCTCGGCGAACAGGATGGCGGTGAGCGGCGTGAACTCGGCCGGCTTCAGCACCACCGTGCAGCCGGCGGCGAGCGCCGGCGCGATCTTCCAGGCCAGCATCAGCAGCGGGAAGTTCCACGGGATGATCTGGCCGACGACGCCGACGCCCTTCTGATCCGGGAAATCCTTGTCCAGCGCCTGCGCCCAGCCGGCATGGTGGATGAAATGGCGAATGGCCAGCGGCACGTCGATGTCGCGGCTTTCGCGGATCGGCTTGCCGTTGTCGATCGATTCCAGCACCGCGAACAGCCGCTGGTGGCGCTGCATGGCGCGGCCGATGGCATAGAGCACTTTGGCTCGGCTGTAGCCGGAGCTGGCGCTCCATTTCGGCAGCGCTTTTGTGGCGGCCGAAACCGCCGCGTCGATATCGGCAGCTCCGGCATCCGAGACCTTGGCCAGCAGTTTTCCCGAAGACGGGTCGCTGGTTTCGAAGGTCTTGCCGCCTGCGGCTGCTTTCCAGTCGCCGCCGATGAACAGCGCTTTGGAAAAGTCGCGCGCGGCAAGCCAGGCATCGGCCTCATTGCGGGCTTCCGGCGCCGGGCCATAGTCCATGGCATGATAGCGTTCGAGAATGTTCATGGGGCGCTCCAGATAGTCGTCTTGGTGAGCGTTCCGTCGCGCCCCCCTCTGTCCTGCCGGACATCTCCCCCACTTGGGGGGAGATCGGCCTTCATCTTTGATTTCGCCAACGGCCAACCTCGAAAAAAGAGGCGCTGTCGGCGAAACAGCCAATCTCCCCCCTCGTGGGGGAGATGTCCGGCAGGACAGAGGGGGGCGCCACGGAACTCGACGTTCAAGACCTTCATCCGCCTCACGCCATCGCGTGGCGATGATTGGCCGAATAGTGACCGGTCAGATGGTGTTCGAGCTGGCGTTCGATGTCGGTCAAAAGGCTCGATGCACCGAAGCGGAACAGGTCTGGCTCCAGCCACCGCCGGCCGAGCTCTTCCTTCATCAGCACCAGCCAGTCGAGCGAAGCCTTGGCGGTCGAAATGCCGCCGGCCGGCTTGAAGCCGATGAGATAGCCGGTTTCCTCGAAATAGGCGCGGATGGCGCGCACCATGGCAAGGCCGACCGGCAGCGTCGCGTTGACGCTTTCCTTGCCGGTCGAGGTCTTGATGAAGTCGGCGCCCGCCATCATCGCCACCATCGACGCCAGCATGACGTTGCGCAGCGTCGCGAGGTCACCGGTGCCGAGAATGACCTTGAGATGCGCCTCGCCGCATTCGGCGCGCATCGAGACGATCTCGTTATAGAGTTCCTGCCATTTCGCGGCGAAAACCAGGCCACGCGGAATGACGACGTCGATCTCGTCGGCGCCGTCCTTCACCGAGGCTTCGATCTCCTGCAGGCGCGTCGAAAGCGGGGTGAGGCCGTGCGGGAACGCAGTGGATACGGCGGCGACATGGATGCCGCTGCCGCGCAGCGCATCGACGGCGGTGGCGACGAAGGGGTGATAGACGCAGACCGCCGCCGGGCGGATCCTTTCACCTGTAATGCCGAGGCCTTCGACGATGTCGCGGCGGAACGGATTGACCGCCTTGGCGCAGAGCCGGCGGACGCGCTCTTCGGTGTCGTTCGAGTTGAGCGTCGTCAGGTCCATGCAGGCAACGGCGCGCAGCAGCCAGGCGGCCTGGTTGTCGGCCTTGATCGAGCGCCGCTTGGTCAGGCTGGCGACGCGCCGTTCCAGCGCAGAGCGGTTGACGCTGCGCATCGATTCCATGAAGCCGAGATCCAGCCTCATGCCTGGGTTGCGGGCAATGACGTGCGCTTGCGGCGTCGGCGCATTGGCGGCGGTGCGCGCCGGCAGCGGCGTGATTTTGGAAGGTCCCAATCTGTCGGCACTAAGATCTGCTTCGCGGATTGTGCTGCTCATCTCCTGCCCTTTCGTTCGACGACTTATGCCGAAGATAGACCGTGAAGCAGCGCTTCACGAGTCCTTCAGGCGGTCATAGCGGAAAAAGCCTGCGAAAGCAGCTGATTTTGACCGCATGGTCAAAATCAGAGTCTGAAGGCAGCGAACGCTGGACTGCGTCTCAGCCGACGAAGGCGCGCTCGACGACGAAGCTCGCCGGATGATGCAGCGAACCTTCCTCGAAGCCGAGGCTTTCGGCCAGTTCCTTGACGTCCCTGAGCATATGCATCGAGCCGCAGATCATGATGCGGTCGGTCTCGGGGTCGAGCTTGTCGATGCCGAGATCGGCATAGAATTTTCCCGAGCCGATCAGCGCGGTGATGCGGCCCATGCGCTCGGAGGTTTCGCGTGTCGTCGAATTGTAGAGCGTGACGCGGCCGCCGGTCAGCTCGCCGATCAGCGGATCGTTCTCCAGCTCTGCAACCAGCTCCTGGCCGTAGGTGAGTTCGGCATTGTCGCGGCAGGTGTGGGTCAGCACGACCTGCTCGAACTTCTCATAGGTATCAGGATCGCGCAGCAGGCTGGCGAACGGCGCGATGCCGGTGCCGGTCGAGATCATGAACAGGCGCTTGGCCGGGGTCAGCGCGTCGACCACCAGCGTGCCGGTCGACTTCTGCCGCATGATGACGGTGTCGCCGATCTCGATTTTTTGCAGCTGCGAGGTCAGCGGGCCGTCCGGTACCTTGATCGAGAAGAATTCCAGCTCGTCGTCCCAGGCAGGGCTGGCGATCGAATAGGCGCGGAACACCGGCTTCTCGGCATTGGGCAGGCCGATCATGACGAACTCGCCGGAGCGGAAGCGCAGCGACTGCGGCCGGGTGATGCGGAACGAAAACAGCCGGTCGGTATAGTGCTTCACCGAGACCACGGTTTCGGCATAGACATTGGCCGGTATAGGAAACTGCAGCGGCCGGGCGCCGGCGGTGTTGAGCGTTGATATGGTGTTCATCAAACCTAACCTTCTGGCCAACCCGAGGGCGCTGACGCCAAACCTTCTCCTGCGCGCCCGAACCGATCAGGTTCCGGCGTGCCGTTTGCACACTGCGAAGCGGTAAGCTCTTGTGTCCGGAATTTATTAGTATACAAATGATATTTGCGTCAAGACGCCAGCGTGAAACACCTTTCCAAACTGAGACATATCTGTAGTCCTGACATTTCGGGTTTCGACAATGGAAGAGAATTTTTCGGCGCAGACGCTGGATTCCTCGGGCAGCGTCGTCGCCGGCATCGATGTCGGCGGAACCTTTACCGACCTGCTTCTGATCGACGGCCGTGACGGTGGCCGGGTGCATATCGCCAAGACCCCGACCACGGTCGACAACCAAGCCTTCGGCGTCGTTTCGGCGCTCGGTGCCACCGGCTTCCCGGTCGACAGCATCGACCTCATCGTGCACGGCACGACCACCACCACCAACGCGGTGCTGGAACGCCGACTGGCCAAAACCGGCATGATCACCACGCGCGGCTTTCGCGACGTCATCGAGCTGGGTCGGCGAACGCGGCCGCAAGCCTATGGCATGACGGGGACCTTCGTCCCGATCATTCCGCGCAACCTGCGGCTCGAAGTGTCGGAGCGGGTCGAAGCCTCGGGCGGGGTGCGGATTCCGCTCGACGAAGCCGAGATGCGCGCGGCGGTTTCAGAATTGATCGCGGCCGGCTGCGAATCCCTCGTCATCCATTTCCTGCATTCCTACGCCAATCCGGCGCATGAGCGGCGCGCCGCCGAGATCGCCGCCGCGCTTTGGCCGAACGGCTACATCACGACGGGGCATGCGCTGCTGTCGGAAGCACGCGAATTCGAGCGCGGCGTCACCGCTTCAGTCAATGCCTCGGTGCAGCCGATCCTCGAGCGCTATGTCGAACGGCTGCGCAAGGAATTGGGATCAAAAGGCTACGCCCGCGACTTCCTGATCATGAACGGCAATGGCGGCATGATCTCGGCCCGCTTTGTCACAGGTGAATCGGCCAAGACCGTCATGTCCGGCCCGGCCTCCGGTGTCATCGCCGCCGCCTATACCGGAAAACGCGCCGGCTTCGAAAACCTGGTCACCTACGACATGGGCGGCACCTCGACCGACGTGGCGCTGATCCGCAATGCCGAACCGGCGGTGTCGAACGAGATCGAGATCGAATATGCAATGCCGATCCATGTGCCGATGGTGGCGGTGCACACGGTCGGCGCCGGCGGCGGTTCGATCGCCCGCGTCGATGCGGCGGGCCTGATCCAGATCGGCCCGGAAAGCGCCGGCGCCAATCCCGGCCCGATCTGCTACGGGCGCGGCGGCGTTGATCCGACCATCACCGATGCCAATCTGGTGCTCGGCCGGCTGGCGCCGAAAAAGCTGCTCGCGGTCGAAAATCCGGTCACCGTCGAGCACGTCACCGGCATCTTTGAGGACAGGATCGGGCGTCCCACCGGTCTGTCCGGGGTCGAGGCGGCGGGCGCCGTGCTGCGGCTCGGCAACATGAAGATGGCCGGCGCCATCCGCATGGTCTCGGTGTCGCGCGGCCATGACCCGCGCGATTTCGCGCTGTTCGCCTTCGGCGGCGCCGGGCCGCTGCATGCGACCGCACTGGCGCGCGAGCTCGGCCTGCCCAAGGTGCTGGTGCCGGCGCGGCCGGGCATCACCAATGCGCTCGGCTGCGTCGTCGCCGATCTCAGGCACGATTTCGTTAACACCGTCAACCAGCCGGTGGCGGGACTCGATGAAATCCAGCTTCACGTGATATTGGAACGGCACCGAAACGAAGGCGAAGAGCTGATCGGCAAGGAAGCGGTGAAACCGGAGACGATCCGCGTCACGCATTCCGCCGACATGCAGTTCGTCGGCCAGACACACATCATCAACGTGCCGCTGCCGTCGTCTTCGGTGACGCGCGCGGTACTGCAGCAGCTGTTCGAAAAAGCCTATTTTGCCCGCTTCAAGGTCGAGCTGCCGGAAATCCGCGCCAATCTGGTCAACCTCAACACCTCGGTGACCGGCGTGCGGCCGGCGATCGATCTGTCGCGTTTGATCGACCCGGCAGGGCGCGCCAGAACGCTTGATGAGGCGCGCCGCGAAATCCGGCCGGTCTGGTATGGCGGGCGCTGGCACGACACGCCGGTCTACAGCAGGGAAAAGCTGCCGCTCGACGCCGTCATCGAGGGGCCGGCGATCCTTGAACAGATGGACGCCACCACCGTGCTCGAGCCCGGCGACCGGGCGCGATCGGACACCGACGGCAACATCATCATCGACATTGGTGAGGCCTGAAATGGCAAAGCTCGACACCATCACGCTTTCGGTCATCCAGGCGGCGCTGCAGCAGGTCTGCGATGAGATGGACCTGACCTTTTCGCGCGCCGCGTTTTCGCCTGTTATCGCCGAGGCCAACGACCGCTCCGACGGCATTTATTCGGCGGTTGATGGTTCGCTGATCGCACAGGGCAGCCAGGGCCTGCCGGTATTCGTCGGCGTCATGCAGTATTCGACCAGAACGGTGATCGAAATGATCGCCGACGGCCGCTGCCTGCCGCCCGAACCTGGCGACATCTACATCGTCAACGACCCCTATCTCGGCGGCACCCATCTGATGGATGTGCGCTTCGCCATGCCGGTCTACAGGGATGGCAAGATTTTCTGTTGGCTGTCGAACACCGGTCACTGGCCCGATATCGGCGGCTCGGTGCCCGGCGGTTTTTCTGCCTCGGCAACGGCGGTCGAGCAGGAAGGCTTGCGGCTGCCGCCGGTGAAGCTGTTCAAGAAGGGCGTGCTCGATCCTGAGATCTACGCCATCATTTGCTCCAACATCAGGGTTGCCGACCAGCGCATCGGCGACATCCGCGCGCAAGCGGCGGCACTGCTGATCGGCCAGGATCGTCTGAATGGAATCCTGGATCGTTACGGTGATGAAACGGTCGTCGAGGCGATCGCCGAACTGCGCCGCCGCGCCGCCGAGCAGATGCGCGCCAACATATCAGCCATTCCCGATGGCATCTATCGCTCGCAGGCCTTCGTCGATTCCGACGGGGTGGTGAACGAGCCGCTGACCATCACGCTTGCGGTGGAGAAACAGGGCGACACGCTCAGCTTCGATTTTTCAGGCTCGTCAAAACCCTGCGCTGGGCCGATGAACAGCGTGCTGGCGACGACCTTGTCCTCGGTCTATCTCGCCATGCGTCACATTTTCCCGGATGTGCCGATCAGCGCCGGCGCCTTCGAGCCGCTGATCGTCAAACGGCCGGAAGGCACTTTTCTCGACGCCAAATATCCGCGACCGGTTTCCGGCTGTGCGGCCGAGGTCTCGCAGCGCATCGCCGAAGCGGTGTTCGCGGCGATGGTGCAGGCACTGCCGGACAAGGTGACGGCGGCTCCCGCCGGCTCCAGCGGCAATTTCGCGCTCGGCGGCAACGACCCGGCCCGTGGTCGCGACTATGTCATGTACCAGATCTCCGGCGGCGGCTATGGCGGCAACGCCGGCCACGACGGCCTGACCAATGGCTGCTCGACCATCGGCATTTCCAAATCGCCCCCGGTCGAAATCATGGAGCAGGCTTTTCCGGTGCTCTACCGCCAATATGCCCTGCGCGAAGGCTCGGGCGGCGCCGGCAAGCATCGCGGCGGTTTTGGCCTCGCCTATGAGGTCGAGATCCTGCGCGGCGACGCTCGCGCCTCCTTCGTCATGGACCATGGCCGCTTCGGCCCGCAGGGCGCGCTCGGCGGCAAGGACGGCGCGGTCAACACGGTGACCGTGTTCCGCGACGGCAAGGAACATGTGCCACCGCACCTGTCCAAGGAGCAGGACATCGCGCTGAAGGCCGGCGACCGCGTACGCGTCGGCACGCCGGGCGGCGGCGGCTATGGCGATCCCCTGGCGCGCGATCCGGAACTGGTGCTGAGGGATGTCAGGCTGGGGTACTATACGGCCGAGCAAGCCAGCGCGAAATTTGGCGTCGCCCTGTCGGCGGACGGGCTGGCGATCGACCGGGCGGCGACGGACGAGAAACGCGCCCACCGCTGAGATAGGACGAGTTCTCCGCGGGACCCCTTCGCGCAACCAGACGCAACGCGGTCGCTTTCCCCGCTCTCACTTTTCCCGCTTGACTGACCCGCCGTACCGAATACGCTAATGGGGAAAATACCGGCTCCGACCGCCGGACGGCAAAAATGCCTCGTATGCCTCGCCTTCCGCGGCGGCGGCTGCGGGGCATTGTTATTTTTGGGGATTTGCTTTGGGACGGCGTATCGAAATCGGCATCCTTTACTCGCGGTCGGGCAACTACCGCCTGCTGTCCGAATCCTGCCGTTCCGGTGCGATGACGGCCATCGCCGACATCAACGCCGATTCCGCCATCCCGATCGAATTCGTTCCGGTGGAGCGCGATCCGCAAGGCAACATCGATGGCTACGCGACGGGCTGCGCCGACATTCTCGCCAACAGCAGTGCGCGCCACATCATTGGCTGCATCACGTCGTGGAGCCGCAAGGAGGTCATTCCGATCCTCGAGCGCGCCGGCGGCACGCTCTGGTATGCCTGTCCCTATGAGGGCTTCGAAGCAAACGAGCATGTCGTCTACATGCACGCTTGCCCAAACCAGCATCTCGTTCCGCTGCTGGCCCATGTCGTGCCGCGCTTCGGCGCCAACGGCTTCCTGCTCGGCTCGAACTATATCTGGGGCTGGGAGACCAACCGTGTCGCCCGCGACCTGATCGCCGACGCCGGCGGCAAGGTTTTGGGCGAACGTTATCTGCCGCTCGGCGAGGTCGATGTCTCCAGGCTGATCGCCGAGATCCAGGCCACCCGGCCGGAGTTCATCCTGAACAACCTGATCGGCTCCTCGTCCTATGCCTTCATCGCGGCCTATGCCGAACTTGCCGAACGCGACCCGCATTTCAGGCCGGAGCGCTGCCCGATCCTGTCCTGCAATCTCACCGAATGCGAGTTGCCGGCGCTCAACGAGGCGGGCAATGGCCACCTTTCCGTCGGGCCGTACTTTCACGATATCTCGGCAGCGGATCGCCAGGGCGATTCGGCGCCCTCCATCATGCCTGCCTCGTCCTTCGAGGCGGCGGCCTACGCCTCGGTGCGGACGCTTGCCGATATCCTCGCCCGCAATCCCGGCGCACAATGGCCGGACCTTCCCCAGGCCTTTGCCGGAACCTCGTTTCGAACCCCGCTCGGCGACATCTCCATCGATCCGCAAACCCAGCACGCCACCTTGCCAGTGCAGATCGGGCGCATCGAGGGGACCGCATTCAAGACCGTCACGCTGACCAAGGGAGTCGCGCCCGATCCCTATCTGTCCCGCTATGACCGGACCGAGACGTTCGGCCGCCCACGCCTGAGGGTGGTGTCGTGAGCAAGGTCCCGCGCATCCCGAATCTCGGCGGCGCCAGGGCCTTTGTCCTGCATCGTCCGCATCCGACGGTGCAGGCGATCACGCGGCAATTGTCGGCCATCGGCCTCGAGACGGTCGGCTGCTGGCCGGAACTGCCGGCCGAGGCGCTGGCAGCGGATTTCGTCTTCTTCGATGCCGACCTCGGCTTCGACGAACAATTCCCATGGGCGCCGGGTGAGGCGCCGATGCCGCTGGTGGCGCTGATCGGCTCCGAAGCGCCAGGCCGCATCGAGTGGGCGCTGTCGCACAAGGCCGACGCCCAGTTGCTGAAGCCGGTCGGCAATGCCGGCGTCTACAGCGCCCTGTTGATCGCGCGGCAGAGTTTCGAGGCGCGCAAGCTTTTGGCAAACGAGATATCGTCGCTTCGCCTGCGCGTCGCGGAGCGCCAGACCATCGTGCGCGCGGTGGAGGCCTTGTCGAAAGGCGCCGAGGACGGCCGCGCCTATGCGCAGCTCCGGTCGCTGGCGATGAGCTGGCAGATCAGCGTCGAGGAGGCCGCGCGCAGGATCGTGGCGATGACGGAAGAAGAAGGCGGCGATGACCAGTCCCATCGCGCCTGATCTTCCGGCAACCGGGCGCATGCCGGCCAGGCCGCGCGCCGGCGTCTGGCGGCGCCTGGTCAAGCGTCCTCTGGCATTGATCGGCCTGGTGATCGTTGCCGTCGTCGTGGCTGGCGCCATCCTGGCGCCGTGGCTGACGGGCTACGATCCAAACGAGCAGATGTTCGACGGGCTGACGCTTGAAGGCGCGCCCTTGCCGCCGAACGCCAGCTTCTGGCTGGGCACGGATCTGCTCGGCCGCGATCTGCTGACCCGCATCCTTTTCGGCGCGCGCACTTCGCTGATCATCGGCATCGTCGCCAACGGCGTGGCGCTTCTGATCGGCACGCTGGTCGGCGTCACCGCGGGCTATTTCCGCGGCTGGATCGGCAGCGCGCTGATGCGCTTCACCGATCTGATGATGGCCTTTCCGGCGCTGCTGCTCGCCATCTGCCTGGCGGCGGTACTCCAGCCGAGCCTGTGGATCGTTGCCATGGTGATCGCACTGGTGAACTGGGTGCAGACCGCGCGGGTCATCTACACCGAGACCAGCTCGCTCGCCGAGCGCGAGTTCATCGACGCCGAGCGTACGATCGGTGCCAGCGCACCACGCATCCTGTTTCGCCATATCCTGCCGCATCTGCTGCCGACGATCATCGTCTGGGGCACGCTCGGTATCTCGACCACGGTGCTGCTCGAAGCAACGCTCAGCTATCTCGGCATCGGCGTGCAGCCGCCGACCGCATCCTGGGGCAACATCATTTTCGAGAACCAGACCTATTTCCAGGCAGCGCCCTGGCTGGTCTTCTTTCCGGGTGCGGCGATCCTGGCGCTGGCGCTGGCCTTCAACCTCATCGGCGATGCGCTGCGCGACATCCTCGATCCGACGCAAAGGGGTCGGGCATGATCGCCTATCTCGGCCGCCGCGTCATTCAGTCCGTGCTCATCCTGCTCGGCGTCTCGCTGATCACCTTTGCGCTGCTCTACCTGCTGCCCGCCGACCCCGTCCGCCAGATCGCCGGCCGCAGCGCCACACCCGAGACGGTCGAGAGCATCCGCCGGCAACTCGGTCTCGATCAGCCCTTCTTCATCCAGTACTGGCATTATCTGACCAGCCTGCTCAGCGGCGATCTCGGGCGCTCCTACATCCAGCGTTCCGAGGTCACGGAGCTTATCGTCTCGCGGCTGCCGGCAAGCCTGCTTTTGATGGTCGGCGCCATCCTTTGCGAGCTGGCGATCGGCCTGACGATGGGCCTGCTTGCCGCCGTCAGGCGCGGCACCGCCACCGACCAGACCCTGATGGTCGCGTCCTTTGTCGGCGTCTCGGCGCCGCAGTTCGTCGTCGGCCTGCTGCTCCTCTATGTGTTCGCCGTGCGGCTCGGCTGGTTTCCGATCGGCGGCTACGGCACCTGGCGCCATTTGGTGCTGCCCTCGCTGACCATGGGGATCCTCGGCGCCGGCTGGTACGCCCGCATGATGCGCTCGTCGATGATCGACGTGCTGCGCCAGGACTATATGCGGACCGCCCGCGCCAAGGGCCTTGCGCGCGGCGCCATCATCTTCCGCCACGCACTGCCCAACGCCATCCTGCCGGTCATCGCCATGATCGGCATCGACATCGGCATCTTCATGGGCGGCATCGTGGTGGTCGAAAGCGTGTTCGGCTGGCCCGGCATCGGCCAGCTTGCCTGGCAGGCCATCCAGCGCGTCGACATTCCGATCATCATGGGCGTCACCCTGGTTTCGGCCTTCGCCATCGTGCTCGGCAATCTCCTGGCCGACACCGTCGCACCGTTCATCGACCCGCGCATCAAGCTCAGATGAAAACCAAAAAAGAGACCGATAAAACCAGAGAAAGGGAACATGAGATGAAAAAAATCTTGACCTCCACCGTTGCGGCATCGGCGCTCGCGCTGATGCTCGGCATGACAAGCGTACGCGCCGAACACGCCGTCGATCCGAACGCCAAGCAGGGCGGCGCGATCACCATCACCTACAAGGACGACGTCGCCACGCTCGATCCGGCCATCGGCTATGACTGGCAGAACTGGTCTATGATCAAGAGCCTGTTCGACGGGCTGATGGACTACGAGCCGGGCACCACCAACCTGCGGCCCGACCTCGCCGAGAGCTACGAGATCGCGCCCGGCGGCAAGACCTTCACCTTCAAGTTGCGCCAAGGGGTGAAGTTCCACAATGGCCGCGAGATGACTGCTGACGACGTGAAATATTCGCTCGATCGCGTCACCAATCCGAAGACGCAGAGCCCGGGCGCCGGCTTCTTCGGCTCGATCAAGGGCCATGAGGATGTCGCTGCCGGCAAGGCGGAAAGCCTGGCGGGCGTCACCGTCGTCGATCCCTACACGATCAAGTTCGAACTGACCCGGCCCGATGCCACCTTCCTGCATGTCATGGCCATCAACTTCTCGCATGTCGTGCCGAAGGAGGAGGTCGAGAAATACGGCGCGGATTTTGGCAAGCATCCGGTCGGCACCGGGGCTTTCAAGTTCGCCGAATGGACGCTCGGCCAGCGCGTCGTCTTCGAGCGCAACCCGGATTACTGGCACAAGGGCCTGCCGCATCTCGACAAGATCACCTTCGAGATTGGGCAGGAGCCGATCGTGGCGCTGCTGCGGCTGCAGAAGGGCGAGATCGATATTCCCGGCGACATCATTCCGCCGGCTAAGTTCCAGGAGGTGATGGCCGATCCCGAGCAGAAGGCCCGCGTCGTCGAGGGCGGCCAGTTGCACACCGGCTACATCACCATGAACACCACAATGGCGCCCTTCGACAATGTGAAGGTGCGGCAAGCGGTCAACATGGCGATCAACAAGAACCGTATCGTCCAGTTGATCAACAACCGTGCGGTGCCGGCCAATCAGCCGCTGCCGCCGTCGATGCCCGGCTACGACAAGGAATTCAAGGGCTATCCCTATGACGTGGCCAAGGCCAAGGCTTTGCTTGCCGAGGCCGGCCATCCCGACGGTTTCGACACCCAGCTGTTCGCCATGAACACCGATCCCAACCCGCGCATCGCCCAGGCGATCCAGCAGGACCTGGCGGCCATCGGCATCAAGGCCAGCATCCAGTCGCTCGCGCAGGCCAATGTCATCGCCGCCGGCGGCGACAAGGCCGGCGCGCCGATGATCTGGTCCGGCGGCATGGCCTGGATCGCCGATTTCCCCGATCCGTCGAACTTCTACGGGCCGATTCTCGGCTGCGCCGGCGCGGTTCCGGGCGGCTGGAACTGGTCGTGGTATTGCAACAAGGATCTCGACGCCAAGGCGGCGGAGGCCGACTCGATCGTCGATCCGGCCAAATCAGGCGAACGTGCCAAGATGTGGAGCGCGATCTACCGCAAGATCATGGAAGACGCGCCCTGGGCGCCGGTCTTCAACGAGAAGCGTTTCACCATGAAATCGGCCCGGATGGGCGGCGCCGACAATCTCTATGTCGACCCCGTCCATATCCCGATCAACTATGACAATGTGTATGTGACCGATGTGCAATAACTGCGACTACACCATCCATGGGCGCCATCACCATTTCGGCTGGGACAATTCCTTTGTCCCGACTGAGCGGGTGGCGCCCGGTTCGACGATCGAGTTCCAGTGCCTCGATGCGTCGGGTGGCCAGCTGACGCTGGACAGCACTGTGGACGACGTCGCTTTGCTCGACTTCGCCAAGGTGAACCCCGTCACCGGGCCCATCTTCGTCGAAGGTGCCGAGCCGGGCGACGCACTGAAGATCACAATTGAGGCGTTCAAGCCGTCGGGCTTCGGTTGGACGGCGAACATTCCGGGGTTCGGCCTGCTCGCCGACGACTTCCCGGAACCAGCGCTGAACATCTGGAAATACGACGCCGCCTCGCTCGAACCGGCGCTGTTCGGCAGACAAGCCCGCGTGCCGCTGAAACCCTTTGCCGGCACCATCGGCAACGCGCCGGCTGAAATGGGCCTCCACTCGGTGGTGCCGCCAAGGCGTGTCGGCGGCAATCTCGACATCCGCGATCTCGCGGCCGGCACCACGCTTTATCTGCCGGTGGAGGTGGCCGGTGCGCTGTTTTCGGTCGGCGATACGCATGCCGCGCAGGGCGACGGCGAAGTGTGCGGCACGGCGATCGAAAGCCCGATGGATGTCGTGCTCAAGCTCGACCTGGTTAAAAATGCGCGGTTGAAGACACCGCGCTTCACCACGCCTGGCCCGGTGACGCGCCATCTCGATGCCAAGGGCTATGAGGTGACGACCGGCATCGGACCGGACCTGATGACGGGCGCCAGGCAAGCGGTCTCCCAGATGATCGACCTGCTTGCCGGCCGCTACGGAATGGACCCGGTCGAGGCCTACATGCTGGTATCGGTCTGCGGCGATCTCCGGATCAGCGAGATCGTCGACATGCCGAACTGGGTGGTGTCGTTCTACTTCCCGCGCTGCGTCTTCGAATGAGCAAAGGCGCAACCAGCAAGCGGGCCGGGGCTGCCGCTCCGGCTGTTTCGGCCACGGCCGGAGCGGTGCTGGAGATCTCCGGCCTGACCGTCAGCGTGCGTAGCGAAGACGGCGAGCGGCCGGTTGTGTCAGACCTATCGCTGACGCTCGCGCGCGGCGAGACGCTTTGCATTGCCGGCGAATCCGGCTCCGGCAAATCGATGACGGCGCTGGCGATCATGCAATTGCTGCCACAGCCTGCTGCCCGGATAGAATCCGGCACGATCCGGCTTCGTGCCAGAGATCAGGATGACACAGATCGGGGCGACATCGATCTGGCTTTGCTCGATGAGCGTCGGATGCGCCGCATTCGCGGCGACCGCATCGCGATGATCTTCCAGGAGCCGATGACCTCGCTCAATCCGGTGCTGTCGATCGGCCGGCAGCTGGTCGAGTCCATCGAGGCTCATACCGGTCTGTCCGGCGCCGAGGCGCGCCGGCACGCCATCGAGGCGCTGAAGGCTGTCCGCATCCCGGAAGCCGAAAGCCGGCTAAAACAGTTTCCGCACGAACTGTCCGGCGGCATGCGCCAGCGCGTGATGATCGCCATGGCGCTGGCGCTGAAACCGGATGTGCTGATCGCCGACGAACCGACGACGGCGCTCGACGTCACCGTGCAAGGCGAGGTGCTGGAACTGCTGCGCGATCTGCAGCGCGAACACGGCACCAGCATCATCCTCATCACCCACGACATGGGCGTGGTTGCCGAAATGGCCGATCGCGTCGTCATCATGCGGCACGGCCGCATGGTCGAGCAGGGAACCGCCACCGATATTTTTGCCCGCCCGCAAGCCGACTACACGCGCGAGCTGCTCGCTGCCGTGCCGCGCATTGGTACCGGTATCGGCCGCCAAAAATCCGCCGAACAAAAATCCATCGAAGCGGAAATGCCCGGAAGCGTGGCGGTGGTCAACGATCTGCATGTCCATTTCGACCTGCGCGGTGGCTTCTTCGGCCAAGTGAACCGCCGTGTCCACGCCGTCGAAGGCATCAGCTTTTCGATCGCGCCGCACGAGACGCTGGCGCTGGTCGGCGAATCCGGCTGCGGCAAGTCGACCACCGCCAAGGCGCTGGCGGGGCTTGTGCCCTACCACGGCGATATCGTGATCGGCGGGCGCAATCTGGCGGGCCTTGGCCGTGACCAGCGCAAGGCGGTTCGCCGCGACGTGCAGATGATTTTCCAGGATCCCTATGCCTCGCTTGACCCGCGCATGCGCGTCGGCGACCTCGTTGCCGAGCCGCTGTTGATCCATGGCATCGCCTCGAAGGAAGAGCGCAGCCAGCTTGTGGCGGCGCTGTTCGAGCGCGTCGGCCTGTCGGCCGACCAGATGGAGCTCTATCCACACGAATTCTCGGGCGGCCAGCGCCAGCGCATCTGCATCGCGCGCGCTCTGGCGCTCAGACCCAAACTCATCATCGCCGACGAGAGCGTTTCGGCGCTCGACGTGTCGGTGCAGGCCCGCGTGCTCGACCTCTTGAAGGAACTGCAGCGCGAATTCGGCATCGCCTATCTGTTCATCTCGCACGACATGGCGGTGGTCGAGAACATTTCCGATCGTGTCGCCGTCATGTATCTCGGCCAGATCGTCGAAATGGGCACCCGCGACCAAGTCTTCTCGAACCCGCGCCACCCCTACACGAAGCGCTTGATCGAGGCCGTGCCGGTGCCCGATCCGGCAAGGCGCCGGCCGCGTTTTGCGCGTCTCGACCAGGAGATCCCGAGCGCGACCCGAAAAATCGGCGAAGAGCCGCCGAAACTGGCCCTGAAGGATCTTGGCAACGGTCATCTCGTTGCTGTTTCCTAGAGCATTTTGCAGCCAAACGTCTTCGTTTGGCGTCCGACAAAATGCGTTAAAATAACGAGTTAGGGCGCCGTTTTGGTTCCACCAAAACGCAAAGCGCTCTAATGCCAGCAAGGACTGTCACCTCAAACCTGCGATCAGCCGATATTGGTCGGGCCGGCGATATCTGGCGAAGTCGAAATTCACCTTGCGGCAGACGGCGATCAGGTCGAGATCGGCGCGATGGACGATCACCTCATCGTCGAGCGACGTCGCCTGTGCCGCGATTTCGCCGGTTGGGGCAATGATGCAGGAGCCGCCGATCAAGGCCTGGCCGTCCTCGAGGCCGGCCTTGGCCGCTGCCGCGACCCAGACCGTGTTCTGATAGGCGCCGGCCTGCATCGGCAAATGATTGTGGAACATGCGCAGATGCGCCAGCGCCGGCGCCTCATCGAGCAGCAGCGGCGTGTTGTAGCCGATAAGGACGATTTCCGCGCCGTTGAGACAGAGCATACGGTAGGTCTCCGGCCAGCGCCGGTCGTTGCAGATGGCCATGCCGACGCGCACGCCGCGATAGACGAAGACCGGAAAACCGAGATTGCCGGGCTCGAAATACCGGCGTTCCAGATGCACGGTCGTGCCCGGTTCCGGCTCAGTCGATCCCGGCACATGGATTTTGCGATAGCGCCCGACAAGCTTGCCGTCCTGCCCGACCAGATCCATCGTGTTGAAGTGGACCCCGTCGACGCGCGTCAGCTCGGCATAGCCGAGCGCGAAGCCTATCTTGAGCCGCGCCGCGGCGTCGTAAAGGCGCTGCGTCTGCGGGCCCGGCATGGCGGGCTCGAAGAACGCCTCGATCTCGGCCTGGTCGTCGATCCGCCAACGCGGAAAGAAGGTCGTCAGCGCCAGTTCGGGAAACACCGCGATTTCCGCGCCGGCGGCCGCCGCTTTTTCCAGAAGCGCGACGAGCCGGTCCACTGTTTCGGGCCGTTGCGCGCCTTTCTGTATCGGGCCTGTCTGGCAGACTGCGATGGTCAGGTCTCGAGCCATGGCGTCGTCTCCCCAATAGATCGCAGTTCAGGCTGCGGCGGTCACCATGATCTCGACGCGGTAGCCGTCGCCGGCGAGCCGGGCCTCGACCGTCGCCCGCACCGGCATGGCGCTTTTGTCGATCCAGGCATCCCAGGCGGCGTTCATCTTGTCGAAATCGGCAATATCGCGCAGCCATACCGTGGCGCTCAGGATCCTGGACTTGTCGCTGCCGGCCTTCGCCAGATAGGTGTCGATCTTGGCGAGCACGTCGCGCGTCTGCTGCGTGGTGTCGCCCGACAGATCGTCGGCCGTCATGCCGGCCAGATAGACAATGCGATTGTGGCTGAGCACGCGGCAGAAGCGTGGGCCATTCTCGAAGCGTTCGATTGTCATGTCCTTCCTCACGATGCTTTTTCCTCAGGCGCGGATGTCGCCCCGATCCGGCCAGGCGCAAGATCGCCCGGCTCGATGCCTTGACGCAACAGATCATCCGGCAAGCGTCCGGTGCCGATCAGATCGCGACATGCCCTGGCCAGCGCCGGTGATGTCTTGATGCCGTAGCCGCCCTGGCCCGCCAGCCAGAAAAAGCCCTCGGCCTTGACGTCAAAGCCTACCACCGGCGAGGCGTCGCTGACAAAACTGCGCAGGCCCGCCCATTGGTGTTCTATCCGGCGCACGTCGATCGTCGTCGCGCGCTGCAGGCGATCGACGCCTACGGCGACATCGAAATCGTCGGGATAGGCGTCCATCGGCTCGCTCGGTGTGGCATCCGCCGGCGAGACGAAAATCCGGCCGGCGTCCGGCTTGAAGTAGAATTCCTCGCCGACATCGTTGACCAGCGGCCAGCCGGCAATGGAGACGCCATCCGGTGCCGCGACATGGAACGCAGTGCGTCGCTTCGGCACCAGGCCGATCGGGGCAATTTTGGCCAACGCAGCGATCCTGTCGGCCCAGGCGCCGGCCGCGTTGACGAGGATCGGCGCGGCGAATAGTCCCTGGCTCGTCTGCAGGATCCAGCGATCCTTGTGCCGCTCGATCGCCTCGACGCCTGCTTTGGTGACGATCCGGCCGCCAGGCTTGCGCGCATTGCGCAGGAAGCCCTGATGAAGTTCGTTGACGTCGATCTCGCGAGACCCCGGTTCGACGATCGCACCGGCGACATAATCTGCTCGCAGCACCGGCACGCGCGCCAACGCCTGTTCGGGGCTGACCCGATGGATCGACGGGACCAGTTGGCGGGCCCTTTCGAGTTCCTCTTCAAGCCGGCCCAGCTGATCCTGGCGCGCGATGGTCAGCATGCCACGCGGAAGCATCAAGGGATGATCGCAAAAGCCCTCGGGCGGCGCTTCGAGAAAAGACCGGCTGGCGATCGCCAGCCGTCGGATGATGGCGTTGCCGTAATTCTCGGTAAAGCTCGCGGCCGACCGGCCGGTGGAATGGTAGCCGCAATGGCTTTCGCGCTCGAGCAGGATGACCGACGAGACGGCCGCCAGTTCATAGGCCGCACTCGCTCCGGCAATGCCGCCGCCGATGATCGCGATATCGGCTTCCTGTATCGAGGCGCCGTCGGGAGACTTCATCGCTAGTTCCTCTGCACAGTGATTTTGACAGGTTGCGGCAGCGACCGTCGACAATTCCTCTCAGCCAATTTCAGTGGCAAATCGCAAACCTCTAGGATTGGCTGAAACATCCCTCTCTTCGTCATCCCAGGGCGGAGCAAGGAGCGAAGCGACGCGGCGCAGACCCTGGGATCCATGCCGTTCCCTGGCGGCAGTGCTCCAGCGGACCAGAACCGAACGCTACCACCCGGTCCCGCGAAAAAGCTCGAACCATTCAGGGTTGGTCTTCTCAATCAGCTCGATCTTCCATTGGCGTGGCCAGCGCTTCAGCGACTTCTCGCGCTGGATGGCATCGCGAATGTCGAAATATTCTTCGTACCAGACCAGACGCTGCACACCGTAGCGGCTGGTGAAGCGCGAGCCCTGGCCGGATTTGTGCTCCGGCATGCGGCGGCCAAGATCGTTGGTGACACCGATGTAGATCGTGCCGCGCTTCTGGCTCGCGGTCATATAGGCATAGCCGGTCATGGTGGAAGGGTAGCTGCCACCGTTGCGGATGCAAGCACCGTTCTGGTCCGCTGCATTCTTCGGCTGATGTCACGGAATGGATCCCAGGGTCTGCGCCGCGTCGCTGCGCTCCTTGCTCCGCCCTGGGATGACGAGGTGGCTTATGGCTAATCGCAAACCCTCGAGATTGGCAGGAGGAGATCGGTCGGCGGCAACCATCACAGCCTCCTTCAGGCTCAGTCAAAGAACCAAATCCTCTGTGCAGAGGAACTAGTAGCCGCGCATTGGATCGACAACGCCGAGCAGCTTTTCGCCGCGCCGATAGCGGCTGAGATTGTCTGAGAACATGTCAAGCGCTTTCTCCTCCCAGCCATCGTAGACCGACGAGCAATGCGGCGTGACGATCACGTTCTCATAGCTCCAAAGTGGATGATCCGCCGGCAGCGGCTCGGTCGAAAACACATCGAGCGCGGCGCCTTTGATGCGGCCGCCGTCGAGCGCCGACAGCAGTGCTGCCTCATCGACGACGCCGCCACGCGAAACGTCGATGAGCACCGCCGACGGCTTCATCGCGGCAAACGCCGCAGCGCCGATCAGCCCGCGCGTCGTCTCCAGCAGCGGCACGCAACAGGTGATGAAGTCGGCCCGGCCCCAAAGCCCCGGCAATGCCTCGATACCGTGAACCTCGTCGACATCGGCGGTTGGCCTCGGATGCGCACGCACGCCCAGCGTCGTGAGCTCCAAGGCCTTGGCGCGCCGGGCCAATGCCTGCCCGGTCCTGCCGAGGCCGAGCAGCAGCAAGGTCTTGCCCTGGATTGGCTCGACTGCCCCAGTGATCCATGTCCGCGCGCGCTGATGCCTGGCGAAATTTCGAAGACCCAGCGAGAAGGACAGCATCGCCCCCAGCGCGTACTCGGCCATCATGTCGGCCGCGACACCGGCGGCGTTCGTCACCGTCACCTTTTCGGGGTTCCAGCGACCCAGATGATCCGTCCCCGACCCGCCGACCGACACCCATTTCACCGTCGGGCTTTCCAGGAGAGCGGAACGCGGAAAGCGCGCTGTGCCGTCGAAGCGCATGGAGTAAACGATCTCGGCCTTGGTCTCTTCTATCAGGGCGGCCAGACCGGCGTAGCTGTCACAAGGATAGACCGACAGCCCCGGATGCTTGTCCCGCAACAGCTTCATCGCCATGGCTGGCGAGCTGGTGTGGAGGATTACGGCAGGACCAACGGTCATCGTCATGATGGAGGGCCGGTGCGCGGCGCTGCTCCTGCCGAGATACGCCGATGCACGCCATCCAGGCTTTCTGCGAAGGCGTCAAATACGTTCCGGGCCGTGAGCTCGCGCACAACCTGTTCGTTGATCCCGCCGCGTGTTGCATAGTCTTTCGCCAGATCCATGAAGCCGGTATCCGGCGCTGTTTCCGGTGCGTTGGCCAGCGCTTTGAAAATGGTGGCGATATAGTCGCGCGCCCGCGCGTCCGCGACGCCATGCTGTTTCAGCCAGCCATGGATCGTATCGAGATATTTGAAATAGCTGGCGAATGTCGCGGTAACGACGCTCAGCGCGTCGAACTCGCTCGGATCCTCGACCTCGATCACCTTTCCCAGCCGGCCGAACAATGCCGCCATGCGCGGATCGGGCGGACTGATGATCGTCGCTCCCTGCCTGTGAGCGATCATCGGCATGGGAAGTGCTTTTGTCACCTGCTCCACGGGAGCGATCAACGTGGCTATTTCCTCGCGCGACAGGATGGCGATCAAGCTTACGACGTGATGGTCCCGACGAAACTGCAATCCTGCAAGCACCTCATGGGCAATCTGCGGCCGAACCGCCAGCATGACAGTATCGCAATTGTCGAGGACGGCCTGATTATCGGGTGCAACGCGTACATCTGGATAGCGAAGCGCCAGGCCGGCAGCGATTTCTTGACTACGGGGCGACAGGAGCACCGATACGGAATTGTCTGCGGCGGATTTAAGTCCGGTGACAATCGCTGACGTGAGCGCGCCTGTGCCAATGAAGCCGAGTTTCATTTGAAATCCCTAAGCGTTGGTTCTGGATCGTCGCCAGCCGACAAAATAGTACCAGCTCGGCAGGACTTTGGGATCAGAGCACGCGATCGGCTTTCCTGCGACGTTCAGAGCCACCGCCGCACGCGATGCTTGTAGTCGCGATACGCATCGCCGAAACGCCGCTCGAGATAGGCCTCTTCGCGGGCGACGACGCCGTAGCGGATCAGGATTGCAAGCGGCAGCGTGAGGACAAGGATCCAGATATTCTGCGCGGCGACGCCCATGCCGCCATAGATGAGGAACATGCCGAGGTAGATCGGATTGCGCGTCCAGCCGTGGATGCCGGTCGTCACCAGCACGCGCGTCGGCTCATTCGTGGGCACCGGCGTCTCCGCGCGCAGGAAGTTGCGAATGCCCGCGGCGAAAAGCGCAAAACCGATCAGGATCAGGGAGCCGCCGGTGATCCAGGTGACCAGGTCATTCCTGGGGAACGGCAAGCGCAGCAGGCGATCCAGCACGAAGCCAATCAGGAAAGCAGCGAGAAACAGCAGCGGCGGTCTCGCGATGACACCTGCGGTTCCGCTGTCGGTTACTTTTTCCCCAGCCGGGTCCATTTCCATGTCTGCTCCCGCAAATGCCTCGGGCGACGATGCCGAGAGTCGCTATAGATGACAACTGAGGTGTCATTCTAGAAGTTGACAACAGCGGTGTCAAACACGGAAATTAGCCCGGACAAAGGGAACGGAAGCGATGGCGGCACGACACGGGACTGACCGAACGACGGGAGCCCCCATCGTTGACAGCAAGGTCGAGGCGATCACCGAGCTGATGCTCGAAGTGGCCCAGTGCTTCTTCAGGATACGGGCTCTCGGCCAGAAGACAGGGCTCATCACCAGTTGGGGCGGCGGTGCGTTCGGCTTCATGCGAAGCCTGGCGCTGCTTGGTCCGCTCACCGTGCCGCAGATCGCCCAGATGCGGCCCACCAGCCGTCAGCGCATGCAGCGGCTGGCGGATGAGCTTGCGGCTGAGGGGCTGGTCGAATTCATCGACAATCCAAAACACCGGCGCTCGAAGCTTGTGCAGCTGACGCGCAAAGGCGCCGTGCGCTACGGCGAGCTCAACGCCCAGCTGATAGCGATCGCCTCGACCATGGGCGTCGCTCTCGACGAAGCGGATATCCGCAAGACCGCCGGCATCGTGCGGCAGCTGAGCGACGATGTGAAAGTGCGCTCGGAGCGGCTGCCGTAGCGCTGACGCAAAGGCGGCGCGGCGCCATCGATGGGAATCCTGCTTGAGCGCCTCCCCGATCGCGTGCCGTTTCAGCCTGGATGCGCTTGGCTGTTGCCACTTCCGTCCGGGCCAGCCGGCGAACGATTGCCAACCGGAACCTCTGCGGAGCTGAGGCGTTCGAACCGCAGGAGCTGAGAGCTGCGCCACCGCAAAAGAGTACTGCAATGGCTCAGAAGATAACGACAGGCACAAACGACCGGCCACGCAACGAAACCATAGGCCAATCCGGCGAAGGCCTGCCCGGCAGCACGCCGCTTGAAGTCGACGAGACCGCCGTCCGGTTGCGAGGCAAACCTGCGCAACTTGCGGAAGATCAAGCCAATCCCGACGCGGCAGGCATTGCCGGCGCCGGCGAGCATATGTGTCACCGCTGCGCCGGGACAGGCATGATCGACGGCCGCACCTGCCCCGAATGCGGCGGAACCGGAAAGGTGACGACGCCGATAGGCGGCGGCTAAGGCGATCAGGGGGAGCGATCTCGCGGCAACCTCGATCACTGAAGAGCCAAGGGGCCGATGGCAATTGTGCGGATCAGATCGCCGGCACCCACTTCCAAAACACGCCCTCCATCCGTTCGGGATAGTGCTTGAACTCGCATTCGAAGCGCCATCCGTAAGTCTTGGCGGCCGCCAGCGCTGCCGGGCTGACCGGGTTCATGCCCGTTCCCGGCGCGAACCAGTCTTCCAGCAAGTCGTCAGGTATGTAGGCGCCGATCCTCAAAGGCAGCTTTTCGAGGACGACATCCATTTCCTCAGGTGCGGACAATGGCCTCTCCCTTCAAGAGCTATCAACGAACAAGTCATCTGAAACGATTGGGTTCCAGACAGGCAGAGTGGAAGGGAAACGTGATGGGCGACTGTCTCTCGATCTGCACATTTCAGGCCGCCCGCCGCCGCCGGTTGGTCGAACGCCGGCTAGCGTGTTCTCACAAGGTTGCAGATGGAGCTATGGGGCATACTTGACGACCGCTTGTGGGCGCCTTGCCGTCCGGCAGGACCGGGGCCGGAAGCAGACCGGCAACTTCTGGTGTCCGAAAAACGATAGCGGACATTCGGACGGCCGCGATGCGTGCGAACGGCGACCTTGTCGCTTATTGTCGTGAACGGTGTGGAGGTCTGCACAGCATGGCATGGGCTGACCGGCTTCGGGGGCGGCGTTGCAGCTCACTTCGGGAGAGGCTAAAGTCGAGACAGGCTGCATAATATGCCGAGGAGCACCTGATATGGCGGAGGGCGCGACGGTCCGCTGGCTGGTTCGTCTCACTCCAGTTGCGGGTCGCAAAGTCGACGATCTCCTGAAGGTTCCACTGAGCCTTGATGTCTGGGAACGGGAAGCTGACGCCGTCGTGGCGGTTGCCTCAGAGCAGACGATTGCCGAGCTCGAGCGCCGACGAATAGCTGGCGTCGAGCGCCTCCGCACGATCGCCGACCTGGAAAGTGGAGCACCCAGCTCCGATCACCTCGACGGGCAATCCGAGGGTCCTTGATCAGGCTCGCTTTATCGAAGGAAGGAGATGGTCGCATGAACCTGATCGCCAAGGTCACGTCTTCGGGACTGCAGAAGCCGCTTGGGGACGTTCTTCGAGTGCCGCTGGGCATCGACGTTTGGGAGGTCAAGGCGGATCACCTGATCCTTCGTGCAACCGAGGCTCAGCTGGACCGCCTGTCCAGCATGGGCTACCTCGTCGAGCAACTCGAGGATGTGGCGCGGCACCTGTCCACCTTCGCCAGCGCCGAGGCGGCGGAGCAGTATCATTCGGCAGCCAGCCTGGAGGAGGAGCTGCGGCAGCTTGCGGAAGCGAAGCCGGACATCGCCCAATTGATCGAGATCGGCCGAAGTATCGAGGGCCGGCCCATTCTTGCCTTGCGGATCGGGGACCGTCGCGGCGGTGTTCCCAAGGTTCTCTTCATGGGCTGCCACCACGCGCGCGAGTGGATCGCCGTGGAAGTGCCCTTCCTGCTCGCCAAGGAACTCGTCGAGCGGGCTGACGAGGCGCCGATCGCAGGTTGGCTTACGAGCGGAGAAGTCTGGGTCGCCCCGCTGGTCAACCCGGACGGCCATGAACACAGCCGGGCACAAGAGCGGCTTTGGCGCAAGAACCGCCGCAGGAACGACGACGGCTCGTTCGGCGTGGACCCGAACCGCAACTATGGCTACATGTGGGGCATTCTTGACGTGCCCACTTCCAGCCACGTGCCGAGCGACGAGACCTATGTCGGCCCGCGCGCTTTCTCCGAGCCGGAGACCCAGGCGGTCCGCGATCTCATAGGCTGCGAACGCTTCGCCGGCGTGATCACCTATCACAGCTACTCTCAGCTCATACTCTACCCCTGGGGCTACACGGAGAAGCCCATACCGGACGTTCAGCATCGGGAGCAGATGGTGGGGATGGCCCAGGAGATGCAAACCCTGATTAAGGGGGTGCATGGCAAGACCTATGTCCCGCAGCAGTCTTCCGAGCTCTACCCAACCGCGGGCGATACAACGGATTGGACCTACGGGACCTACGGCATACCGTCGTTCACGGTCGAACTCAGGCCGCGCACCTTCGAAGAAGGCGGGTTCATCCTGCCGCCAGACCAGATCCTGGCGACCTGGGAGGAGAACCGTCCGGCTGCATTCCGGTTCGTCGAACAGCTCCTGGCGGCGCCTGTGGCAGCATAGGAGGCGGAGGACGACCGGTCCCGGAATTCCGGAACGAGTTCGGAGGAACCGGTTGCGATCATCGAGCTAACCGAAGGAGAAACGCCGGTCTCCGAAGCCACGCGCGTTCCGCGTAAAACGCGCGCGATCAAGATGCTTGGGGTTCGGCCGGTGAGCCCATCTGGGCCGCATTTTCGGTTGCTGGCGAGAGACCGTCTGCCGCCCCTTGCACTGTTCGGCGGCGGCTTGATCGTCCCCGGGTGCTCGCCAGCGAGTTAAGCTTCAGGCCAAAGAAAGGCTCGGGGCACGACTCGCGCAAGGGAGCAAGGGTGGCCATCGCTATAAGCGATGGCTCGTTTGTCCGCACCCCGGTCATTCAGCGCTTTGCTCACGACCCTCTGCTTGCCACCCCTTCTACGACGTTCGCCACTGCTGAAGGCTAAGGCTGTTCAGGGTCAAGGGTTGCCTATCAGGGCCGGAGCGTCAGGGTCCTGATTGGGGTCGTAAGCTGAAATTCAAGCTGACACGATTTCGGACCAGCGCACAAAATGATGTGTACCGATCATGATACGTCACGTCGGCAAAGACCCTCACAAATCTGTCGACCTCGGCGCGCATCCGCTGCCTCGAGAGCCTTGCGGCGAAGCCTGACGATTGGTTGGCCGCCGACAAGGATGCCACGATCGCGCATCGGCGTCGGCTTATCCTGGCGGTACGGCCGTCACCTCGTCAGTGATCTTTGAATCAGATTTCGTCGCCCCGATAGCGCGGTCGCCGGTGAGAAGCGAAACGTGCTCGAAGACGACCGGTTTTGTCGGATAATCGCGGGAAACGGCAGCGAACAGGAGCTTGTCACGGGTTCGTTGCGTCTCCTTTTTGGCGAGGCGCCCGGCCTTGAGCCGCTGCACCACGATCTGGCTTTCGCCCACCCGAATATTGTCAGCCTGGAGCAGAACCCTCCGTGTGCCCACCAGGGCCTCGCGACTTAGATCAAGGTTTTCCCCCATCAACTCGCGCTGAGCCATGCGCAACATCTGCCGAGCCGCCGAACGGTAAACTGTGTTGTGCGGATGATCGACAGGGCCCTGCTCGGCCCACCTCAACTCGAATTGCTCGTCGAACTCGCTGGTGCGTGCCGCCGGCGCCGCCGCGTTCATCCATTTGAGCGTCGACCGGATGACCGAAAGGAAGCGCAGATAAGGCGCCCGGTCGGACCGTGATCGCAACCGCAACACATCCTCATAATAGAAGCGTCTCGGACATTTCTCGTAGCGTTCGATGGCCTCGACTGCGATGCCTTGGGATGAGTCGAACTCGCCAGAGAGTGGCGGATAGGCGGGCTAGTCTTCCGGATGAGTTCGTCCAGAGCGCTGATTGCCGCCTTGTCGACCAGGCTATCGAGAGGGTCCAAGTCGTTCATGGTCGTTGAGGCGCTGGCGACCATGCGCGGCTTGGGTTTGTCTTTGAGCTTTGCACGCTGCTTGGTGGTCTGGCTGGCGACCGAACCACTGAAGTCGATCTCGAGGTATTCCGACATCCGGGTCGGCGTCTCGGTGAGTATCAGCTTCACCAGGTGAGTCCTGACCTCGCCGGCGATTTCGTCGACGTCGGTTGGACTGAACCCGCGGCAGTTCAACGCCACGATCTTGCCGGCGCGGGTCATGACCTCGCGCACCAGGCGACCAGTCAGCTCGCGCCGCTTGCCGCCGTTGCGGGCGAAGTAGACGAGCGTCTGGGTTTTCCATCTCGAGGGCGCCTCAAGCAGCATGGCGCCCGACCTGTCAGACTGGAGGACCTCGGCGATTTCCTCTTCGACGTCGGCAAATCGCGTGTACGGACGGCCGTCTCTCTCCCGTACCGAGGTTAGTGGCACGGGGCGAAGCATGAGTGCATCTGGTGTCGACGAGTCAATCATATCCCCCTCAAGCCGGCATTATGCTGAGTTGGAAAAAGCGCAGGAAGGATTTTTTTGAAGAATTCGCGAAAATCTTTCGGCTAGCAATCAAACAGCGCCCGGCCCGGCTTGGACGGTCACTCAGCCTAGGATTGTCGCGACGAGGCTATCGCGGACGGCGGATGAGCGGGATATGAGCAAAGCCGTTATGGCGCTGTTCGTTGTTTGTTCGCTGAAGGTCGCATAAGATTGCAGAGAGGAATGCGTTCGGAACGGATCTAGCCGTAACGGACCTTTCCATTCGGCCAACCTCAATGACTGAAAACGGGCGAGTTGCAGACGTTCGGCATCAGCCGCCCGAACCCAGATAGCGGAGTGATATTGAGCAACACCCCATCTCGGCCTGTGATCGTCGCAATGCCGGCTGGGAGTAAGGGCGGCGCGCTAACGGTTCTAGGGAATCTATCTCGCGGGATTGCCACGTAAGTTTTGATCGGCCGCCGTGGGTCTCAGTGGTGCCGGATCGATAGCAATGTTCGGCCGACTACCCTTCAGGTCGCCCTCACGCCAATTCGACATGCCACCGAAAGAAACTATTGGTACGTGTTGGCTCGTGGTTCGATGTTGGCAATCACCTTGAAAGGGTGGGCTTCCTGCCGCGCTTCATCGAGCAGCTTCCCGAGCAACTCCCGCTCCACTTCCGTCACCCGCTCATCGACTTCGAACCGGACGGCTTGCTGGTCGCGCACTATTCCAACACCATGGACGCCGCACTTGCCGAGGTACTTGGCACTCAGCTTTGATTTGGCATCTTCAAGCGATTGCGGCAACATCCGCTCCGTCGACTAACTCGATCTCAAGTTCAGACAGCACATCACTTATTTGGTTTGCGACCCCATAATTTCCAGATGGAGGACCGGCAAAATACAATCCAACACCCCGCTTCTGGCCCAATTCGACCACTAATGAGCCACTGTCGCCGCCAAGCCCGAATGCCGGCGCGCCAGAGACGGATTCAATACGAATTTGATTCTGGAACAATCCTACAATGCTTGCATCACTGTGATCCATCCCAATCAAGGCGTCGTAGGCGATGTCGGTAACGATGCCTTCAGTATAGCCCGTCGTCCGCCCATGCTTGCAAACGCTCATCCCAACAGCTGTAACCGCTGTTCCATTGATGCTTCCGATTGTACATATCTCGGGCCGCCATTGGATATCGGGCGCAAACTTCGCGATCGCCCCGTCCACTCTGTTCGGCGCGCCTGACAGGTCGATGGGAGTAAATCGCACTAAGTCAGCCACATAGGCCTGGCTATCGCCCCCATCCGCTGGGCCAGGCTGATAAATATCGTCGCCCGGATAGCCTTTGTTCACGTTGGCTAAGACGTGATTGTTGCTAAGAATATAAACTTGCTGTGCACTATCGCCTTGTCGACGCGAGCGACAAAAGTAACCGAGTGTCCCTGCAGTGATATCACGGTGGGCCACGCTTATGCCTGCAACGAGAGGCCTCTGTTTCCCTTTCCGTGAGTCAGAACACGTCGGAGCAGCCGACGCTGAAGCAGCCTGTCCCGCTGCCGTTTTGGGTCTGCGCGCCAATGCAAATGCAGGAGCGGATTCAATAATGTCGGTGGGGATACCATCAATTGTTTCGGGAATCCGATCCCTGGGGGACAACAGGCTCGGCGCGATTTTCTGAACAACGTGAACACGCACAACCATATCGTCTGTCGTAGCCTGCCCGTTCACAAACTTGTGCCCTATACCGACTGCGTGGACATTGAGGCGCGCTCCGGCCACCGCCTCATCCACACTCATCGTTTGAACACGTGCAACAACCTTGCTCCGAAAACCCAGCGGAAGATAACGTGCGCTTAAAGACTGTTTAGCCTCGAGTACGTCCATCTAAGCTATCCTTATTCGGGCACGGCTTTGTTTAGAACTGACAACGCGCCGGCGGCGCGGCGGTTTCAGGCTTCGCCCTAAATGGTATCGACCATAGGAAATCTGTCTGAACGTAGAAGGGCTTGCTGTCTTTCTCGAATTTCTTCCCGCGCCAGAGGATGCGTACGCTTCGACAGCCCGGCAACGCGGCGTCGAGGCTACGCAATTCTTCCTCCATTTCCGCCTTGAGCGCGGCGGTGAAGGCGCGGGCATCCATCGACAGACCCAGATCGGCGTAATATTCGGCCCGGCGACGATCGAAATCCTTCGGCAAGTCATCGTCCGGATTGCGGTGACGATCGGCGCCAACCACCCAGATCTCCTTGGCTCGGATGCGCTCGCGCAACGCCTGCAGGACGCAAAGCTCGTAATCGATCAGGTTGATCCGTCTGCCGCCCGCAATCATGAAACCCCGCCATTTAGCCGGAACCACGCCGTCAACTGGAACGCCGTCCCCGATGCTGAGCAACCGGCGGCCCTCGCGTCGCGCCCGACGAATCCATGCCAACGCATTCAAAACGGGCCGGTGCGCCGCATTGTTCGAACGGACCCACCTCGGCGAGAGAAGCGACGGAGGACATCTGAGCCATCCCGGGGACGCATTCGCTCCAGTAATTGTATCCCGTACCGCTCGTGTTTGCAGCGTCGCGCGCGGTTGGCAAAGCAACGCGCGATCCGAGCCGAATTACCGCAATGTTGCTGGCTGGAGCCGTCTATGGATCAAAATTCTGATGTGCCGACCTTTGTTTCCCTGTGGCGTCTGCGAGGCGCTCGATCCGCGGCAACTGGTGGGATTCCCCAGGACATCCTCGAAGGCGCGCCGTCGCTGCGGACGTTCAAGCGAAGGGCGAGACTCCGAACAGCCAGCCGTGCAGCCAGAGCCCGAACAATGCGAAAGCCACCAAGCCGATGCCCACAGCAATCAGGTCGCTACGCGGTCGCACGACCGCGGGTGCCGGATCGCCGCGTGGAATGACGGCAATGAGATCGACAATCGCGTAAACCAGAAATGCTCCGAAGACTAGGAGCGAGGCAAGGTCGCCATTGGCCAGGAGGTGGCCGATGGCCCAAAGGATGATGCCCACCAGCATCGGGTGCTTCAGCCGATGCTTGATTGAACCCGTGGGCAAGTAAGCGGCTGCCAGAAAGACGAATGCGGCGAGCACCAACACCGACGCGACATGGCGGCCCCAAGAGGGCGGCTCGTAGATCTCAGGCGCATTGGGCCGATAAAGACTCCAGCCCCAGACGATCAGCACGAAGCCGATGATCGATAGGAGCGAATAAAGTCCCTTCCAGCGCCGCTCGTTTGTGGCGATTTGCTCATCACGAAAGCTGCCGGCGGCGATCCGAACAGAATGGATTCCGAAGAAGATCACGAGGCCGAAAACCAGTACTAGCATAACACCTCCGAGGTTCGGCGCGTCGGCGGGAAGGAAGGCTTGCTTACGCTCTCGCTCGAGTTGCCGGCTGCATATGCGCAAAACGGATCCTGCGAACGAGATGGTCAGAGTAATATATCAGGGACCCGCAATCTTGGAATGGGCAAAGCTGCCGATTGGCACGCCACCGCACGTTTGGCACCTGCCAGTCGCCGCCTTCGCGCGGCACCACTCGGCCGTCGGTCTTCAAAGTCTCGCTCTTGGCGTTGATTCGGCTGTGCGCCACCTTTCGGGTCCTTCGCCCAATACGGGATCAGACCCCACCGCGCCGACACAAACATGGTCGTACCGCGCACCAACTCATCGACAACGATCATCGGATATGTCAGCCGGGTGCGCCGTTCTAGACCGGAAACTGGTTCGACAGCCGGTCGACCTTGTCCGGATCAGCGAAGGAAAACTTCGCCACCATCTCTGCGATAGAGCGCTTTACATGAATCCGGCCACACATCGGGCGAAGATTGTTGCCCGAAAATCGAGACTCGAGCTTCTGGACTCAGGACAGCGACAGACACCGCTATGACAATCGTTCTGGCTGGTGGCGAAAGCGTGCTGTAAGTCTTGTCCTCCAAGTGGCCGTCGATCTCAGCTACAGTCCCTCGACGGTCTTCCTACACTTGGGCCGGCTGCGAGGAGTTGGACGACGTCGCAGGGATGGCTTCGCCGAACTGCTGGACCACGGCTCGATCGAGATCACATTCGCATCACAATGGCGACGAGGCCATCCTCCAGGCCAAACGTGATCCTTCTTCAACGGCCTGCTAGGGCCTTCCGCCCACTGTTCCCGAGCCAAGGCGTCATAAGGGAGCCATTCTTGCAATCGGCCTTAGCAATGGGACGCAGTTCGCGTGACGTGCTATGCTTTGAGGCGGGAGATACGGCGGTCGCCGAAGCGCCCGCACGCCTCCCTGTCTATGGGAGGATAATATGGCTTACTATGTGCTGCTCACCAACTTCACGGATCAGGGGGCAAAGACAGTCAAGGACACCGTAAAGCGTGCTGAAGCATTCAAGGAGATGGCGGCCAAAAGCGGGGTCAAAGTGCATTCGCTTTACTGGACGCTCGGTCAGCACGACGTGGTCGCGATTACCGAAGCCGACGATGATATAGCCGCGACCGCGCTCAGCTTATCAATAGCTTCGCTCGGCAACGTCCGAACGCAGACCCTAAGGGCGTTCGACGCCAACGATATGGCAAAGGTCATTGCCAAGATGGGCTGAAAAAAGAAGCGACAATAAAGATCGCGCCGACCGTTGGCGCAGGCAAACGGCCGACGCGACCGCGCCGATCCACAGTTCCGGGTTTCAGGCACGTGACCTGTGGGCGCGGGCTTCGGAAGAGATGGTTTACGTGGTTTGTGACTCAGTGCTTCCGGGAGGCTTCCCTGGAATGTCTGAGCCGGCGGCGACCGTGTCCTCGACGTCGGCGATCTCACCGTCTTGGCCGTGGCGCCGGGTAGGCGATGCAGCGAGAGCGTTCATCGTTCTTCATCGTTCAATGGAGGGGTGAGGAGGACCGGGCGGGACCAAGGAGAATCATATGTTCAGCCATGTAAAATTCGCCCATCTGCCAGTGCGCGACCAGGATCGCGCGATCGCATTCTATCGCGACAAGGTAGGGCTTAAGGTCGCGACGGATGCTCCCTATCGGGACGGTCTCCGCTGGATCGAGCTGGCCGTCGGGGAGTCGCCCACCCATCTGCTTTTCACAGAGCGGCCCGACGACACGCCCGGCGAGACGCCGAGTGCAATTCTAATTACACCCGATGTCGGGGCGGCCTATGAACGGCTGACAGAGCGCGGCGTGGAGTTCACGCAACCGCCGTCGCCGGCACCTTGGGAGCCAGGCGCCACCTACAGCGGGGGCTCGACGGCGCTTCCATGCACGCGGCGAGCGGTGAGCGAACCTTTTCGAGTTGACCCCCGACCTCCTGGTTAAGCCGGTCCCAACTTGCCTGGGACGGCCATTCCGGGTGAGTCGGACGGACGCGCGACATAGAACGGTCTGCTGCCGCCGCCTGGATCGGGCTGAGCACCCACGAACACAGGCTGTGCAGGAAGGGGAGGGCTGCTGCGGTTGTCCGCAATAGACGTCTTCTGTTCATTTGACCCCGTCCTTAGCCCGAAGGCCCGTGTTCGATGGCCCGGAGGTAAGCTACCGCCGCCTCGGCACATCCGCAATGATCAGGTGTCTGGATTCCGCTTATCCCTCCGCTCCAGGGTCTCCTCAAGGTATCGCGCGGCTCCGGCTCAGTGGGCCCCGAAATAATCGCGAGCGAGGCTTGCATCGCGGCGCCGCGCTTATAGGCCTGGGCCCGTCATCGCGACCGATGATGCCTATCGGGATGAACTCCATCGCAGCGGATTTGTCGGCCCCTTTCGGCTGGGGCGCGACAGCTGGCAGGCGGCCCTGCCCGACCTCGGGACGCCAAATGAACAGCATGTTGGCGTTCATGTTGCGCCGGCGCGCCGCTTCGGCCACCGACGTGCCAGGCACCAGCGTCTCCGCCACGATCCGGGACTGGTTTTGTTGCAACGGCTGACTTGGGACGCAGGGAGAAGTGGTGCGCTGTTGGTCAGGCGGCGAGAATGGCGAACTGCTCGGCCAGGGATGGATTGGGATTGTAGGTGTACCTCGCCTGGTGCTTGCGCATCATGTGAACCATCTCGATACCGGACAGGATGATGCCGGCGGTGACGGTCGGCTTGAAGCCGAGCATCGGTCGAATTGAAAGACGGGTGACTGGATGCCGGCGTTGGCGACGAGAGCTCGCGGTTCTGTGCCGCATTGCCGGCGCATTCGATCGCGGCCTGTTCGAGGCGACAGGTGTGCGTTTCGAGAACGTCACCTGGACTCCGGGCCATGGTTCCGGCTGCTGCCACATCTGCCTGGTGGACCGGAATATCTGATCAGATCGCGATGCCGGCGTTGCGCAGCCCCTCCATCAGCCGACCGAGCTGACCGGGATCCCGATAGGGGAGTATCTGACCGAGGCGTTCGACGGAAAAATTCGGATTGACCCGCTGCGTCTCCTGCCAGTAGCGGCGCGCTTCGTCGTGGCGTCCGGTGAGGCCATAGAGGCAGGCGAGATAGAAGCGCGTCATGTCCGTCCGCGGCGCCAGCGCCAGCCGCCGCTTGAACGCGATCTCGGCTTCGTCCAAGCGGCCAAGCGCCAGGAGGGCCCTTCCCATTAGGTGCAGGGACATGTCGAACTGGGGATCGAGCCGATGGGCCCGGGTAAAAAGCGCAACCGCATCTTCATGCTGCCCCTGGAAATCCCTCACGCTGCCAAGTACGCTGAAGGCCTGTGCGGAATTGGGGTCGAGAGCGATGGCGCGCTCCGCTTCATGCTCCGCCTCGTCCAGGCGCCGCATCCAGGAAAGGCAGATCGCAAGCGCGACATGGCCTTGCGGCTCGGTGTCGTCGGTTTCGATCGCCTTGTGCGCCAGTTCCCGCGCCTTGGTCAGGTTGTCCTCGGTCGCGCCGTTCCACTGGTTGGCGTAGTCGGCGAAGGTGACCATGGCGAGCCCCGAATAGCCGAGAGCCAGCCCCGGATCTATCGCCAGTGCGCGCTCCAGCATCTTGCGCGCTTCCACCGATGCCTCGGGACGAAATTGCAAGGCGGTCTGGCGGGCGCGGACGATCAGATCGTAGACCTCCGGATCGACCTTGCCGTGCTTGCCGCGCCGCGCCTCCTCGCCGGTGGTAAGCTTCACCTCGAGCGCGCTGACGATGGTGCGGGTCACCTCGTCCTGAACCGCGAAGATGTCTTCGAGACCGCGATCGTAGCGCTCCGCCCAGAGATGGCCGCCCGTCGTTCCGTCGATCATCTGGGCGTTGATGCGGATACGGTTGGCGGCCCGACGCACGCTTCCCTCCAGCACGTAGCGGACGCCGAGCTCGCGGCTCACCTTGCGCACGTCCGGCGCCTGGCCCTTGTAGGCGAAGGAGGAATTCCTGGCGATGACGAACAGGCCCGAGACCTTCGAAAGGTCGGTGATGATGTCCTCGGTGATCCCGTCGGCAAAATAGCCCTGCTCGGGATCGCCCGACATGTTGTCGAACGGCAGCACCGCAATCGACGGCTTGCCGAGCGGCGGCTGCAATCCACCGACTGCATCGGCGGGCGCGGCTGTCTTCGGCGACCAGGTCCAGATGTGCAGCGCGCGCTCGATGTTCTTGACCTCGCGATTGCCGCCGTCGACGAAATCGATGCCCAGGCGGCCGCGCATATGCTCGTGGATACCATCTGAAATCACCACGCCCCCCGGATCGGCGAGCCCCTCGATGCGGGTGGCCACGTTGACGCCGTCGCCATAAAGATCGCTGCCCTCGACCATTACATCGCCGAGATGGACACCAATGCGCAGCACGATGCGCCGTTCCGCGGGAACGTCGGCATTCGCCGCGGCCATGACCTGCTGCACTTCGATCGCACATTCGACGGCGCCAATGGCACTGCCGAACTCGGCCAGTATCGCATCGCCGATCGTCTTAAAGACACGGCCCTGATGGCGGGCGACGAGCGGCTCCACCATATCGCTCCACCGGAGCTTCAGCTCCGTCAGCGTGCTTGCTTCATCCCACTCCATGAGCCGACTGTAGCCGACGACGTCAGCCGCCAGAATGGCGGCAAGCCGACGTTGAATGCGTTCGTTACTCATATGCCTAACATTCGCTGAGAACGTATTAGCAGATAGGTACGCATGGCCTTCAAGTCCACTCGGTTTGACAGATCCGAGACCAGAAACGGCAGCGTCGCCTTACTTAGTGTGAAGGCTGGCGTCGTAGGTCACGCCATGGCCTAAACATCGTGCCGACCCTGCCAATCACGGTCAAGGCGCACAGCCCCCGAGGAGGCCTATCGGCCCGAAGCTGCGATTGGCCAAGTTGGCGAACATCACAGCTCTGCCCGGGCGAGAACAAGTACTGTTCCCGTAGACACGCTAAGTCGAACAGAACACTCTTATCGGGAGCACAATCCTGGCAGTCGCGAGCGCGTCCCGGGAGGCTTCGCCCCCTCCGACCACGTCACAGGTCGCCGATGCCATCATCGAAGCCGTCGAACGAAACAAGAGGCTCAAGGTCCGGCCGGCGCTGTTTCGGATCTTGTTTGCCTCGCGCGACAGGGTGGCGATCAAGCTGACGACGTGATGATCCCGACGAAACCGCAATCCTGTGAGCACGTCATGCGCAATCTGCGGCCGAACCGCCAGCATGATCGTATCGCAACTGTCGAGGACGGCCTGATTATCCGGTGCAACGCGCTGACGTGAGCGCGCCTGTGCCGATGAAGCCGAGTTTCATTGGGTTTCCTGTGCCGTTGGTTCTGGATCGTCGTCAGCCGACAAAATAGTACCAGCTCGGCAGAACTTTGGGATCAGAGCACGCGATCGGCTTTCCTGCGACGTCAGAGCCACCGCCGCACGCTTTGCTTGTAGTCGCGATAGGCATCGCCGAAGCGCCGCTCGAGATAGGCCTCCTCGCGGGCGACGACGCCGTAGCGGATCAGGATTGCCAGCGGCAGCGTGAGGACAAGGATCCAAATATTCTGCGCGGCGACGCCGATGCCGCCATAGACGAGGAACATGCCGAAGTAGATCGGATTGCGCGTCCAGCCGTGGATGCCGGTCGCCACCAGCACGCGCGTCGGCTCATTCGTGGGCACCGGCGTCTCCGCGCGCATGAAGTTGCGAATGCCCGCGGCGAAAAGCGCAAAACCGATCAGGATCAGGGAGCCGCCGGTGATCCAGGTGACCAGGTCATTCCTGGGAATCGGGAACGGCAAGCGCAGCAGGCGATCCAGCACGAAGCCAATCAGGAAAGCAGCGAGAAAGAGCAGCGGCGGTCTCGCGATGACACCTGCGGTTCCGGTGTCGGTTTGCCCAGCCTGGTCCATTGCCATGTCTGCTCCCGCAGATGCTGATGGCGACGAATCCCAGAGTCGCCTAGAGACGACAACTAAGGTGTCATTCTAGAAGTTGACAACAGAGGTGTCAATCGCAGAGATTGGCACGGAAAAAGGGAAACAAAAAGATGGCGTCGGCACGACACGGGACCGACCGAACGAAGGGAGCTGACCCATCGTTGACGGCAAGGCCGAGGCGATCACCGAGCTGATGCTCGAAGTGGCCCAGTGCTTCTTCAGAATACGGGCTCTCGGCCAGAAGACCGGGCTCATCACCAGTTGGGGCGGCGGTGCGTTCGGCTTCATGCGAAGCCTGGCGCTGCTTGGTCCGTTCACCGTGCCGCAGATCGCCCAGATGCGACCCACCAGCCGTCAGCGCATGCAGCGGCTGGCGGATGAGCTTGCCGCCGAGGGGCTCGTCGAATTCATAGACAATCCAAAACACCGGCGCTCGAAGCTCGTGCAGCTGACGCGCAAAGGCGCCGCGCGCTACGGCGAGCTGAACGCCCAGCTGATGGCGATCGCCTCGACCATGGGCGTCGCTCTCGACGAAGCGGATATCCGCAAGACCGCCGGCATCGTGCGGCAGCTGAGCGACGATGTGAAAGTGCGCTCGGAGCGGCTGCCGTAGCGCTGACGCAAAGGCGGCGCGGCGCCATCGATGGGAATCCTGCTTGAGCGCCTCCCCGATCGCGTGCCGTTTCAGCCTGGATGCGCTTGGCTGTTGCCACTTCCGTCCGGGCCAGCCGGCGAACGATTGCCAACCGGAACCTCTGCGGAGCTGAGGCGTTCGAACCGCAGGAGCTGAGAGCTGCGCCACCGCAAAAGAGTACTGCAATGGCTCAGAAGATAACGACAGGCACAAACGACCGGCCGCGCAACGAAACCATCGGCCAATCCGGCGAACCCGACGACAGCAGCAGGTCGCTTGAAGTCGACGAAACCGCGGTCGCCCGGTTGCGAGGCAAGCTGCAAGGCAAACCTGCGCAACTTGCGGAAGATCAAGCCAATGCCGACGCGGCAGGCATTGCCGGCGCCGGCGAGCATATGTGTCACCGTTGCGCCGGGACAGGCATGATCGACGGCCGCACCTGCCCCGAATGCGGCGGAACCGGAAAGGTGACGACGCCGATAGGCGGCGGCTAAGGCGATCAGGGGGAGCGATCTCGCGGCAACCTCGATCACTGAAGAGCCAAGGGGCCGATGGCAATTGTGCGGATCAGATCGCCGGCACCCACTTCCAAAACACGCCCTCCATCCGTTCGGGATAGTGCTTGAACTCGCATTCGAAGCGCCATCCGTAAGTCTTGGCGGCCGCCAGCGCTTCCTTGCTGACCGGATTCATGCCCGTTCCCGGCGCGAACCAGTCTTCCAGCAAGTCGTCGGGCACGTAGGCGCCGATCCTCAAAGGCAGCTTTTCGAGGACGACATCCATTTCCTCAGGTGCGGACAATGGCTTCTCCTTCAAGATCTAACCACGAACAAGTCATTCGAAGCCGATTGGGTTCCAGACTATCGGTGAGATTGAAGGCGGGAGTGGATTCGACGTCGAGCTTTGCCAGATGTGGCTGAAATAGGAAGGTCGGCAGGTCGCAAGTTTGGCGAACCCGACAGCGATTCGAACCTCTCCTTCGGAGCGCTGCGCTCAAATCCAGCTGAGCTATGGGTGCCTCCTGAGAGGCAAGAAATTGGCGGCAGCGTCTTACGAGCGTGCTACTAGGCGGCAGCTGCCCTCACTACGTCCATTAGCTTTTCATAGCTCAAGACGACGTCGTACTTCACTCGGTCCTGTGATATGCGACGATTGATCTCGTCGAAAAACTTCCTGGCACACTCAATCTTCGTTTTCTCGATTTCACGCAGCGTCATTGTGGACATTGACCCCTTGGTTTCCGCGACGAAATAGATGTGCTTGACGCCACCCTTCTTAAAGGAGATCGCCCAGTCCGGGTTGTAATCACCGACTGGCGTAGGAATTAGAAAACCACGAGGGAGTTTGGCGTAAACGACCACCTCAGTGCTGGTCTCCAGTTCTTGGACGAACCGCCGTTCGATGTCGGAGTCGGGGATCACGTAGTCGTAGACGTGGCGCTTCAACTTGGAACTTGCCCGTGAGAAATCTTGACCGGTCTGGTTTGCGGTGAAGATGTCGACATCATAGCGGTCAGCAATTTGGTCATACGCAAGGCGCTCGATGATCATCGTTGCCTTCTGCTCGGACACCAATCGCGACGCTTCCGAAATGAAGTGTTCAGGATTTTGATGGAACTGAGCAAATACACTTGCCTCCATGCCCGAGAGGATTGCTGCTGTCGTCCTTCGTGTCAGCTGAGTGTTCTCAGAAATCTTGCCGACCAGGTCGTACTTTACCCGGGAAGAGGATGGACCTCCTTCATAGGTAGCCTGCGTCTCCTCTTCAAATCCGGTTCCGTGCGATAGTTGCTCCGATGTGAGAGCAGTTTGCTGCATACCGGCTCGGACGATGTACTGCAGTCGTGTTACCCGGAGTTGCCTGTCAAGCGTACTCACACATTTCCTAACGAGCTCATCGGAGTCGAACTCTACCCGGTAAACCGCTTTCCGATTGATCCGAGCCCAGAGCTCCTGGAATTCCTTTTTCTCGAAATTTTCATTGAGCGGGTTCGTCTTTGGCTTCCTGCCGTCATCGACTTTGGGCAGCTGTGCGTCGCTGAAAACACTGTCGATGAGCTGGAAGATCTGATCTGCATGGGGCTTCAGTTCGTCCGGCAACGCCGCGAGTGCCCCTGCTTCCTTCGCGGCGTGGTAGTCGCTAGCGACTTGATCAGCATCGTCCGTGTAGTCGTTTTTAACGAGATATCTGTAGATTTGCTTCGCCATGGCCGGCGTGATCTCGACCGGCCCTGCCTCGGTCGCGATGGTCTTGCCGTTGAAATAGGCTTCAGTGGCCTGCCGGGGGCGGGACGACAACGTCTCCGAGATTTCCTTCTGGAGACCGCTCACGAAGTCCTTGTAACTCTCGCTGGCGACGACGGTGAGGATGTTGATGTCGTGAACCACCGCCGGTTGGTCCATGCGGTCGCCATGCTGGTTGACCGACAGTCGCAAGCCGCGCCCTACCTCCTGGCGACGTGAGATCATGTTGTCGCTTTGCTTCAACATGCACATGACGAAGACGTTTGGATTGTCCCAGCCTTCACGAAGCGCGGAGTGCGAAAAGATGAAGCGGACCTCTCTCTTTGCCCGCTGCTCGGCACTGTCCGATGGCCCCGGAAGGGTGAGTAGGCTCTCCTTGTCTTTCAGGATCAGGTCGTAGGCGTCGACATCGTCTGAATCGGTGGCCCGTGCGCCAACCTCCGGGTCCTTTAGACGGTTCGTCTTCTTGTCGATCGAAAAATAGCCGTTGTGAGTCTTGGCCACCTCGATCGCGGCGAGGTGTTTCCGGAATGCCTCATTGTCGATCGCCAGTTCCGAGAGATACTCGGCCTTCAGAAGCTCGTACTCTTCCTCAAAAACACGTGCATACTCGCCTTTCTCGTCGGCCTGGTCATAGTCGCGGTACTTCTCCACCTCGTCGATGAAGAACAGGGACAGCACCTTGATTCCTTGGGCGAAGAGCTGCTCTTCCTTGTCGAAGTGGGCCTTGATCGTCTCGCGGATCTGGATGCGGCGGATGTCGCGCTCGGACACGTCGCCCGTGGCCTCGCCAGCAGTCAAGACAACACCGTTGGTGAACTCGACCGTGTCGTTGTTGTAGTCGATTTGCGAGATGGTGAAGCCCCGGTACTGATCGAGCTCGCCGGAGAGCGTGAAGAGATCGTCGCGGAACTCCAGCCGCCGCAGCTGGCGTTTGATCTCGCCAGACTTCAGCTTCACCTCCAGCTCGACACGGGCGACGGGCGCCTTTTTCGAGATGTCGATCCCTTCGAAGTAGAGATAGGCGTTCGTGCCAGCCAGGCCGCGCGTCTGGATTCCACGCACAGCGATCTTCTTCACCAGCTTCTGATTGTAGGCATCCAGCGCGTCGAGGCGATGCACACGGTTGTGTTGCGTCTTGTGGGTCGCCGAATAGCGCAGAATCATAAGCGGCTTGAACTTCGGCAGGGACTCCATGGTGGCCTTGCCTTCCATCTTCTGCGGTTCGTCAAGGATCACGATCGGCCGGTTGCTGGCGATGACGTCGATCGGGCGGCGAGACTGGAAATCGTCCAGCTCGTCATAAATCCGGCGGTTGTCGGAACCTCGAGCGGCGAAGGCCTGGACGTTGATGACCATGACGTTGATGCCGGCGTCGGACGAAAAGCTTTCCAGCTCGTGCAGGTGCTTCGAGTTATAGATAAAGAACCGCGCCTTCTTACCGTAGTTTTCGGTGAAGTGCTCGGCGGTGATCTGCAGCGATTTGTAAACGCCCTCGCGGATCGCGATGCTGGGCACCATAATGATGAACTTCGACCAGCCGTAGCGCTTGTTCATTTCGAACATGGTCTTGATGTAACAATAGGTCTTGCCTGTGCCCGTTTCCATCTCGACGTCGAGGTTGAACTTGCAGCCCGCGCTCGTCACCAATGCGTCGGACATGGGCAGGTTCTGCCGCCGCTGAACCTCCTTGATGTTGGCCAGCACCTGAAGGTCGGGCAGCGCGATGTCGGCGTTCCTGAAGCCTTCTTCGAAGGCGCTCGTCTGCGCCTCAATACCGGGATCTACCCGGTAGATGATGCCGCTCACCATCGGCTGACCGGCAAAACAATCCACGACGGAGTCGACGGCATTGGTCTGATACGGCTGGATCTTGAACTTGAGTTTCATGGCCCCCTCAGATCGACTTGACGTCGGTGCCGGGGGAGAGCTGACGGAAGACCTGGCCGACATTTATCTTCACCGCGTCCGACACAAAGCCATTGTCGCGGAAGACAACGCGCAGCGGCTCGCGACCCGCAAGCTCCTTCACCAACTCCTCGGTCACCCCCGCGTCGAAGCAGGCGATAAGCGCGTTTTTGTCCACGAAGAACACAGTCTTCCCTTTCACTGTTTCGCGCCGAATCGGCAGGGTCAACTCCACGCCCCAATCGACCAGCACCTGGAAGAGAAGGTCTTCGGCCGTGCGGTCCGGCTTGATGTTGTCGACGGCGTGGAGCAGATCCCTCTGGTCGACCTCATCCGGACGGTAGTACACGTCCTGCATGTTCGACGTGTCGATTTTCAGGACGCGGAAGCCGACATCCTTGTTCCAGTCAGCGTGGCACCTGCCTTCGAGCAGCTTTGCTCCCGCACGCCGAATACGCTCCTTGCTTATTTCCGCAATATTTAACGGCTTACCAATGCTGTTGAGAAACTTGATGGCCCTCTGGATCGTTTGCTTGGCTGCAGGGCTAGTGGCTGTTTCTACTTTCAACTCTTCCGGCATTTGAATCATTATGAACTTTCGCGCTCCTCCGTCACGCGAGTTCAACTCAAGCACAGCATGTGCTGTAGAACTCGAACCAGCAAAGAAGTCGAGTACAGTTGCATCCCTTGATCCCTGGAGACAGTATGCGATTGTCTCGGCAAGAATCGAATGGTCCTTTGGGTTATTGAAAATAACATCACCAAAAAGACTTTTTAGCACCCCAGATGCTGCTCGCCCATCCTTATAGAGTACGGGCGTCTTAACAATTGAATCGACGTCACTAAGATAGCTTTTCTTAAGCGGAATGGTCGTTTCATCCGACCCGAAGAGAACTTCATCGTTCCGAATCCGCTCCAGCATGACAGGCTCCGTTGCCCCCCAACCCCTCGAAGGTTTCTTCACAGGCTTCTTTGCTATGGGATGGAAAATCTCATAGTCAGGAATACTCGTACTAGCGGAAGATATATCCGCACCAAAAAACAGTCCGCGATCATCGGACCTAAAAAAGTGAGCCAGTTTCTTCGTGGGATCATCCTCATCCAAGCCCGCGTAAAACCTTCTCATTTCCAGCTCTATGGATGGATGGTCGTCACCAAGCCGGGCCCGGAGGGAGTCATATTTCTCCAGAATCGGTTCGATCCCTTCTTTTCTCTCCCGCCATTTGCCCTTAGCCGAAAGGGACGATTTATCTTTGGCATACACCAGCATGTATTCAGCACTGTCTGAGAAAAATGTTGAGTCGTTCTTGCGACCCTTCTCCCAGGTTAGGATAGATATCCGATTATCTTCTCCGAAGATTTCGCCCATTATCGCGAGAAGATTCTTGACTTCCTCCGGACCAATTGACGCCAGAATAATCCCATCATCAGCCAGGAGATTTCGCGCAAGGCGAAGCCGCGCGTAAATCATGCTCATCCAGTCTGAGTGGAAGCGCCCATTGCTTTCCAAGTTCGTAACGAGACGATTCCCCACATCGTCGGTCTGCAAGGAGCGCTTCAGGAACTCATCAGTGCTCGAAGCGAAATCATCATCATAGATGAAATCTGAACCGGTGTTATAGGGGGGGTCGATATAGATGAGCTTTATGCTGCCGAGGTAGGTCTCTTGTATGAGCTTTAATGCCTCCAGGTTGTCACCTTCGATGAACAAATTCTGTGTATGGTCGAAAGCCCCACTTTCGGCGACTTGAGGCCGCAGCGTTTTTGCAATCGGTGCGCTCGAAGTAATTAGCGCTTCTCGTTTGCCAGGCCAGCTGATTTGGTATCGCTCTTGCGGCCCTTCTACGACATAGTCACTCAACTCCTGGCGTAGCTGGTCGAAGTCTACGGTAAGCCGAATCTTTCCGCTCTCATCTGCACCCTCGGTGACGCAGCCCGGGAAAAGCGCGCGGATTTTCGCGACGTTCTCCTGCGACAAGTCGGGGCTGTGCATCTTTAGGTTTTCCATACGTATCCTCTTACTTGTCCATCACCGCGCCGAGGGGATCGCCCGCAGTCAGCCGCTCCAGTTCCTGCTTCGCCGCGCGGAGCTCGGCATTGATCATCACGCGCTTGTTGAATTGCTTCTCGCGGGCGAGCCGCGCTTTGATTCGCTCCACCTCCCGTGTTTTGGCTCGGATCGCCTCCATCAGCACGATCCGGTCCGCGATGGGCACAGGGGGGACTTCCGGCGTGTGCGTGAACGCTGCTTGCGCCGCCTCGCCAAAGCCGGTCGCAGCCATGTCGCTCCGCTGACTCGTCTGTTCAGAAAGAATCGCCCCGAGTACCCCCTCGTATACCGCCCCGAGATTGAGGGCCACCGGAAACGGCGCCCGCGGAGCGTCTTCCGGCGCCCAATCAGTAGCGAAATACTCGCTGATCACCCATTTCGCGCTGTCGACTTCGCTCGGCCGCTTGAACGCCGCGGTGGCCTTGCGCTTGCCGCCGTAGGTGAGCTCGAAAATAATGGGAAAGGGTATGGCCTTGTCAATCGCGCGCAGGACGTCCTCGTGGAGCTTACCGGTCTTAAGCGTAAGACCGACAACCTGGATCTCCGTCACCGATTTAGTGGCGCTCAAGTTGATCGTCTCCGGCGCTAGCTTGAACAGCCAGACGATCTGATCGACCTCACACACGAACAGGTCCTTGAGCGCGGTGTTCGCGCCCGCGTGCTCATAAATTTTGTTCTTCGGCACCACACGGCCGAAGGCGGCGCTCTTGGGATAGTCGAAGAACGCCGTCATGCAGCGCCTCCTTCGATCACCAGGAAACCGATCAGGCCAAAGTCATCAAGCCCTGCGATGGTGTGGGTCAACGCCGTCGTGCGGCCGCCGCTGAACAGGCTGTCGAGGTCCTTTTGCTCCTTCACCTCGATCATGGAGCGGATCGCCGTGCTGAGGAGACCCGAATAGTGCTCCATCTTCCGGCCATCCCCGGTGCGGTCACTAAAGGTGCGGCAAACCTCCTGCGCTGGCAATTCGCGACCCTTGCAGCTCGACCGGATCAGATCGAGCAGGCGTTTCACCTCGGTATGGTCGGCGATGATCTCCCCGTCATCGGCGATGTAGACCAGATAGAACGGGTGGAGCCGGTTTTGCTGGTTGATGTTGACGGTGTTGTGGATGTTCCTCAGCGCAAAGATCACGCCGGCGCGGAGCCCCAGCTCCGGCTGAGCGGGAACGACGGCATGCATGCCGTTCGGAAGGTCGTGGAGTTCACCGTGCTGCTTGACGTAGTTCAGCAGGTCCATCCGGAAATCGTTCAGACCGAGGTCGGTGATGGAGATGCCTGTCTTCACGTCCTCAAGTTCGATGACCTCTTCCTGTAAGCGCTTGAGCTGCTCCTTACGATAGGCGATGTCGCCGCTCTTGGCCGTCAGGACATTGTCGTCACCGGTTCCGACCATATCCGCGATCACCATCCGGTTCTCGACGCGCTCTTTCAGATTGATGTACTCGTCCAGCGAAATATCGGGCCAGTAGTTAATCAGTTGGACTTGTAAGTTGGGTGAGCCGATACGGTCGATGCGCCCGTAGCGCTGAATGATCCGCACTGGGTTCCAGTGGATGTCGTAGTTGATCAGGTAGTCGCAGTCCTGAAGGTTCTGGCCCTCGGAGATGCAGTCGGTGCCGATCAGGATGTCGATCTCGCCGGGTTCGTTCGGCAGGACGATGTCCTTCTCCTTGGATCGGGGCGAAAAAAGGGTCAGCACGCCCTGGAAGTCGTAGCTTTTCTTCAGGGTGGTCTTTGGCGTGTCGGACCCTGTCACCTTACCTGTATGCAGGCCCAACTGCTGAGCGAAGGGCGCCAGATTGGCGAAGAGATAGTTCGCTGTGTCAGCGAACGCCGTGAAGATCAGCACCTTCATGTTGCCGGGATTCATCGGCTGCTCGACCTTGCGATTAATGACATCTTTCAGGTGCTGGAGCTTGGCATCGTCGTCAGGCCCGACTTTGTCCATAGACGCAACCAGGTCCTCGATCAGAGCGAGGTCGGCCCGAAGATCGTGCTTCCAGGAGGGCAAATCCATGTCGGCCAGACTGATCCGGACCTTCTTTCCAACTGTGAATTCGTCGAGGCCCTCAAGATCTTCATCCTCGGCGTCCAGCGCTTCGACATCCGCGAGGTAATCGGTGACACTCTGTGAACCTCCGGACCGCTCAAACTCGCCGATCGCGCCCAGTGTCCGGGATATGTTTCCGGCGAGCGAGCGTAGCGTGAGCCGGAACGCCTCGACCGAGCTCTCCAGGCGTTTAAGGAGGTTGGTCGTCATCAGCGCCTGAAGGCTGCGCTCTCGGTCTGCCTGCCGCAACTTTCCCCTGCCACCCTCGACTTGGGTGTCGTAGATTTCCTCATATTTTCGAAGTCGACTTGGGAGAATGTAGCTGATGGGCGCATATACTGCGAGTTTCAGCACGGAAAGCTGCGCAAAGATGTCATTCAGGCTCATCACGTCGCCGCGGTGTGTGATTGGGCAATGGAACGACAGGGGTTTTCGCCTTTGGGGGAACTTGCCGATGTCTTTGGTGTCGTAGAAGGTCTCGATGTGCTTACGTGACCGCGCGATTGTCACGGCATCAAGGAGTTCGAAGAAGTCGAAGTCGAGCGCCTTAAGGATCGTTGCCGCGTTCCGCTCCTCTGGAGGGAGCATGGTCCAAGCGTTGAATGCCTTCTGCGCTCGCCGGAAAATTTCCTCGATGCTCGTGTCAGTTTTCAGGTTCCGGCTTAGGCCCTCGGACTGTCCCTCGTAAGCTAGAGCGAGCTGGTTTCGAAGGTCCGTGAAGCGGTTATTGACCGGAGTCGCGGAAAGCATGAGAACTTTGGTTTTCACGCCTGCGCGGATGACCCTGTTCATCAGCTTCTGGTATCGGGTCTCCCGGTCCTTGTAGATGTCATTGTTGCGGAAATTATGGGACTCGTCGATAACGACGAGATCATAATTCCCCCAATTCACGCGGTTCAGCGGAATGCCAAATGACTCACCGGACGTTCTGGAGAGGTCCGTGTGGCAAAGGACGTCGTAGTTGAACCGGTCTTTCGCAAATATGTTGGTCGTGAGGTTGGTGTTATAGTTTCGCCAATTGTCAGCGAGTTTTTTGGGGCAAAGCACCAAGACGGCACGATTGCGAAGCTCATAATATTTGACGACCGCGAGCGCGGTGAACGTTTTCCCTAGGCCGACGCTATCAGCCAGAATGCAGCCGTTGTATGTCTCCAGCTTGTTGATGATGCCGGTTGCCGCATCCTTTTGGTAGTTGAACAATTTATTCCAGACGAGACTATCTCGATACCCCGTGAGGTCATTGGGCAGAACGTCGTCGTCGATATCCTCCAAAAAGTTCTGGAAAATATTGTACAGCATCATGAAGTAAATGCGTTCAGGCGAGTTCTCTTGGTAGACCGACTCGATGTGGTCGCAGATCGCTTCCGTGACGTCTTTAACCTTTTCCGGATCTGACCAGATCTGGTTGAAGAGCTGGAGATACATCTGCGCGTGACTCGGATCATCTGATCTGGTCACGAAATTCGAAACGGCATCACCCTTCTGGTATCCGAGGTCGACGGCGGTGAAACCGCTGATCGGCATATATGCGGTGCCCGCGGCGTCATTTGCAATGTGCATGAACTGCTGCATCGGAGCTTTGGTGGTGTTCGACCGGAACGTCGCCTTATTGCGGATCCAGGCTGCGCATTCGCGCGCCACCGCTCTTTGGGTCAGCTTGTTGCGGAGCTGGATTTCAAACTCTGTCCCATATATACCGCTCTCCCGTCGTCCCCTTGGTATGAAGAATTCCCGCCGTTCCTTGCGTAGGCGGTCAGCAACCTCTGTCGGGACAAAGGTCGGCGCGGTAAAGATGAATTGGAAGCTCTCAACCTTGGAAAGCTCGGATTTCAGCGCCTCGAATGCATAGATAGAGAAGCAGGACGCCGCAATTTTTAGCCGCGAGCCGCGTTCGACGGTGCGCTTCAGATCGTCCCCGAGTCGCTCCGAGATGTTGTCGATGATCTTCATGTCGATTACCGGCGCCAAGTAACGACGACCTGGTCCCCCTTCGCCCTGCCTTTTGCCAGCCTCAGCTGGCAATCGCATCTATACGAACGGATCGGCGGACTAACAAGGAACTCTGTCGACTGCTCCGTTGCCGGTTCAACTACAAGCCTCCTCCGCTTGAGCCAAGCGCAGCTAACCTCCCATGGAAGAAGCGAGCGATCAACGAGCCAACTTGCAATCTCATCAGGCCGATAGAAACGCGCTTTCCCTTGCCTGGCGGGCTCGGGAGTTGATCCCGTTTTCACGCACGCGCCATTGGCAAGCTCTTCTTGATCGACCGAATCTTGCTTGCCAGCCATGCAGACCTGGAACCACTCGAGAACCCTTTCCAGAATGGGTCCAGATGTTATTGGCGCACCCGACAGGATTCGAACCTGTGACCTCTGCCTTCGGAGGGCAGCGCTCTATCCAGCTGAGCTACGGGTGCCTTCAGGATCGATAATCCGGAAAACGAACCAGCCGGTAAACCGGCCAGCCACGGCTTCTTAGCGGAAGCCGGCGCGGGCTTCAACGGGCAAGTGGCCGGCGGCAGGGCTGCGAACTCGGAATAACGCATTTTCCGGATTGCTCATTCCACAGAGGTCCACGATCTGGAGCCTGCCGTGACCCTCGAAGGTGCGAGAAGCAAGCCCGAGGGCCGGCAAACCTGCGGTTTTATCGGACCTATGAAGAATGGCGCCAAAGCCTGAAATGCAAAACCCGCCTCGGCGGGCGGGCGCAAATCAGCACTATGAATAAATTCCTAGCATAGTTGCCGTCACCTGTCAAGTTGAAACCACCGATCAAGAGCTCGCCCCCCATCACTGCCGAACATCCGCCCCTCACTGCTCCCCGGCATACAGCAGCCGCGTCGTCGTGTTTGACGCCGGCGACAGGTTGCGCTGGATCAGCGCCTCGACGTGGTCGTTGCGCTGGCGCGCGCTGTCGGCGCCCATCACCACGAGGATGAGCCGGCGGCCGTCGGCGTCGTAAGAGGTGACGATGTTGAAGCCTGAGGCTCTGATGTAACCGGTTTTGATGCCGTTGACGCCGCGGACGCGGCCGAGCATGTCGTTGTGGCCGCGCACCAGCCTGCCCCGGAACATGAAGTCGCTTTCGGAGAAATAATGGAAATGCTGCGGGAAGCGGGCGCGCAGCGCCATGCCGAGCACCGCCATGTCGCGCGCCGTCGTCAGCTGGCCGGCGTCCGGCAGGCCCGACGCGTTGCGGAAGACGGTGCTGCGCATGCCGATCTGGCGCGCTTTGGCAGTCATCATCGCGGCAAACGCCTGTTCGCTGCCGCCGAGATATTCGGCGACGGCGACCGCCACGTCATTGGCCGATTTGACGGTGATCGCGCGGATCGCCGATTCGACATCGATCGTCTCGCCACGCCTGAAGCGCAGCTTGGTCGGCGGCTGCCTGGCGGCGTTGTCCGAGACCGGGATCAGCGTCGTCTTGCTGATGCGGCCCTGCTCCAGCGCCTCGAACAGCAGGTAGAGCGTCATCATCTTGGTCAGCGACGCCGGATAGCGCGGCGCCGTCGAGTTGGCCTCGAACAGCGTCTTGCCGCTGCTGCCGTCGATGACAACAGCCGCATATTTCTGCGCCGGCGCCGGCACCGCCAGCATGGTCTCCGTCGGCGTCGTCGCGCAGCCGGCGACGAGCACCAGCAGGGCAAACGCCGCGACAAATCTTGTGATGAACGGAAAGAGGTGCGCTTTGGACAAGATAGGTCTGTTCTGAAGGTAAGCGGTTGCTGAAACGAGTGGGAAACTAGCGTAACCCAATGGCGCCGTCTATTTCGTTAACACCGGTCATTCACCACGCTCCTGGCGTTGGCGCCGCCCCTCACCTGCCTGCCGGCATCCTCTCCCCGTAGAACGGGGAGAGGGGCGCTGTCATCGACGGTTTCGCCAATCACCGGCGTTTGCATAGCCGCCGGCGTTGCGGCCAGCCCCTTCTCCCCGTCACTATACGGGGAGAAGTGCCCGGCAGGGCAATGAGGGGCAGCGCCGCCAGCCGGCAATGATCGCTCCCACAGGGTGCTCCGCTGTCTCTGATGCGAAATACCGGGACTGAGCTTGCGCAACCGGCACCGAGCGGGTTTGCTGGCGCCGGCAGAATCAGCAGGTGCGCCATGGATACGCTCACGATCAAGGCAAAGGGCATTTCGGTAACGGTCGATCTCACCGTCGGCCATCTCGCCGACATGACCGTCGATATCGGCGGGCGCCGGCTAAAACCGCTGCATCGCGCGCCGTGGATCGACGAGCCGCGCGAGACGCTGCCGCAGGACCTGCCCGCCGGCACCGTTCGCCTGTCCGGCGATTTTCTCTGCGCGCCGTTTTCACGCAGCGATGTCGAGGAAGCACCTTTGCATGGCTGGCCGGCCAACAGCCCCTGGAATGTCGTCGCCTCCGAGGCGACGGTCGATGGCTGGCGGGCCGTTTTCCGGCTGCAGCATAAGGTTATGGGCGCCACGGTCGACAAGATACTCACCCTGCGCGACGACCATCCCTTTCTCTATCAGGAACACGTCTTTTCCGGCGGTTCGGGCGCGATTTCCGTCGCCCATCATCCGATGACGGTGATGAAGGATGGCGGCAAGCTCGCCTTTTCGCCGAAGCGGTTTGCTGCAACGCCGGACGATCCGCTGGAGCCCGATCCGGCCCGCGGCCGTTTCCTGCTCGCCTATCCCGCGCGTTCCGCCGACCTGACGCGTTTTCCCGCCGCTGGTGGCGGCACGCTCGACCTGACCGGCTATCGCATGGACCAGAGCCGAGAGGATTTCGTCACGCTGGTCGAGGCCGATCATGGCGGGCCGGGCTGGACCGCACTGGCGCGAAAGGCGGAAGCCGATCTGGTGCTGGTGTTGAAGAACCCGGCCGAACTGCCGGTCACCATGCTGTGGGTCAGCAATGGCGGGCGCGACTACGCGCCGTGGAGCGGCCGCCATCGCGGCGTGCTCGGCATCGAGGACGGCCGCACGGCGCTCGGCCATGCCGCGTCGCTGGGTGACAACTGGCTGAAGCAAGAAGGGGTGGCGACCGCCTTTACCCTTGGCGAAGGCCGCAATGTCTCGTTCCGCCACGTCATCGGGGCACTGCCCTTATCCGGCGGCGAGCCGCCGCACGACATCGCTACCGCGCAGGGGCATATGCGCCTCACGGCTGCTGACGGTTCGACGCGGGAAGTACCTTTCGACGGCGATTTCCTGCGGATTGGCAGGTCCGTGCCTGTCTGATTGGGCTGTGCGCAGGGCAATTGCTCATGCGGGCGTTGGCGCTGCCCCTCACCTGCCTGCCGGCATCCTCTCCCCGTATAGTGACGGGGAGAGGGGCGCTCTCGTCGACGGTTTCGCCAATCACCAGCGTTATAGCGAGGACGCCAACGTTGCGGCCAGCTTTTTCTCCCCGTCACTATACGGGGAGAAATGCCCGGCAGGGCAATGAGGGGCGGCACCAGCCTCGACAATTGGTGGTCTTCAACACAAGTAGCAAGCGCTACTGAAGCGACCACCCGGAACAACACCAGTGCAGATTTGAATTTCCCGCGGATTATCGCCAAGATGCGATCCAAAACACCCAGCCAGAAAGGCTCCGATGTCCGAGACTGCTCATCTCGCCGCCACCATCTTCAAGCGCGCCGGCAAGGCGCCGCGCTTTGTCGTTGCCATCGCCGGTCCTCCGGGCGCCGGCAAGTCGACGCTGTCAGCCCGCCTGCATGAACTGCTGCCGGAAGGTGCGGCCGAAATCGTCCCCATGGATGGCTTCCATTACGACGATGCCGTGCTCGAGCAGCGCGGCCTGCGCGCGCGAAAGGGCGCTCCGGAGACCTTTGACTTTGCCGGTTTCGAAACCTTGCTGAAGCGCATCCGCGCGGCCGAGCCCGACATCGCCATTCCGGTGTTCGACCGCAGCATTGAGCTCTCTCGCGCGGCCGCTTCGATCATCGCCGCCGACACCAAGTTCATCCTGGTCGAAGGCAATTATCTCTTGCTTGACGAGGAACCCTGGTCGCGGCTGGCGCCGCTGTTCGATTTCTCGATCTTCGTCGATGTGCCGCGCGCCGAGCTCGAGCGCCGGCTGTTGGAGCGATGGCATGAGCATGGCCGCTCCGACGAGGACGCCCGCGCCTGGATCGCCTACAACGACATGCCCAACATCGACCGCGTGCTTGCCCGCCGCCGCCCTGCCGATCTGGTGATCGGCGATCACGCCTGATTTGCCGGACAGCCCGCGCCGGAACCTTAGGACTTTCCGGCCGTTATGTCAGATACGGCAATGATGCTGACATGAGGAAACTGTCCAATGGCAACTCCGATGGCAACCAACGCAAGAAAGCCTGCGCCCCGCAAGGGCAGGGCAACTCGATCAAAGGCAACTGAATCAAAGGCAACTGAATCGAAGACGGGCGCTGGCCCAGCCGTCGCCGCCCGCTCCAAGGATGCGGCAAAGCCCACCTTTGGCAAGGCAGCACCGAAGAAAGTGACACCGACCGCAGCTAAGGCCACGGCAAAACCCGCCAAGCCGAGGAAATCGGCAAGCGGTGGCAGCTCCATGGCAGACAGTGCAATGCGCACGGTCAAAACGACGGCCAATGTCGCAGCGGGTGCGGTTGTCGCCACCGCCAGGAGCGCTGCATCCCTTGCCGCTTCCGTCATGGGCAAGGGCGGCTCAAAACCCAAAACCAAGGCAAAATAGGCCCAGCCGCTTCTCGGCGCCTGTGGCCTGTTGAGCTAGCCCCGGGCGGGGATACTAAGCCCCTTTTGCACCGCCGGCCGGGCAAGGCCGCGTTCCAGCCATGCCGCGACATTGCGAAAGTCGTCGAAGCCGACAAGTTCCCTTGCTTCGTAAAAACCAATCAAATTGCGCACCCAGCCCAGCATCGAGACATCGGCGATGGTGTAATCGTCGTCCATGATCCAGCTGCGGCCTTTCAGCCTCGTCTCGAGCACACCGATCAGCCGCCGCGATTCGTCGCGATAGCGCGCCAGCGGCCGCTTGTCGGCGATCTCGCGTCCGGCGAATTTGTGGAAGAAGCCGACTTGCCCGAACATCGGCCCGATCGAGGCCATCTGGAAGAACACCCACTGGATCGTTTCGTAACGCCGCACCGGGTCGGCCGGAATCAGCTTGCCGGTCTTGTCTGAGAGGTAGAGCAGGATGGCGCCGGATTCGAACAGCCCGATCGGCTTGCCGCCAGGGCCGTCCGGATCGATCATCGCCGGGATCTTGCCGTTGGGGTTCAGCGAGAGGAATTCAGGTGTCCAGCTTTCGTTCTTGCCGATGTTCACCGCATGCGCCTCGTATGGCAGGCCGAGTTCCTCCAGCGCGATCGACACCTTCACCCCGTTCGGCGTCGGGAACGAATAGAGCTGGATGCGGTCGGGATGGCTGGCCGGCCAGCGCGTGGCGATCGGAAAGGCGGACAGGTCGGTCATCGAAACTCCTGGGCGGGATTTTTCGCGCGGAAGCGCGTGGCAAAGAAGTCTCGCCGTATCTGGATGATCCGGTTGCCGTCAGACCGCCTTGAACGCCAGCACCGCATTGGTGCCGCCGAAGGCGAAGCCGTTGCTGATCGCCGCGCGCACCTTGCGCTCGCGCGCAACATTCGGCGTGATGTCGAGATCGCAATCGGCGTCGGTTTCGCGAAAATTGGCCGTCGGCGGCACGATGCCTTCGCGGATCGCCATCACGCAGGCGATCAGCTCCAGCGCCCCCGACGCGCCAAGGCAGTGGGCGTGCATCGATTTGGTCGACGAGATCGAAAGCCTGGAGGCGTGATCGCCGAAGACGCGCTTGATCGCCGCCGTCTCGATCTGGTCGTTGGCCTTGGTGCCGGTGCCATGCGCATTGATATAGTCGATGTCTTCCGGGTTGAGCCTGGCATCGACGAGGCAGAAGCGCATCGCTGCCTCCGGCCCTTCGATGGTCGGCGCGACGATGTCGGACGCATCGCCGGAAAGGCCGGCGCCGGCAATTTCGGCAAGAATCGTGGCGCCGCGCGCCATGGCATGCTCGTAGGTTTCCAGCACAACCATGCCGGCGCCTTCGCCGAGCACCAGGCCCTGGCGATCGGCCGAAAACGGCCGGCAGGTGTCGGGCGCCAGCACCCGCAGCGCCTCCCAGCCTTTCAGGATGCCCCAGACCAGCGGCGCATCGGTGCCGCCGGCGAGCATGACGTCGGCGCGGCCGAGCCTGATCTGGTCGACCGCCGAAGCAATGGCGTGGTTGGACGAGGAGCAGGCCGAGGTGATGCCGAAAACCGGTCCGCGCAGGCCGAGATTCATGCTGACGTGGCCGGCCGCAGCGCCCGGCATGACTTTCGGCACGGTGAAGATGCCGGTGCGGTTCTTGCCTTCGAGCAGGATGGCGCGATAGCTCTCTTCGATCGCCTCCCAGCCGCAGACGCCGACGCCGACGATGGCGCCCGCCCGGTAAGTGTTGGCTGCGTGCGAGTTCAGTCCGGCTTGTTGCGCGGCCTCCCGCGCGGCGATCGTCGCCAAAAGGCTGAAGCGGTCCATCGACACGACCTGCTTGCGGTCGATGCCGTGATCGGGAAGCGTCCTGATTTCGCAGCCGACCCTGATTTTCAGGTCATGCAGCTCCGAATTGACGATCGGGCCGATGGCCGAGCGGCCGGCGCGCATCTCGCCCCAGATCGCGGGCACATTGGTGCCGAGCCCGCATAAGCCGCCGATCCCGGTAATGACGACGCGCTTGTGCATTCAGTCAGGCTTTTTTCGCGATCAGCGCGCGAACCGCCTCGACCATGTCGCCGACGTTCTTCAGGTTGCTCCAGGCATCGACCGTGTTCATCTCGATCTCGATGCCATACTGTTCCTCGAGGTCGAAGATGATCTCCGTCAGTTCCAGCGAATGGATGCCAAGTGAGGTCAGTTCGGTGCTGGTGGTGATTTCTTCGCCACCGGGCTCGGCATGAGCTTTGATCTTCTCGATGATGTCCGTTGCCAGCTGGTCAGCCATTCGGTTCCTTCCCCAACCCTTGTCGTTTCTCGACGCCAACTGATCGGCGCCTCTTTTTCCCCAGGCTCAAATCGTCATCATCGCCTTTTATCCCGCCAGGCGCTGTGTGACCGTACCAAGACGGCTCCTCTATAGAAACCGAAACGTTGTCAAGCAACAAGCTATATGTCGACAAAGCCGGCGGTGTGGTTATCGTTAGCGCCATGGATATGATCGAACGTGGCCTGACCTTTGTTCCGTCGGCCCAGCGCGTCGCCGGAACGGCGCAGCTTGCATGTGACAAGAATGGCGGCCGCACGCGTCTTCGGCGGCTTTATCAGGATGGTTCCGCCAAGATCCGCATGCCGGCCGTCTCGGCCGATCCGCTCGAAGCCGTCCTGATCAACACCGCCGGCGGGCTGACCGGCGGCGACCGCCTCGGCTGGGAGGTCGATGTCGGCGCCGGCGCCTCCGCCACCATAACCACCCAGGCCTGCGAGAAAATCTACCGCGCCGCATCCGATCGCGCCGAGGTGCGGGTGAAGCTGACGGTCGGCGCCGGCGGCCGCATCGCCTGGCTGCCGCAGGAAACCATCGTCTTTGATCGATCGGCCTTTGCCCGCAGGCTCGACCTGGAGCTCGCCGCCGGTGCCGAGGCGCTGGTGCTCGAGGCGACCGTCTTCGGCCGCCTCGCCATGGGCGAACGCGCGACGCACGGCAGCTTCCACGACCGCTGGCGCATCAGCCAGGACGGAGCGCTTGTTCATGCCGAGGATTTCCGCATCGGGCCCGGCATTGCGGCCATTCTGGGCCGTTCCGCAGTGGCCGGCGGCGCCATCGCCATGGCGACGGTGCTGATGATCTCGCCGCGGGTGGAGGCTTTGCTCGATCCGGCCCGGGACATCATCGGCGGCCAGGGCGATGCCAGCGTCTGGAGCGTGAAGAAATCTGGCAAGCTTCTTGCGAGGCTGTTTGCCGAGGACGGCTACCAGCTCCGCAAGCGGCTGGTTCCGCTCGTCGAATTGCTCAACGGACGGGCGGGTCTGCCCAAATTATGGTCACTCTGATTCCGATTATGCCATTGCAATTTACGCCATCTTAGGGAAACGCATGAACCTGACGCCAAGGGAGAAGGACAAGCTGCTGATCGCCATGGCGGCGATTGTGGCGCGCAAGCGGCTCGAACGCGGCGTCAAGCTCAACCACCCGGAGGCGATCGCGCTGATCACCGACTTCGTCGTCGAGGGCGCCCGCGACGGCCGCCAGGTCGCCGAGCTGATGGAGGCCGGCGCCCATGTCGTCACCCGCGCGCAGGTGATGGAGGGCATCGCCGAGATGATCCACGACGTCCAGGTCGAGGCGACGTTTCCCGACGGCACCAAGCTGGTGACCGTGCACGAACCGATACGGTGAGGAGAAGAAAATGCTTGAACTGCGCCCCAACTGCGAATGCTGCGACAAGGACCTGCCGCCTGAGGCGACGGATGCGCTGATCTGCACCTTCGAGTGTACCTTCTGCGCCGATTGCGCGGCAAACGTGCTGGGCGGCATCTGCCCGAATTGCGGCGGCAATTTTTCAGCGCGCCCGATCCGGCCGGCAGCGATGCTGAACAAACATCCCGCCTCGACAAAGCGCGTCCTCAAGGCCGAAGGCTGCGGCCCGGCCCGCAACGCCGCGTGACGGCACGATCCTGACAGCGAAAGGCATATCGATGGTCCCCGCAACGATCAAACGCACGTCCCATTCGGCGATCCTGCTTCTCGCCGCCGGTCTCGTCTTCGGCGTCTTGTGAAGCTGGCGATGATCCCGGGCGAAATCATCACGGCAGGCGGCGAGATCGAACTCAACAAGGGCCAGCCGACCGTCACCATGAAAGTGGCCAACAGCGGCGACCGGCCGATCCAGGTCGGCAGCCATTACCACTTCTTCGAGACCAATGAGGGGTTGAAATTCGATCGCGACAAGGCGCGGGGCATGCGCCTCGACATCGCCGCCGGCACGGCGATGCGCTTCGAGCCCGGCCAGGAGCGCGACGTCACTTTGGTGCCGCTCGGCGGCAAGCGCGAGGTCTACGGGTTTCAGCAGAAGATCATGGGCGCGCTGTGAGATCGAAGGCGTCGAGCAGTTTCGGCTCAGCTGGGCGGCTTGGCCGCCGCGTAGATGACGACCTTTCCAGTATCATCGAATTCCACGGCGAGAACGTCTTCGGTCAGCACGCGTCGAGAGTCGATGGCGTTGAACAGCAATGCGTTCGCCTCGATCTCCTCGCGCAGTTCCGCAATGTCGTCCTGATGCTGTTTGACCTTGCTTTCTATCGCCGGCGGCAGACCGCCTTCCGTGCGCGCGGCGTCGGTAAGGAACACGATATCGACTTTGTCGAGCTTGGATGTTTTGCGCACCGTACCGATGTTTTCACGCGTCCGGTCGATCGCCGTGGCGACTTTGCCGGCTTCCACAGCCGTGTTGGTCTCTTCCTGGCCGACCTCCGAGCCGATGATCTTGTTGACCGTATCCGGGCCTTCGAGGCCCTGCGCATTCAGCGCGGCCTGGGGAACGCTCGCCGCGAGAAACGCAGTGGCGGCAATCCTATGCAGCCATCTGGTGTCGGGGAAGGTGGTGATCGCCATCGCTCGCTCTCAGAGCCTCTTTCGAGGCTCGCTTCTACGCCAAAAAGTCGAAACGTATTCTGCCCTGCGAAGGTTCCCTCCCCGATGCGGCAGGCCGACCTTGTGCCGGCCCGCCACAGCGCATCGTCAGCTCGCTTTCTTGGTGATCAAGGTCAGCGAGCCGTTGGCGTCCATGCTGGCGGCGATCACTTGCGCCGAGGTGAGTCCTTTGGCTTCGAGCGCGGATTTGACCTGGGGGGTCGCGTCAATCGAGCTGCGCAATTTCTGCAGGCCGTCCTCGCCGCGCTTGGCGATCACTTCGTTGACCTTCGTCTGCGTTTCCTCCGGCAGTTCCTCGATGTCGACGACGTTGACGGTCTGAATCGCCGGCGCTTCCGGCTGGGCGCCGGGTGCCGCGGGAGCGGGCGAAGCCGGCGGCTCGCCGGGTTGCGGCGCCGGCTGTTGCTGGGCGCTGGCAGCGGTCGCGAGCAGGAGGGTGGCGGCGGCTGCGAGACTTATCGTTTTGCGCATGGATCTTCCTTTCCATCGATTGGCGAACGGTCGTTTTGGGGTGACCCGACCACCTCAAACGTTAAATGGGATCGGAAGGTGTCGCTCAGCGGGTCATTGCGTGACCATAGGATGGCGACAATGTGGGGCCGGGCTTCGACCGGCTGTGTTTTGGGCCGTATTTCGGGAGCAATTGCTGATGGCTAGAATCACCCGCGCCGCCTATGCCCAGATGTACGGCCCGACCGTCGGCGACAAGGTGCGGCTTGCCGATACCGAACTGTTCATCGAGGTCGAAAAGGATTTCACCCTTCATGGCGAAGAGGTGAAATTCGGCGGCGGCAAGGTCATCCGCGACGGCATGGGCCAGAGCCAGGTATCCCGCGCCCAAGGCGCGGTCGACACCGTCATCACCAATGCGCTGGTCGTCGATGCATCAGACGGCGTTTTCAAGGCCGATATCGGCCTCAAGGACGGACGCATCGCCGCGATCGGCAAGGCCGGCAATCCGGACATGCAAAATGGCGTCACCATCATCATCGGTCCCGGCACCGAGATCATCGCCGGCGAAGGCAAGATCCTGACTGCCGGCGGCTTCGACGCGCATATCCACTTCATCTGCTCGCAGCAGATCGAGGAGGCGCTGATGTCAGGCATCACCACCATGCTCGGCGGCGGCACCGGACCGGCGCATGGCACGCTGGCGACGACCTGCACGCCTGGGCCGTGGCATCTGGCGCGCATGATCCAGTCCTTCGACGCCTTCCCGATGAACATCGGCCTGTCGGGCAAGGGCAACGCGTCATTGCCGGCCGCGCTTGAAGAGATGGTGCTGGGCGGCGCCTGCTCGCTGAAGTTGCACGAGGACTGGGGCACGACGCCCGCGGCAATCGACTGCTGCCTGTCGGTCGCCGACAACTACGACGTGCAGGTGATGATCCACACCGACACGCTGAACGAATCCGGCTTTGTCGAAAACACGGTGGCGGCGATCAAGGGCCGCACCATCCACGCCTTCCACACCGAAGGCGCCGGCGGCGGCCATGCGCCTGACATCATCAAGGTTTGCGGGCTGCCCAACGTCATCCCGTCCTCGACCAATCCGACCCGGCCCTACACGGTCAACACGCTAGCCGAGCATCTCGACATGCTGATGGTCTGCCATCATCTGTCGCCGTCGATCCCCGAAGACATCGCCTTTGCCGAAAGCCGCATCCGCAAGGAGACCATCGCCGCCGAAGACATTTTGCACGACATCGGCGCCTTCTCGATCATCTCGTCCGACAGCCAGGCGATGGGCCGCGTCGGCGAAGTGGCGATCCGCACCTGGCAGACCGCCGACAAGATGAAGCGCCAGCGCGGTTCGCTGCCGCAGGAAACCGGCGACAACGACAATTTCCGCGTCCGCCGCTATATCGCCAAATACACGATCAACCCGGCCATCGCGCATGGCCTGTCGAACGAGATCGGCTCGGTGACGGTCGGCAAGCGCGCCGACCTGGTGCTGTGGAACCCGGCCTTCTTCGGCGTCAAGCCCGACATGGTGCTGATCGGCGGCATGATCGCCGCCGCCCCGATGGGCGATCCCAACGCCTCGATCCCGACGCCGCAGCCGATGCACTACCGGCCGATGTTCGGCGCCTATGGCAAGGCGATGACCAACTCGTCGGTGACTTTTGTCTCACGGGCGGCGCTCGATGCCGGCCTGCACGGCAGGCTCGGCGTCGACAAGCAGATGATCGCCGTCGAGAACACCCGCGGCGGCATCGGCAAGCATTCGATGGTGCTCAACGACGCCACCCCGCACGTCGAGGTCGACCCCGAAACCTACGAGGTCCGCGCCGACGGCGAATTGCTCACCTGCGAACCGGCCACGGTGCTGCCGATGGCGCAGAGGTACTTTTTGTTTTGACACCGACCATCGCCTTGGCGGCATCGTTGCCTCAGAGCGTTACGACGGTGCAGAACCTTTGAAGGCCGAGGGACAGCGCCCCCCTCTGTCCTGCCGGACATCTCCCCCACAAGGGGGGAGATCGGCAGCTTGGGCGCACCGCTCGCTTCTGCGACAGTGGCGGTTCGCGAAGGCGGTGGTGACGGCTGATCTCCCCCCAAGTGGGGGAGATGTCCGGCAGGACAGAGGGGGGCGCGAAGGATCACTACAGATCAGCATTTATCCTGCGGCTCTTCGACACGATTGTTTGAGCACCATTGGGGCGGCGGACGCGATAGGCTACGCTTGTTGGGAAAGGCAGGTTTCAAATGAAGCTCGACATCCGCACCGACTTCACCAAATTCCCGCGTGCCGTCTCGATCCTCACCGCCGGCCAAGCGGGAGCGGTCACGCCGTATGATCGTGCGGTGCTGGCCCATGACGAGCGGCATCTGCGCCGCCGCGCCATCGAAACGGCCCGTAGCGATAGAGTGCTGGTTGACCTGCCCGAGCCGGTTGCCTTGAACGATGGCGACAGGCTGGTGCTGGAGGATGGCCGCCATATCGAGATCATTGCGGCCGAGGAACCGCTCTACGATATCCGTGCCAGCGGCCCTGTCCATCTGGCCGAGCTTGCCTGGCATATCGGCAACCGGCATCTTGCCGCCGCCATCGAGGCTAACCGCATCCTCATCCTGCGCGACCATGTCATCAAGGCGATGCTGGAAGGGCTGGGTGCGACCGTGAGCGACGTTTCCGAGCCGTTCAAGCCGGTGCGCGGCGCCTATTCCGGCCACGGCGGGCATGGCCACGCTCATGCCGAGGCGCATGCACACAGCCACGCCGAAGCGCATTCCGAAACCCAGAGCGAGTCGCACTCGCACAGCCACTCGCACGACCATGACTGACCAGCCTTCCAACATCGCTTTGTTGCGGCTGATGGCGTGGCTGTCGCCTGCCTTCCCGGTCGGCGGTTTTTCCTACAGCCATGGTCTCGAACAAGCCGTGCATGCCGGGCTGGTCGCCGACAGCGAAAGCCTCGTCGCATGGCTGGAGACGCTGGTCGAGATGGGCTCGGGCTGGAACGATGCCGTGCTGTTTGCCGAAAGCTGGCGGCGCGCCCGCCAAGCCGGCGATCTCGCCGAAATCGCCGCACTCGCCGAGGCTTTGGCCGGCTCGCGAGAGCGCCATGCCGAGACCATGCTGCAGGGCGCCGCCTTCCTGAAGGCGGCATCGGCATGGCCGTGTCAGGTGCTGGACCGTCTGCCGGCCGAGTGCGCCTATTGCGTCGCCGTCGGCGCCGTTTCTGGCGGCAACGCCATTGCCCTGCAGGATGCGCTGTCGGCCTTCCTGCAGGCCTTCTTCTCCAACCTCGTCCAGGCTGCGATCCGACTCGGCGTCGTCGGCCAGACGGGCGCCACCGCGCTGCTTGCCGGCTTCGAACCGCTGGCGCTCAACGTCGCCGCCCGTGCTGCCGGCTCGACGCTGGATGATCTCGGCGGCTGCGCGTTCGTCTCGGATGTCATGGCGATGAAGCACGAGACGCAATATTCGCGGCTGTTCCGTTCATGATCATTCTCGCCTTCGCGCTCTCGCTCGTCCTGCTGCTGATCACCGCGCTGCATGTCTATTGGGGTATTGGCGGGATCTGGCCGGGTAGGGACGCTGCCTCCTGTGCCCGCGCGGTGGTCGGCTTTCGCGGCGTCGACGAGATGCCGGCGCCCTTCGCCAGCTTCGCCGTCGCCGCCTGCCTCGGCCTGGCGACACTGTGGCCGATGGCGCTTGAAGGCGTGTTTGCCACGCTCTTTCCCAAGGCCGGGCTTGTCGCGACAGCGCTGCTCATCGCACTCGTCTTCCTGGGGCGCGGCATTGCCGGCTTCACGCCCTGGTGGCGCCGGCTGGCGCCCGAACAGCCTTTCGCGCGGCTTGATGTCAGCTACTATTCGCCGCTCTGCCTGGTTGTAGGGCTCGGCTTCGCCTTCCTTGCCATCACGGAGTTCCCTAGATGACACAAGCCAATGGTCCTCTTCGCATCGGCATCGGCGGCCCCGTCGGCTCCGGCAAGACGACGCTCACCGAAAAGCTCTGCAAGGCGCTGCGCGACGAGTTCTCCATCGCCGTCGTCACCAATGACATCTACACCAGGGAAGACGCCATAATGCTGGCCCGGCTTCAGGCGCTGCCCGAGGATCGCATCATCGGCGTCGAAACCGGCGGCTGCCCGCACACCGCCATCCGCGAGGACGCCTCGATCAATCTGCAGGCGATCGCCGAGATGACCAAGAAATTCCCGGATCTCGATATCGTCTTCATAGAATCGGGCGGCGACAATCTTGCCGCCACCTTTTCCCCCGACCTCGCCGATCTGACGCTCTACGTCATCTCGGTCTGCCAAGGCGAGGAAATCCCGCGCAAGGGTGGGCCGGCGATCACCCGGTCCGATTTCCTGGTCATCAACAAGAGCGATCTCGCCCCTTATGTGAACGTCAATCTCGACGTCATGGAGAGCGACGCCGCCCGCATGCGCGGCAAGCGGCCGTTCGGCTTCACCGATCTGTCGCGCGGCAAGGGTCTGCAGGAGGTGATCGATTTCATCGTCGAGCATGGCGGGCTAAGCGTCGACGCCGCCAGAAGCACTGCGGCGTGAGGCAAAGCGCTCGTCTGCACCAAACGAAACCGGTTGCGCGCATCTGCGGCGCGCGGCATCCTCGCTTCTTTCACGGAGGTTTTCGATGAGCATCGCCCGCCTGCAGAAGGAAATGCTGACTAACCTGCCCTTCTACGAGGAGCGCGTCGATCTGGCTTGCGCCTTCCGCTGGACGGCGCGGCTCAACATGCATGAAGCCGTGGCCAATCATTTCTCGCTGGCCGTCAACGATGACGGCTCGCAATTCCTGATGAATCCCAACCAGGTGCATTTCTCGCGCATCAAGGCGAGTGACCTGCTGCTGATCGACGCCAACGACCCCGATACGCTCTCCGGCCCGAATGCACCTGACCCGACGGCATGGGGCCTGCATGGCGCCATCCATCGCAACGTGCGTCATGCGCGCTGCGTCATGCATGTGCACTCGATCCACGCCACGGTGCTCGCTTCGCTCGCCGACTCGACGCTGCCGCCGATCGACCAGAACTCGGCGATCTTCTTCAACCGCCACGTCGTCGACGGCCACTATGGCGGGCTCGCCTTCGAGGAAGAGGGCGAACGCTGCTCGCAACTGCTTGCCGATCCGAAGGTCAAGGTGATGGTCATGGGCAACCATGGCGTGCTGGTCATCGGCGATACCGTTGCCGACACCTTCAACCGCATGTTCTATTTCGAACGCGCCGCCGAGACCTACATCAAGGCGCTGTGGACCGGCCGTCCGCTGCGGGTCCTGTCGGACGAAATCGCCGAGAAGGCAGCAACGGAGCAGGAAGATTATCCCGGCCAAGCCGAGCGGCACCTTTCCGAATTGAAGGCGATCCTCGACGAGCAGGAGCCGGTTTACCGGAACTGAGAGCCCCTTCTCCCCGTCACTATACGGGGAGAAGGTGCCGGCAGGCGGATGAGGGGCGGCGCAAGCGCCCGAAAGTGTGGGACGAAGTCAAAACTCGGCCTGACTGTGATCTCTCGGAAAAGCGCCTTCCTTGTCAATCTCGGCGCCGCCCCTCATCGCCCTGCCGGGCACTTCTCCCCGTATAGTGACGGGGAGAAGGACGCTCTTAAAGCCCGAGTTCAGTCCGCAATTCGTCGGCACTGTTGATAATGATCGCGCCGGGCGGCCCTGCCATGGGCGCCTCCGGCCAGAAGATCGTCGTCATCCCCGCCGCCAGCCCTGCCGTGGCGCCGGTCACGCTGTCCTCGACGGCCATGGCATCCGCTGGATCGACACCGGCCAGCCATGCGCCGCGCAAAAAAGGTTCGGCATGCGGCTTGCCTTCGCGCACGTCGTTGCGGCTGATCGTCTTCATGCCGGGATAGAAAAGACCGACCATGCGCAGATTGGCGTCGACGACCAGCCGGTCGGAATTGGACACCACCGCTTGCGCCACGCCAAGCGCACGCAGCTCGTTGTAGATCTCGATGGCGCCGGGGCGCGGCTTCAGCGTCTCGGCCATCGGCAGGTAGTGGTCATATTTGCGCACGATCCAGTCGTCGAAGGCCAGGTCGAGGCCGAACTCGTCGCGCAGCATCTCGTAGACTGGCCATGCGGCGATGCCGAGCACGCGCTCATGCAGGTTGGCCGGCGCCGCGATGCCGACGCTGTGCAGCGCCGCTATCAGCGCCGCCTCGTGCAATGGTTCGCTATCGACCAGCGTTCCGTCCATGTCCCAGAAAACCGCTTTCGGCGTCATGCGAGGCTCCTTTGTCCGAATCCCTTAAAGGGTTTGCCTCGGGAGATAAACCGCCGCGCCTGACTGCACCGACATTGCGGGCTATAATCATCCACTCGAAACACTGCAGGCACCTCGGGAGATTACCTAGGCAATTGCTCTGGCAACAGGCAATTGCTTACAAACGCATTCCCCGGTAAAACTAAGGCGCTCCCGCTCGGTGCTAGTGCTCGGTGCTCGGGGGCAGGGAGGCAGCAAGTTGAATTCCCGGCAGGACAGCGGCAGCAACAGGCTGGACGACGCGGCGCGCGCCGGCTGGCTCTATTATGTCGCCGGCAACACGCAGGACCAGATTGCCTCGACGCTCGGCATCTCACGGCAGACGGCGCAGCGGCTGGTGTCGCTGGCGGTGTCGGAAGGGCTGATCAAGGTGCGTGTCGACCACCCGATCGCCAATTGCCTCGACCTCGCGGCCCGGCTGAAATCGCGCTTCGCGCTCGATCTGGTCGAGGTGGTGCCAAGCGATCCCGCTTCCTCCTCGATCATCGGCGTCGCCGTGGCGGCGGCCGCCGAGATCGAGAGACGGCTGCGCTCGTCGACGCCGATCGTCATGGCGATCGGTACCGGCCGCACGCTGAAGGCGGCAATCGAGCAGCTGCCGCCGATGGAATGCCCGCAGCACAAGGTGGTGTCGCTGACCGGCAACATCTCGCCCGACGGTTCGGCCGCCTTCTACAACGTCATCTTCACCATGGCCGACAGGGTCAAGGCGCGCTCGTTCCCGATGCCGCTGCCGGTCATCGCCTCCTCGCCGCAGGAGCGCGAGATGCTGCTCAGCCAGCCGATGATCCAACCGACGCTGGCGCTTGCCGCAGAAGCCGACGTCACCTTCGTCGGCATCGGCGATCTCGGCCCCAAGGCGCCGCTTTACGAGGACGGCTTCATTTCGGAGAGTGAATTGAAAGCGCTGCAAAAGGCCGGCGGCGTCGCCGAAATCGTCGGCTGGGTGTTCGATCGCGAAGGCCGGATGATCGAGGGCATCACCAATGACAGGGTGTCGTCGGCATCATTGCCGTCGCGTGAAAAGTCGCTGGTGATCGCGCTCGCCATGGGCGAGCGGAAACTGCCGGGCATCCTTGCGGCTGTCAACCGGCGGCTGGTCAACGGCCTCATCACCGACGAACGGACCGCCGCCGCCTTGCTGGCCACCAGCTGATTTGCGATAAGTCCAGCAAGGCTATTTGCGCCGGCCACAAGGATCGTTGCCGTCAAGAAAACCCATGTCGCGCTGTAGATGCGGCGGCAATTCCCTGATGTCGAGATAGGCCCGTTTCCTGGGTCCGTGCCGTGCCAATCCGCGCGCCAGCCGCAAAAACCAGCCTCGGCCTGGCGTCAGAAATAGCTTTTCCTGTACCGTGGTCATGATCGTCAGCCTTCGTTATGCCTGGCGCATGACCCGAAAATCGATATCGATTTTCGGAAAGGATCATGCGCAAAATCAAAAGTGCTACAGCGTCCTTTGCGCGTCCAAAAGGACGCGCGGCGCTGTAGACGAGAGTGATCGTCGACCTCAAATATCGGCTGGATCGGGCCTTGCTGCCAATCAAACGTCGATCACGGCCCATAAGGAGGGCTTATGCCTGAACTCAAGTCACGGCAGGTCTCCCAGCTCCCGCCGCTTCAGGCGATCCGGGTGTTCGAGGCGGTGGCGCGGCATCTTTCCTTCACCAAGGCCGCCGGCGAGCTCGGCATGACGCAGGCGGCGGCGAGCTATCAGATCAAGCTTCTGGAGGAGCGCGTCGGGGCGCCTTTGTTCCTGCGCCGGCCAAGGCAGATCGTGTTGACCGAGGCGGGGCAACGCATGGCGCCTGCGGTCAGCGAGGCATTCGCCCTGTTGGGTGGAGCCTATGCCGCGGCGCGCAGCGGCGCCGATGGGGTGCTCTGCGTCTCGACGCTGCTGACCTTTGCCTCGAACTGGCTGGCGCAGCATCTCGGCTCGTTCCAGGTCGCGCATCCATCGCTGGCCGTGCGTCTCGATACATCGAACCGCCTCGTCGATTTCGCCCGCGAGGACATCGACATCGCCATCCGTTCGGGCGGCGGAAACTGGCCGGGCGTGGAGGTGCACAAGCTTTTCAATGCGGACTTCACGCCGATGCTGAGCCCGAAACTCGCGGCGACCATCGGCGGGGTGAAGGAGCCTGCCGATCTGTTGCGCCTGCCGATCCTCGACCCCGGCGACATCTGGTGGCGGGACTGGTTTATTGCCGCCGGCCTGCCGGTCGAGGAACTCGCCAAGCGCCCCGGCACCAGCATGGGGGCGCAGGCCTACGAGGCGAACGCCGCGATTGCCGGGCAGGGCGTGGCGATCGTGACGGCCGCTCTCTTCAAGGCCGAGCTTGCCGATGGCCGCCTGATCCAGCCTTTCGATCTGGTCGGCGACGACGGCCACGCCTATTGGCTGGTCTATCCTCAGGCGCGGCGCAACGTGCCGAAGATCCGCGCTTTTCGCGAATGGATCCTGGCCGAGATTGCCGGCCAATAGGTCGTTCCACGCGGATGCCGAGATCCATCGCAACCGTCTTCAAAATACCCCGAACGCGTCTGGAACCGGATGCCGCACGAGGCTGCGTGCTGCGCTGCAGCAACGAATCCGGCTTGACATAAATCACGCGAGGTGAGTAATTGCTCATAGCCAAGGCAAATGCTCAGCTTGGTCTATGGGAGGAATTTGATGAAACTTCGCACGCTCACCCTGGGTCTGTTGTCGGCCAGCACCCTCGCGTTCGCCGCGCATGCCGAATCCATCACCATCGCCACCGTCAACAATGGCGATATGGTCCGCATGCAGACGCTGACCGACGACTTCACCGCCAAGAACCCCGACATCCAGCTCCAGTGGGTCACGCTCGAGGAGAACGTGCTGCGCGAGCGCGTCACCACCGACATCGCCACCAAAGGCGGCCAGTACGACGTGATGACCATCGGCACCTACGAGGTTCCGATCTGGGCCAAGCAGAGCTGGTTGCTGCCGCTCGACAAGCTCGGCGACGACTATGACGTCAAGGACATCATCCCGGCCATCGCCAACGGCCTCTCGGTCGATGGCAAGCTTTATGCGGCACCGTTCTACGGCGAAAGCTCCTTCGTCATGTACCGCAAGGACCTGATGGAGAAGGCCGGGTTGACGATGCCCGACGCGCCGACCTGGGACTTCATCAAGCAGGCCGCCGAGAAGATGACCGATCGCGCCAATGGCGTGAACGGCGTCTGCCTGCGCGGCAAGGCCGGCTGGGGCGAGAACATGGCTTTCCTGACCGCCATGTCGAACTCCTTCGGCGCACGCTGGTTCGATGAGAACTGGAAGCCGCAGTTCGATCAGCCCGAGTGGAAGAACACGCTGCAGTTCTATGTCGACCTGATGAAGGCCAATGGCCCCGAGGGCGCATCTTCGAACGGCTTCAATGAAAACCTGGCGCTGTTCCAGCAGGGCAAGTGCGGCATGTGGATCGACGCCACCGTCGCTGCCTCCTTCGTCTCAGACCCGAAGAGCTCAACTGTCGCCGACAAGGTCGGCTATGCGCTGGCGCCCGACAATGGCTTGGGCAAGCGCGGCAACTGGCTGTGGGCCTGGTCGCTGGCCATTCCCGCCGGCACGCAGAAGGCTGACGCGGCTCAGAAGTTCGTGTCCTGGGCAACCAGCAAGGACTATCTCGAGCTCGTCGCCTCGAAGGAAGGCTGGGCCAATGTTCCGCCCGGAACGCGCACCTCGCTCTACGCCAACCCCGAATACCAGAAGGCCGCCCCGTTCGCCAAGATGACGCTGGACTCGATCAATGCCGCCGATCCGACGCATCCGACCGTCAAGCCGGTGCCTTATGTCGGTGTCCAGTTCGTCGCCATCCCTGAGTTCCAGGGCCTTGGCACCACCGTCGGCCAGCTGTTTTCAGCGGCGCTCGCCGGCCAGACCAGTGTCGACGACGCCTTGAAGCAGGCCCAGGACGCTGCCACCGCAACGATGACCGAGGGCGGTTATATCCAGTAGGCTCCTCCCGGTGCCGAACGCCGGTTGCCCATCATGGCCGGCAGGGGCCGCCCGAATCCCAGTTCGGGCGGCCACCTTCAAACTCTGAAAATTTGGCAAACTCTGAAAATTTGGCTGACCTTTGAAGGGTGACCGTCATGGCTACTCAGCAGACCCGTTCGCTTGCCCGCTTCATGATCGCGCCATCCGTGGTGCTGCTGTTCGTCTGGATGATCGTGCCGCTGGCATTCACCCTGTGGTTCTCCTTCCAGCAGTACAACCCGCTCAACCCGATCCGCGACGGGTTCGTCGGCTTCTCGAACTACGCGCTTTTTTATTCCAATCCGGCATTCCTGCAGTCGATCCTCAACACGCTTATCCTCGTGGCCAGCGTGCTTTTGATCACGGTGATCGGCGGCATCCTGCTGGCGCTGCTGATCGATCAGCCGATGTGGGGACAGGGCATCGTCCGCATTCTCGTCATCTCGCCGTTCTTCGTCATGCCGCCGGTGGCCGCGCTGGTCTGGAAGAACATGATCATGCATCCGCAATACGGCGTCTTTGCCGACATTGCGCGCTTCTTCGGCGGGCAGCCGATTGACTGGTTTGGCCAATATCCCATGCCGGCGATCATCATCATCGTCGCCTGGCAGTGGCTGCCGTTTGCGACACTGATCCTCTTGACGTCCCTGCAGTCGCTCGACGCCGAGCAGAAGGAAGCCGCCGAGATGGACGGGGCCGGCTTCATCAGCCGCTTCATCTATTTGACGCTGCCGCACATGTCGCGCGCCATCACCGTCGTCATCCTGATCCAGACGATCTTCCTTTTGTCGGTCTATGCCGAGATCCTCGTCACCACCAATGGCGGCCCGGGTTACGCCTCCACAAACCTGCCCTTCCTCGTTTACCAGAAGGCGTTGCTGGAGTTCAAAATCGGCCAGGCATCCGCCGGCGGTATCCTCGCCGTCATTCTCGCCAACATCGTCGCCTTCTTCGCCATGCGCGCGGTCGGCAAGAACCTGGACAAATAAGGGAGGAAACGATGGCACGTGCAGTCAGCACCCAGCACAAGACGATCGCGACCGCGGCCGCCTGGATCGTCGCACTGCTGATCTTCTTCCCGATCCTCTATACGATCATCACGTCGTTCAAGTCGGAGCAGGAGGCCATCCAGGGCTTCAACCTGTTTCCGTCGGGAACCATGGAGAGCTATACCGCGGTCGAGGCGCAGCGCGGTTACTTCAAGTTCTTCCTCAACTCGGTGTTCCTGTCGGTCGGCTCGACCATCCTTGCCTTGCTCGTCGCCATACCGGCGGCCTGGTCGATGGCGTTCTCGCCGGGCAAGTGGACCAAGGACATCCTGATGTGGATGCTTTCCACCAAGATGATGCCGGCGGTTGCCGTGCTGTTCCCGATCTACCTGATCTTCCGCGACACAGGATTGCTCGACAGCCGCATCGGCCTGATGATCATGCTGATGCTGATCAACCTGCCGATCGTGGTGTGGATGCTCTACACCTATTTTCGCGAAATCCCGGGCGAGATCCTGGAAGCGGCGCGCATGGATGGCGCATCGCTCTGGAACGAGATCGTCTATGTGCTGACGCCGATGGCGGTGCCGGGCATCGCCTCGACGATGCTGCTCAACATCATCCTGGCATGGAACGAGGCGTTCTGGACGATCCGGCTGACCACCACCGAGGCCGCCCCGCTCACCGCCTTCATCAGTTCCTTCTCAAGCCCTCAAGGGTTGTTCTGGGCCAAGCTTTCGGCCGCCTCGACCCTGGCGATCGCGCCGATCCTGATCATGGGTTGGTTCAGCCAGAAGCAGTTGGTGCGCGGCCTGACCTTTGGCGCCGTGAAGTAGCACCGCCGCAAGCGATGTACGACGGACAATAACCCCTCGGGGAGGAAACCATGGGAAACATCACGCTCAAGCACGTCTCGAAGTCGTTCGGGTCGACGGTCATCATTCCGGGCATCGACCTGGTCATCGAGAACGGCGAGTTCGTCGTCTTCGTCGGCCCGTCGGGCTGCGGCAAGTCCACGCTGCTGCGGCTGATCGCCGGGCTGGAGGACACTACCGCCGGCACCATCAACATCGACGGCCGCGACGTCACCGGCGAGGCGCCGGCCAAGCGCAAGCTGGCCATGGTGTTCCAGTCCTATGCGCTCTACCCGCACATGACCGTGGCCAAGAACATCGCCTTTCCGCTGAAGATGGCGGGGGAGGACCAGGCGACCATCGATCGGAAGGTCAAGGACGCGGCGCGCATCCTGAACCTCACCAACTATCTCGATCGCCGCCCCGGCCAGCTCTCCGGCGGTCAGCGCCAGCGCGTCGCCATCGGCCGCGCCATCGTGCGCCAGCCTTCGGCTTTCCTGTTCGACGAACCTCTGTCCAATCTCGACGCTGCGCTGCGCGGCACCATGCGACTGGAGATCAGCGAACTGCATCATCAGCTCAAGACGACGATGATCTACGTCACCCACGACCAGGTCGAGGCGATGACCATGGCCGACAAGATCGTCGTGCTCAACGCCGGCAACATCGAACAGGTCGGCTCGCCGATGGAGCTCTACAAGACGCCGAAGAACCTGTTCGTCGCCGGCTTCATCGGCTCGCCCAGGATGAACCTGATCGAAGGCGCGCCGGCGGCCAAACATGGCGCCAAGACCGTCGGCATTCGCCCCGAACATATGAACATCTCGACGACTTCAGGCGAATGGAAAGCCACGGTCGGCGTCGCCGAGCATCTCGGCTCCGACACGTTTCTGCACGTTCAAGCCGACGGTGTCGGGCCGCTGACGGTGCGCGCCGACGGCGAACTGGCCGCCCATCACGGCGACACGATCTATCTGACGCCGGACAAGACCAAGCTGCACCGCTTCGGCGCCGACGGAAAGGCGATGATGCAATGAGGCTCGAGGGTAAATCGGCGCTGATCACTGGATCGGCGCGCGGCATCGGCAGGGCGTTCGCCGAAGCCTATGTCCGCGAGGGCGCCACGGTCGCGATCGGCGACATCAATCTCGAAGCTGCGGAAAAGACCGCTTCGGAGATCGGCGGCAACGCCTACGCCGTGAAACTGGACGTCACCGACCTCGCTTCGATCGAGGCGGCGGTCAAGGCGGTCGAGACAAGGGCCGGCGGGCTGGACATTCTGATCAACAACGCCGCTCTGTTCGACCTGGCGCCGATCGTCGAGATCAGCAAGGCGAGCTACGACAGATTGTTTTCCGTCAATGTCGCCGGCACGCTGTTCATGCTGCAGGCCGCCGCCCGCTCGATGATCGCGGCTGGCCGGGGCGGCAAGATTATCAACATGGCGAGCCAGGCCGGCCGCCGCGGCGAGGCGTTGGTTGCCGTCTACTGTGCCACCAAGGCCGCCGTCATCTCGCTCACCCAGTCGGCCGGGCTGGACCTGATTAAGCACCGCATCAACGTCAACGCCATCGCGCCCGGCGTCGTCGACGGCGAGCACTGGGACCATGTCGATGCCCTGTTCGCCAAATACGAGAACCGGCCGAAGGGCGAGAAGAAGAGGCTGGTTGGCGAAGCCGTGCCCTATGGCCGCATGGGCACGGCGCAAGACCTCACCGGCATGGCGGTGTTCCTGGCCAGCGACGACGCCGAATACATCGTCGCCCAGACCTACAATGTCGATGGCGGCCAGTGGATGAGTTGAGGGGGCGAAGGCGCTCTTCTCCCCGTCTCCTCCACCGGGGGGAAGAGCCGTCCCGCTAAAGGGTAAAGCAGATGACCGTGAAACTCTCATCTTCCATCCTCGCCAAGCTTCCGCCCAAGGTCGCCGGCCCGAAATATAATCGCGCGGCGCTCAAGGCCGGTATCGTCCATTTCGGGGTCGGCAACTTCCATCGCTCGCATCAGGCCGTCTATCTCGACGACCTGTTCAATGCGGGCCTCGGCCACGACTGGGCAATTGTCGGCGCCGGCGTCTTCGAGGGCGAAAAGGTCGGCCGCAGCAAATTGCAGGAACAGGACTGGCTGACCACCGTGGTCGAGCAGGATTCTGGCCACATGAGCGCCCGCGTCACCGGTGTCATGATCGACTTCCTGATGCCGGGCGACGCGGCCGCAATCATAGAACGGCTTGCCGATCCGGCGATAAGGATCGTTTCGCTAACCATCACCGAGGGCGGCTACTTCATCGATCCGGCGTCCGGCGTGTTCAACCCGACCCATCCCGACATTGTCGCCGATGCTGAGCCCGGGGCGACGCCCAAAACCGTGTTCGGCATCATTCTTGCCGGGCTGTTGCGCCGACGCAAAGACGGCATCGTGCCCTTCACAATCATGTCCTGCGACAACATCCCCCACAACGGCCATGTCACCGCCGATGGCGTCATCGGGCTCGCCCGGCTGATCGACGAGAATCTGGCGAAATGGGTGAGCGAGAACGTCGCCTTTCCCAACGGCATGGTCGACCGCATCACGCCGGCCACCACTGACCGTGAGCGTGGCATCCTGTCGAGCGAGTTCGGCCTCGAAGACAACTGGCCGGTGTTCTGCGAGCCCTTCAGGCAATGGGTGCTGGAGGACCATTTCACCGACGGCCGCCCGGCGCTGGAAAAGGTCGGCGTACAGTTCGTCAGCGATGTCGCGCCCTATGAGCTGATGAAGATCCGCATCCTCAATGGCGGTCATGCGACCATCGCCTATCCGGCCGGGCTGATGGACATCCATTTCGTCCACGAGGCGATGCAGGAGCCGCTGGTGCGCGGCTTTCTCGACAGACTGGAGCACGACGAGATCATCCCGACCGTGCCGCCGGTGCCGGACACCGTGCTGGAGGATTATTACCAGCTCATCGAGCACCGCTTTTCCAATCCGAAGATTGGCGACACCATCCGCAGGCTTTGCCTCGACGGCTCCAACCGGCAGCCGAAATTCATCATCCCGACCATCGCCGACCGGCTGAAGGCCGGCAAGGGCGTCGCCGGCCTGGCGCTTGAATCGGCACTTTGGTGCCGCTACTGCTTCGGCACGACCGATAGCGGCGCCGTCATCGAACCCAACGATCCGAGCTGGGACCGGCTGCAGACCACAGCCAGGGCGGCAAAGGATGCGCCTGCCGCCTGGCTGGCCATGGAAGACATCTATGGCGATGTTGGCCGCTCGGCGGCGTTCGTCGAGGCCTTTGCCAATGCGCTCAAGGCGCTCTGGGGCGATGGCGCGCGTACGACGCTGACGCGCTACCTCGCCGGCAATCTCTGAATGGCGCCTGAACTGGTCATTTTCGACTGCGACGGCGTGCTGGTCGACAGCGAGGGGCTGTCCGTTTCGGCATTGCTCGGCATGATCGCGCTCGCCGGCGGCAGTGTCAGCGAGGACGCCGCCTATGAGCATTTCCTCGGCAAGAGCATGAAAAGCGTTCGCGAAATCCTCGACCGCGACTTCGGACTTGATATCACCGACCAGCATCTGAGCGAGATGCGCGTCGGGCTGATGCGCAAATTTCGCGACGAGCTGAGGCCTATCCCCGGCATCGGGCAGGTCCTGCCGAGGCTCGCCATGCCATGCTGCGTCGCCTCCTCCGGCACGCTGGATCGCATCCGCTATGCGCTCGACGTCACCGGGCTGCTCGGGCTGCTCGAGCCGCATCTGTTCAGCGCCGCCATGGTGGCGCGGGGCAAGCCGGCGCCGGACCTTTTTCTCCACGCAGCCGCCAACATGGGAGCGATCCCGCAAAATTGTCTCGTCGTCGAGGACAGCCCCGTCGGCGTCGCGGCGGCACGGGCGGCGGGCATGCGCGTCCTTGCCTTCACCGGCGGTTCGCATGCCGGCAACCCGGCACTGAAAGCGCGGCTTGCGTCGAGTGAACCGGACTTTATATTCGCTGACATGCTGCAACTGCCCGATCTGATTGCAGGCCTGGGAGCGAGAGTAAGAACACCTTGACGAACAGTTTCGTTTGCGCGGTCGATGTCGGCACCGGGAGCGCCCGTGCAGGCATTCTCGACACCGGAGGCACCTTGCTCGGCCGCGCCGAGCACCCGATCGTCATGAACCGGCCGAAGGCCGACCACGCCGAACACGATTCGCAGGATATCTGGTCGGCGGTCTGCATTGCCGTGCGCGCCGCTCGCGAAAAGGCCGGCGTGGCAGCGGAGGGTATCGTCGGCATCGCCTTCGATGCCACCTGCTCGCTGGTGGTGCGGGACAGGGATGGTGGCCAGCTCAGCGTGTCGGTGTCAGGCGAAAGGCGCTGGGACACCATCGTCTGGCTCGATCACCGCGCCATTGCCGAGGCCGATGAATGCACCGAAAGCGGCCACGCCGTGCTCGACTATATTGGCGGCGTGATGTCGCCGGAAATGGAGACGCCGAAGCTGATGTGGCTGAAGCGCAACCTGCCCGGAACATGGAACGAAGCCGGCTATCTATTCGACCTCACCGACTTTCTCAGTTGGAAGGCGACCGGTTCGCTCGCCCGCTCGCAATGTACGCTGACCGCCAAATGGACCTATCTGGCGCATGAAGAGACCGGCTGGCGGCACGACTTCTTTCAAGCCGTCGGGCTCGGCGACCTTTTCGAGCATGGCAATCTGCCTGACAAGGCCAGCCCGGTCGGCGCCGATATCGGCCGTCTCAGCGCGGAAGCTGCGGCTGAGCTCGGCCTGACAGAAAAATGCCGGGTCGGCGCCGGCGTCATCGACGCCTATGCCGGCGCGCTCGGCGTGCTCGGCGGTTTTGCCGGCGACGAAACCAACATCGGCCGGCATCTGGCGCTGATCGCCGGCACCTCGAGCTGCGTCATGGCGATGTCGCCCGACCCGCAACCCTTTGCCGGCGTCTGGGGCCCGTATTATGGCGCGGCCCTACCCCGGCTTTGGCTGTCGGAAGGCGGCCAATCGGCCACCGGCGCGCTGCTCGATCATATCATCCGCTGGCATGGCGCCGGCGGGGAACCGGACGCCGCCATGCACGCCAGGATCGCCCGGCGCGTTGCCGAGTTGCGCGCCGTCGAGGGCGAGAACCTTGCGGCAAGGCTGCATGTGCTGCCGGATTTCCACGGCAACCGCTCGCCGCTCGCCGATCCGCATGCGGTCGGCGTCATAAGCGGGCTGACGCTGGAGTCCTCGTTCGACAGCCTGTGCAAGCTCTATTGGCGCACCGCCGTAAGCATCGCGCTCGGCGTGCGCCATGTGCTGGAAGCACTGAACGAGAACGGCTATCTGATCGACACGCTGCATGTCACCGGCGGTCACACCAAAAACCCGCTGCTGATGGAGCTTTATGCTGACGCCACCGGCTGTACGGTGGTCGAGCCGCTGGCCGACGAGGCGGTGCTGCTCGGCACCGGCATGATCGCGGCCACCGCCGCCGGGCATTTTCCTGATCTCAACGCCGCTTGCCTCGCCATGCAGCAGGGCGGCAGGAAGCGGGCGTCGAATCCGGCCGCCGCCAGCCGGTTTGATCGCGACTACCGCGTGTTTTTGGAGATGCACCGGCAGAGACAGGCGCTGGACGAAATCAGGTAGGCGCGGCGCGAACAACCCTGCAATGCGTCTGCTATCTCTGGTTCCATCGCCGGATAATTGGTTCGCCAAGGTCGTGCTCGTAGCCGAGAACGCTTGTGCTGGCGGTATCCAGCACAAACAAGGCGCCATCTTGCGGCGGCAGGCCGAGCCAGCGCGCGGCCAGCACCCGCAGGAAGTGAGAGCTTGAAAACACCAGGACATTGCCGTGGACGTCACGCAACTCGCTGACGATCCGATCCGCCCTCGCGCCGACATCCTCTGCCGTCTCGCCGTCAGGGCAGCCGTCGCGAAACAGACGCCAGCCGGGGCGCTCGATGAGGATCTGCTTTGTGGTCAGTCCCTCGTAAGCGCCGTAATCCCATTCCGCCAGATCGGCCTTTTTCGCGCCGGCCGAACCGAAGCCGGCCAGCGTGCAAGTCTTGAAGGCGCGCTGAGACGGGCTCGACCAGACAGCCTGGAACGAAAGGCCCTGTAACCGCTCAGCGACCCGCCCGGCGGCCTCCTCACCGGCAGGCGTCAGCGGTATGTCGGTCAGGCCGGTATGCTTCCCGGAGGCACTCCATTCCGTCTCGCCATGCCGAACCATATAGATTTCGGGAAACGCGCTCATCCGCATACCTTTCGATGGAATCCGATATGATGCCCGCTCTTCAGATCGGCCAACGACGCAACCATAACGGCTTGCGCTCTCTCCAAACAGACGGGCCAAACAGGCGGGCCAGACAGGCGGAGTTGAGACCGTACGCCCTTGCTGGCTCAACTCTTACTCTGAGTCAGCCTCTTGCCATAGCTGCCCCTTTCGTAGACAAGCCGTGCTGTTAATGCGGAATCCGGACCGATCACGGCCATTTTCCGCGCTGAGACGCGGCTTCCGGCTTTTTGGCCGACGCGCCGCAATCGGATAGGCGAAAAAATGTCTGCGATCGAAGCCGGCGCCCGCGCGCCGGAAAACCTTTGGCGTCAGGAAATCAAGGCGACCCTGGCGCTCGCCTGGCCGATGGTGCTCACCAATCTCGGCCAGACCGCGATGACCGCGACCGACGTCATGATGATGGGGCGGCTGGGTCCGGACACGCTGGCCAGCGGCGCGCTCGGCGCCAACCTCTATTTCATGCCGCTGATCTTCGGGCTCGGCCTGATGCTGGCGACCTCGCCGATGATCGCTACGGAACTCGGCCGCCGTCGCCATTCCGTGCGCGATCTGCGCCGCACCGTGCGGCAGGGCCTGTGGCTGGCGATCCTCATCTCAATCCCGATCTGGATATTTCTCTGGTACGGCGAGGCCGTGTTGCTGGCCATGGGTCAGGAACCGGCGCTGGCACATCAGGCCGGCATCTACCTGCGCTGGCTCGAATGGGCGGTGCTGCCCTTCTACGGCTATATCGTCCTGCGCTCGTTCATCTCGGCGCTGGAGCGGCCGGGTTGGGCGCTGGTCATCGTCTTCGTTGCCGTCGCCTGCAATGTTTTCTTTAACTGGGTGTTCATGTTCGGCAATCTCGGCGCCCCTTCGATGGGCATCGCCGGCTCGGGCCTCGCCACTACGCTGTCCAGCACGCTGATGTTCGCCGGCATGGCGGCTGTGGTGACGCTTGAGCCGAAGTTTCGCCGCTATCAGCTGTTCGGGCGCTTCTGGCGGGCCGACTGGCCGCGCTTCAAGGGCTTGCTGCGGCTCGGTCTGCCGATCGCCGGCCTCCTCGCTTTCGAGGTGACGATCTTCAACGCGGCAGCCCTTCTCATGGGCCTGATCGACGCGGCCTCGCTCGCCGCGCATGCCATCGCCATCCAGATCGCCTCGATCAGCTTCATGGTACCGCTCGGCCTCAACCAGGCGGCTACGGTGCGCGTCGGGCTCGCCCATGGCGCCGGCAATTCGGAAGGTGTTTCCCGCGCCGGCTGGACCGCTTTTGTCATCGGCGTCTCGTTCATGGCGCTGATGGGGCTGGTGATGATCCTGTGGCCTCAGCTGCTGATCAGCGCCTTCATCGATCTTGGTGACCCGGCCAATGCCACAGTGATCGGGCTTGCGGTGTCGTTCCTGGCCTTTGCCGCGCTGTTCCAGATTTTCGACGGCGCACAGGCCGTGGCGGCCGGCATGCTGCGCGGCCTGCACGACACCAAGATGCCGATGATCTATGCCGCGATCGGCTATTGGGGCATCGGCCTGCCGCTCGGCGTGCTGCTCGCCTTCTATTCCGGGCTCGACGGCGTCGGCATCTGGATCGGCCTGTCGTTGGGGCTGGCGGTGGTGGCGGCGCTGCTTCTGGCGCGCTGGCTGCGGCGGGATCGTATCGCGCCGCCGCTCTCCTTTGGGCATTGATGAAAGCGGCTTCCTCACGAGGAGGGCGGGGTCGTGAGGTCTATGGATATTTCGTCTGATTTGCACTCGCGGCCTGTGGGCTTAAGTCGCTTTGCAACTCCTTTGGCAGTGGAAGGCTTGAGCACCGCAAGTGCACCGCGCGAGCGAACAATTTTCGTTGCTTCTGCTGGTGCTCCTTGATGGCTGCTGCGAGCCCCAATCCGTACGGGCCAAGAAAGACGCCGGTTCCCCAGCCCGGCTGCTTTTTTTCGCGAGCGTCGTAGTCCGAAGCCTCCATGCGGGCTTGCTGGCATTCCGGCGACGCCCATTTCCGGTCTTGCTTCGAAAGCGACGCTCCATAGTCGACCGGAGAGGTCGCGCATCCAGCCGCTGTCGCGGCCAACGCGACGAATATTACAATTCTCATCCCCAAGCCCTTGATAAAGCATTGTGAGAGTACACAGAACTCTTCTTCCAACAAGGAGATAGCTCCGAAGAGGCAGCCGGAAACACGGGTATCGTCACCAATCGTTCTTCACAACGCGGAACCGGATAATCCCCAATGACTGCTTTTGACCCAAAAGATGGCATTCGAAACGCTAAGCGCAGAGGCAGCTTGCTAGTTTGTAGTCGCCCGTCGTTCAAGCGAGCGTGCATATTGCGTCAGCGGGAAGCACATGACGAAGAAGATCAAGGCGACCAGCCCATAGACGGTGAACGGCTCGAAGGTCGCGTTGTTGATCGCGTTCGATGTCCTGCTGGCCAGGCCCCGAAAATCGTTTGATAATCAGCGTTTTCGGGGTTCTCTGAGACAACAACGACCGGGCGCATGGCTGGACCCATCGAGGGCGACTTGGCGTTTATACCCAGACTTAGACCAAGGTTTGTTAGAATCAGGTGATGCCGGCCTGCAAATAGCGGCTTTCTGCGCGACCAAGCCGATCTAGCGGGTGATAGGGAGGACACAGGAGTCACCAAGCTCATTCGACCCCCCTTTCACCAGGTTTCCCGTCGAAGGCACTGGCGCTTGGGCATCCAAACGCCCTCTTTCTTTCGGACGCTTGCGCCCTGTCTTCCCACTGGGGAAGGTGATAGCGCATGCGGGCCTCGCGGGGTTGGAAGGTCGCGATCCGAAGTACTTCCATTAAGATATCTTTAAAGTCCGACACGGCTCATCTCTTTGTTGGAAAGATTAAGCCTCGGCTGGCCCAAACGAGTTTGCCGTCGAGGTCGAATAGCATGCGGTTATGCGTATGAAGCGGGCTGTTAAACGATGCCTTGAGCAGCCTTGGTGACGCGGCGTGGAATCCTCGTCTGCGGGGGGTCCGGTCCCTCGAACCGTCACTGTTGAACTTCATTTCAGTGGTATATGTTGAGTGATACCCTGCATGAGTCCGGATCGACGAAGAGCGGAGTGTACGCGACTGTATCCTTCTCCGGCTCGCGGGTGACCGGGCCGAAACTGCGGGCCGGTCCAATGAACGCTAAGGTTCTCGCGAGTGTAGCGCTATCGACGCGGCTGGCGTAGGTTTCCTGTTCCGGATTGTTGGATCGAACGCCGAGATATGCTGGGTTTGCTACCGGCTGATCGGCGAGTGCCGAGGTGGCGAGAAGCGAGAACCCGACCAGTGCTGTCAGTGTCGACATGATTACTCTCCTAAAGCGGAAGCCATCTTCCGATGCCTGGAGAATGAAGAACCGGCCGATCGCAGGCGTGGGGAAAGCTACGAAAAATTCCGAAATTCGAAGGTAGATTGTGTAAATTCTAGCCATGGCTGGGGAAGCGCTAAGGTTCGGACCATTTGTATTTGATCGCCGCCGGAGGCTCCTCTTGGCGCGCGGGCTGCCGACACCGATGGGAGCACGCGCACTTGCACTCCTGGAGGTGCTGCTCGAAGCAGGCGGCGGTGTGGTGACCCGCGCGGAACTAATGGACGCGGCCTGGCCAGCGACAAGCATCGAGGAAAGCAACCTCACCGTTCAGATTGCCGCTCTCCGGAGGAGTCTGAGCGAAGCGAGCGACGGCATGGAGTGGATCAAGACCGTGCCGCGCGTCGGCTACCGGTTTGCAGGATCGATCCATGACGATGAAGATGGGATGGAGCCTCAACCGCAGGGCGATGCAGCACGACGATCCGCACAGGGCCATTTGTCGGTTGCCGTCCTCCCGTTCAGAAACCTCGGCAACGACCCTGAGCAGGTGCCTTTTTCCGAGGGCTTGTCGGAAGACCTGATTACCGACTTATCGAAAGTACCGGGCATGACCGTGATCGCGCGGCATTCATCCTTTGCCTATCGAGGAAAGCAAATCGACCTCCGCGCGATCGGAGCGGAGTTGGGCGTCGCATACATTGTCGAGGGAAGCGTCCGCCGCGCCGGGGGACGCGTGCGTATCAATGCCGAGCTCACTAAAGTGGCTGAGATAACGCAAGTTTGGGCTGATCGTTTCGACGGCGACCTCGATGATGTCTTCAAGCTTCAGGATGACGTAGTCGGACGAATCGTCGCCGCACTTGCAGGGGCGCTTCCTCGTGGGCGACTCTCAGTGGGGCCGCGTGCAACAAGCATCGACGCGTACGACCATTTTGTTCGTGGTCGAGCATTGGTCATGCAATCGACGAAGGGCAACGAAGCGGCTCGGCCGCTGCTCCGGGCGGCAATTGAAAAAGACCCCGGCTTTGCCGCGGCACATGCATGGCTTGCAATGAGCCACTGTGCGGCTTGGGCGATGTGGGGAGAGGATCTGGAGCGTCACCGTGCGACAGCTCTGAAGGCTGCCGATCGCGCGGGAGCCCTCGACACGGAAAATGCAGATGCCCGGATGATATTGGGCTACATCCATGCTTATGAGGGAGATCTTTCCCGTGGTGACATGGAGTTCGGCGAAGCCCTGCGTCTCAATCCCAATCATGCTGACGCATGGGCCTTGCAGGCGGATCTACGTGTCTTCCAAGGAAGGGCGAGTGAAGGGGTCGAAAGCGTCAAGAGGGCCTTCCGGCTCAACCCATATCCCCCGCGAGTCTATTTTTGGGTGCTGGGCTTCGCCAACTATGCCGCGCGCCGATATGGGGAAGCGATCGAGGCGATCGAGGCATTGAAGCACGAAGCAACGTATCGAACGGGCTCCCAGCGTGTTCTGGCGGCCAGCTTGGCGCAACTTGGTCGTCTCGATGAAGCGAAGGCGGAGGCTGCACTGTTTCTTTCCGACAACCCTAATTTTAAGGCTCGACGCTGGGCTGACATACATCCGTTTCAAAATCCCGCTGACCGGGAGCACTTTGTCGAAGGGTATATCAACGCCGGTCTCCCGAACTGAAGAAGCTTCCCAGGCCGCGCCGCTCAACGGCGCGTGCCACCCGTTGCGGACGTTCGAAGTTCAACTCGCGAACGACCTCCTTGGGTCAGAACCGGACGTTGGTGAACGGCAGTTCTGACCCAAAGGAGACATTCGAGCGCTGACCGCAGAGGCAGATCCCTAGTTTGTAGCCGTCGCGCGTTCAAGCCTGCGTGCATATTGCGTCAGCGGAAAGCACATGACGAAGAAGATCAAGGCGACCAGCCCATAGACGGTGAACGGCTCGAAGGTCGCGTTGTTGATCGCGTTGGATGTCCTGACCAGTTCCTCGAAACCGATGATCGAGGTCAGCGCGGTCGACTTGATCAGCTGCACCAGGAAACCGACGGTCGGGGCGCGGGTGATCGAAAACGCTTGCGGCAGGATGATCAGCCTCAGTTCCTGCAGATAGTGAAGGCCGAGACTGGCGCCGGCGTCCCACTGGCCGCGCGGCAGCGCATCGACACCGCTGCGCCAGATTTCGGCGAGATAGGCACTGGCGAAGAAGGTAAGGCCAAGTGCTGCGGCGGTCCAAGGTTCGATGCGCAAGCCCAGCATCGGCAGGCCGAAGAACATCAGGAAGAGCTGCATGAGCAGCGGCGTTCCCTGGAAAAGCGCGATGTAGCCCGACGCAAGCCGCCGCGCCCATTTATTCTTGGCGATCCTGAAGAACAGCACGAGCATGCCGACCACACCGCCGCCGACGAAGGCCGCCAGCGACAGAAGCACCGTCCAGCGCGCGGCGAGCAGAAGGTTGCGGACGATATCCCAAAAGGTAAATTCGATCATGACACGCCGGCTCCCAGAGCGTGGCGGCCGCCGCTGACCAGCAGCCGGCGCAGCCCCACGGAAAGAACGAGATAGACGATCGTCACCACGAAATAGGTCTCGAAAGCACGGAAGGTGCGCGCCTGCAGCATGTCGGCCTCGTAGGTCAGTTCGCGCACCGCGATCTGCGACACCACGGCCGACTCCAGCATCATGATGATGATCTGGCTGGTCAGCGCCGGATAGATCACCTTGAGCGCCTGCGGCAGCACGATCTTGACGAACACCTGGCGCAGCCTGAGCCCAAGCGCAAGGGCTGCTTCCGTCTGCCCGCGCGGCACGGCGTCGAGCCCGGCGCCGACGATCTCGATCGTGTAGGCCGCCATGTTGAGCGTCATTGCCAGCATGGCGGCCAGCAGCGGATCGAGCCTCACGCCGATGCTGGGCAACCCGAAGAAGATGAAGAACAACTGCACCAGGAACGGCGTGTTCCTGATAATTTCGACATAGACGCCGATTGCCCGCTTGAGCAGCAAGGGGCCGTTTCGCCGCCCTGCCGCGCCGAGGATGCTGAGGAACGTTCCCGCGAGCGTGGTCACGGCGATCAAAAGGATCGTCATGGCCGCCCCGCGCGCGATCGCACCTATCGCATCGGCAAGCCAGCCGAAGTCGAGGCTGTAGCCCATGATAGGTCCTTACCCCGGAGATCAATCCTTGAGGTTGTCGGGATTGAGCGGTGTTTTGAGCCAGGCTTTCGAGCTTTCGTCCAGCTTGCCGTCGGCCAGCATCTTGGCGACCGCGTCGTTGACCGCCTGCTTCAGGCGGTCCTCGTTCTTGTTGAGGCCGATATGTGAGGGCGAGGTGAGAAGCTGGAACTTCTGTTCAGGCTTCAGTGCCTCCTGGCGGGCGAGCACCTGGGCGCCGACATCGTTGCCGACGACCATCAGCTGGGTCTGACCCGAGATGAAGGCCTGGATGACGGAGTTGTAGTTGTCGAAACGGCGGATGTCGGCCGAGGCGGGTGCTGCCTCGGTCAGTGACGTATCTTCCAGCGTGCCGCGGTTGACGGCGATCGACTTGTCGGCGAGGTCGTCCTTGCCTTCGACCTTGAGCGCGGCCGGGCCGATGACGGCGATATAATAGGGTGCGTAGGCGGCGGCGAAATCGATCACCTGCTCACGCTCCTTGGAATAGCCGACGCTCATCAGGATATCGACGCGCTTGTCGGTAAGATACGGAATGCGGTTCTGGCCGGTCACGCTGACCAAATTGAGTTTGACTTTGAGCTGGTCGGCGATGAACTGCGCCACGTCGATGTCATAGCCCTTGATGCTCATGTCGGCACTGGCCGAGGAGAAGGGCGGAAAGTCGGAGAAAATGCCGACATTGATGGCGCCGGCCTTGGTGATGTCGTCGAGCGCGTCGGCATTGGCGGCCTGGGTGGCAAGACCAAGGCCGGCGAGCATCAGCACGGCTGCGATGGATGATTTGAGCTTCATGTGAAGTGTCATTTTCGTTCCCCTGCTGGAAGCTTGTTTTGTTTGAATGCGGCCGCCGGCTCCAGCGCGGCGGTCGCCTTGGAACTTCATGGTCTGATGCGTCAGGCTCCCTTGCCTGAGATCGCCGGGCTGAACACCATCAGGCTGAGGATCTCGAACAGCACCTGCGCGCCGGCATGGGCCGTGTTGGTGGTTGCGTCGTATTGCGGCGCCACCTCGACGACGTCGCCGCCGACGATGTTGAGCCCTTTGAGGCCGCGCAGGAGTTCAAGCACTTCCCGCGTCGTCAGCCCGCCGACTTCCGGCGTGCCGGTGCCCGGCGCGAAGGCCGGGTCGATGCTGTCGATGTCGAAGGAGACATAGGTCGGGCCATCGCCGACGATCTGGCGCGCCTTCGCGATGATGGCAGGGATGCCGAGGCCGGTCACCTCTTCGGCATGGACCACGGTCATGCCGGATTCGTAGGTGAACTCCCATAGATACTCGGCCGAGCCGCGAATGCCGATCTGGATGGTGCGCGACGGGTCGAGCACGCCGTCCAACACCGCGTTGCGGAACGGCCCGCCATGGTGGAATTTGGTCATGTCGAACAAGCCGCTGGTGTCGCAGTGGGCGTCGATATGGATCATGCCGACCGGCGCTTTTTTGCCGACAGCCTTCAGGATCGGATGGCTGATCGAATGATCGCCGCCGACCGAAAGCGGGATGACGCCGGCATCGACGATCTGGTTGGTGCGGCGCTCGATGTCGTCATGGCTGGTCTCCAGCCGGTAGCGGCTCTGGAACGGCACGTCGCCGATGTCGGCCACCTTCAGCTCATGCGTCGGTGCGCATTCCAGTACATGGTTGTAGGGGCCGATGCGCTCGATGGCGCGCAGCGCCCTTGGCCCGAAGCGGGCACCCGGCCGGTTGGTGACGCCGAGGTCCATCGGCACGCCGATCATCGCCACCTGCAGGTCGCCGAAATCAGGATTGTCGGCGGCAATTTCCCGGTAGGGCGCGGCGAGGAAGGTCGGGATGCCGGAATAGGGCGCCAGCCGTGTGCCGCTCTTGGAGAAGATCTTGTCGGCGACGCGCCGGAATTTCGGGTCGAACATCTCGCCGCCATGGCTCTCGCCATATTTGCGGCGCAACGCTTCGAGCTTGCCGCGATCATAACCCATGTCGGTCCTCCATGGCTGGTGCGGAGCGGCCATCAATGACGGTCGCCATCCTGCCGGCTGCCTGCGGATTTCACGTCTTGATGCTGTTCGACCCAAAGTGTCTTGCAGCTGCATTGAAAAATCAATTGATATTGTTAGGGTCTTTGCTGTGAGAAAATCTCACATTAATGTTGAGCACGATCTTATCCGAAAACCGGGTCCCCACTTTTCGGGATCGTGCTCCTTTGAGGCCCCGATGGCCAAGCGTCTACCTCCCCTGAATCCTTTGCGGGCCTTCGAGGCGACGGCGCGCCACGCCTCGCTGACCAAGGCCGCGGCTGAGCTCAACGTCACCCATGGCGCCATCAGCCACCAGATCAAGGCGCTCGAACAGTCGCTTGGCGTCAAGCTGTTCGAGCGCGCTGGTCAGCGGGTGAAGCTGACGCCGCACGGCGCCGAATTGCTGCCGGCGGTGTCGACCGCCTTCGACGGTATCGCCGCCGCCACGCAGCGCATGACGAGGCCGGCGAGCACCGGCGCCCTCTCGGTGTCCTGCGTGCCGGCGCTGCTGCTGTTGTGGATGATCCCGCGGCTCGGCAGCTTCACCTCGCAATATCCCGACATCAGGCTGACGCTGATTCCGTCCAATGACGCCAAGGACATCCGCGCACCGCATATCGACGTCTGCGTGCACTATGGCGACGGCAGCTGGACCGATTGCTGGATGCGCAAATGGTCGGGCCTCGAACTGTTCCCGGTGGTCAGCCCGACGCTGATCAACAATCGTCCGGTCCGCACCGTGCGCGATCTCGCCGATCATGTCTTCCTGCATGGCGACGACGGCCGTGAGTGGCACACCTGGCTGGCCGCCGCCGATGCGCTGGATCTGGAGCGCGGCCGCCGCCATCATCTCGGCGATGCTCGCATGGCGACCGAGGCGGCGGTTCATGGCCATGGCGTGGCGCTTGGCGATACGGTGACCGCAAGCGGACTGCTCGCCAGGGGACTGCTTGTCGCGCCGTTCAGCCTGTCGGTGCCGGCGGTCGACGATTTCTACGTCGTCTGCCGCAACGAGATGAGGTCGACGCCGATCGTGCAGCTGTTCATTGACTGGCTGTTTGCCGAGAAGGAACAGGCCGACAGCCGCGCCGATGCGCCGGTGGCGGGCCGCATCGGCATCCGCAGGAAGCGCCCGGCGCTGCGAGTGATCGGCGCCAAGACCGCGTCCTGAGGCTGCAATTGCCGGAGCCGCGCGCTTGCCGCAGGTTTTCTTTTTGTCGGGCCAGCCCGCAAAGCGGGAGGCGCATTCAAAAATTCAATGCTAAGAGGCATTCCGCAGGGAGCCAGCAGTGAAGGCGGCATCGAGACATGACTAAGACCGATATAGCGCGGCGCGTCTACAACCACACCTGGAAGCTCGACCCGATCGTCCGCAGCCTGCTTGACACCGATTTCTACAAGCTGCTGATGCTGCAGATGATCTGGGGCATGTATCCCGAGGTCGATGCCACCTTCTCACTGATCAACCGCACCACCTCGGTTCGCCTTGCCGAGGAGATCGACGAGGTGGAACTGCGTGATCAGCTCAACCATGCCCGCACCTTGCGCTTCTCGAAGAAAGAGATGATCTGGCTCGGCGGCAACACCTTCTATGGCCGCAAGCAGATTTTCGAACCGGAATTCCTCGCCTGGCTCGAAAATTTCCAGCTGCCCGAATACGAGCTTTCCAAGCGCGATGGCCAGTACGAATTGAGGTTCAGCGGCCCGTGGATGTACACGACGCTGTGGGAGATTCCGGCGCTGGCAATTATCAATGAACTTCGATCTCGCGCGGCCATGCGGGCGTTCGGGCCCTTCGCGCTCGACGTGCTCTATGCCCGCGCCAAGGCCAAGATGTGGGCCAAGACCGAGCGGCTGAAAGCGCTGCCCGATATCCGGATTTCGGATTTCGGCACCCGCCGCCGCCATTCCTTCCTGTGGCAGCGCTGGTGCGTCGAAGCGCTCAAGGAAGGTATCGGCGAGGCTTTCACCGGTACGTCCAACGTGCTGCTCGCCATGGACAACGACCTGGAAGCGCTCGGCACCAACGCGCATGAACTGCCGATGGTGTTCGCCGCGCTCGCCAATTCGGAAAAGGAATTGAAACAGTCGCCCTACAAGGTGCTGCAGGACTGGCAGCGCTACTATGGCGGCAATTTGCTGATCGTGCTGCCGGACACCTTCGGCACCGCGGCGTTCCTGCGTGATGCGCCGGAGTGGATCGCCGACTGGACCGGTTTCCGCCCCGACAGCGCGCCGCCGATCGAGGGCGGCGAGAAGATCCTTTCCTGGTGGCGCGAAAAGGGCAAGGACCCCAGGCAGAAGCTGCTCATCTTCTCCGACGGGCTCGAGGTCGAGACCATCGAGGAAACCTACCGCCATTTCCACGGCAAGGTGCGCATGTCCTTCGGCTGGGGCACCAACCTGACCAATGATTTCGAGGGCTGCGCGCCGACCAACACCAACCGGCTCGACGCCATCTCACTGGTCTGCAAGGTCACAGAGGCCAATGGCCGCCCGGCGGTAAAGCTCTCCGATAATCCAGCCAAGGCCACCGGTGACGAGAAAGAGATCGAGCGGTATCTGCGTTTATTTGGCGAGAAAGACCGCGTGGAGCAGCTGGTCAAGGTGTGAAGGCTGCGAATGGTTTCGCGTCGCCAAAAGGGAAATCTCGGATAGCGTGAGTTCCCGCCCACCCCCCTCTGTCCTGCCGGACATCTCCCCCGCAAGGCCCGCAAGGGGGGAGATCGGCAGTTCGTTCGAACGGCGCCCTTCCTGCAACGTCGAAGATTGGCGAAAGCCGACATGCCAGCCAATCTCCCCCTTTGCGGGGGAGATGTCCGGCAGGACAGAGGGGGGTGCGAAGGATCACTGCGGGCGAGCATATTCTTTCTGGACGGGAGCTTTCATCTGTTCGGATTTCATCGCATCGCCCACCCCCGCCTTCGCCCATGCCTCCGATCGCGGCCACGTCCTGCTTCTGCCCACCGGCTACTACGTCGCCGGCGGTGCGCTCGCGGTCGCCGCCAGTTTCCTTGTCCTGGCACTGCTGCCCTCAGACTTTCCTGCCCGCTTCTGGCGGCGGCGTCTGCCGCTGTTCGCGTTCGGCGACGGCGCACGGGCAACCGTCAGCCTGATATCCTTTGCCGGCTTCGCGATTCTCGTTGCGGCCGGCCTGTTCGGCAGCCGCGATCCGCTTTCCAACCCGCTGCCCCTGACCGTCTGGACGCTGCTCTGGGTTGGGCTGGTTCTGCTGCAGGGGCTGCTCGGCAATCTCTGGTCATGGCTGAACCCCTGGTACGGGCCTTGGCGTGTCATTTCCAGCCTGTTCGGCGCGCGCGAGACATGGCGCCCGCCCCGGTGGCTCGGCTACTGGCCGGCCGTCGTGCTGTTCTTCGCATTCGCCTGGTTCGAGCTGATCGACCCGGCGCCCGACGATCCGGCGCGGCTCGCCCGGGCCGCCGGCCTCTATTGGCTGCTGAGTTTTGCCGCCATGCTGATGTTCGGCTACCGCGACTGGAGCCGGCGCGGTGAGTTCCTGACCGTCTTTTTCGCCATGGTTGCGCGATTCGCCCTCCTTGAGCGCAATGAAGTCGAGCGCAATGAAGGCAAGCGCAATGAAGGCGGGCGCAATGAAGGCGGTCGACTCAGTCTGTGCTGGCCGGGCGCCAAGCTCAGCGATGCCGCGCCGCTGTCGCTCAGCGGCATTGCTTTCCTGCTGCTTGCGCTGTCGTCGGTCTCCTTCGACGGCCTGTCCAAAACCTTCTTTTGGCTCGGCCTGTTCGGGCTCAATCCGCTGGAGTTTCCAGGCCGCACGGCGGTGATCGGCGTCGGCACCTTCGGGCTCGTGCTGACGTTCGTCCTGCTTGCGGCCGCGTTCATCCTTGCAATTGTCCTCGGCCAGCGTCTTGCCGGCAGCCCGCATTCCCTCGGTCAGGCTGCAGGGCTGCTGGTCTGGTCGATCGTGCCGATCGCGCTCGCCTATCATGTTGCGCACTATCTGACGGCGCTGCTCGTCGACGGCCAATACGCCATGGCTGCGCTTTCCGACCCATTTGCGCTGGGCTGGGACCTGTTCGGCACCGCCGACATGCGGGTCGAAGCCGGCACGGCCGCCGGCGCCGGCTCGGCATGGTGGCTGTGGAATTTTCAGGCCGGCGTCATCATCGCCGGCCACATGCTCGCCGTGCTCGTCGCGCATGGCCTCGCCTGGCGCTTGCATCCGGTTCCCGCCCGCGCCGCGCTCAGCCAGTTTCCGCTCACCGTGCTGATGATCGCCTATACGGTCTTAGGCCTGTGGCTGCTTGCCACGCCGGCTGCCGGATGAGACAAAAGCCCACTTCGACGGCGTCGATTGATCCCTCGGGAAAGCCCGCTTGCCACATCAGGGCTTTGGTGATTTAGTTTGTACACATGCAATTTCGGCGCTCTTATCAAGAGTGGCCCGCCTCGCTACAGCCATTGGTCAAAACTCAAAAAAACAAGGGGAACTGCCGTGACTGACAAGAATGGGTTTTTCGATCTCTCCAAGACCGGTCTCACCCGCCGCACGGCGCTCAAGGGGTTGGCCGCGGGCGCCGGTCTCGCCGTCGCGCCCGGGTTCGTGCGCTACAGCCAGGCGCAGAGCTCGGCGCCGATAAAGATCGGCTTCCAGTGCCACCGCACCGGCATCGGCGCTGCCTATGGCCGCTGGTACGACAGGACCACCGCCGCCGCGGTCAAGGCGATCAACGAAGCCGGCGGCATCAACGGCCGGCCGGTCGAGGTGATCATCGAGGATGACGGCACCGATCCCGGCCGCGGCGCCGAAGTGGTCGGCAAGTTCGCCACCCAGCACAAGACCGACATCGTCTACGGCACGCTGTTTTCGCATGTCGTCATCGGCTCGGCGCCCGCCGCCGGCGAGGCCAAGATGCCCTATTTTGTCGTCAGCGAAGGCCACCACGTCGCCTCGACCAAGCTCAACCGCTACGTCTTCCAGCCCGGCATCACCGACGTGAAGAGCCAGATCCAGGCGATGGCGCCGTGGATCGCGGCGAATGCCGGCAAGAAGGTGACGCAGATATTCCCCGATTTCGCCTTCGGCTATGACCATCGCGACTACCTGCCGCCGGCGCTGAAGGCGCAGGGCGCCGAGGTCATCGCCCAGATCGCCATCCCGCCGACGGAATCGTCCTTCACCAAATACTTTCCGCAAATCCCGGCCGAAACCGAGGTGATCTACCACGTCATGGTCGGCCCGGCGGTGCTCACCTTCGTCAAGGAACTCGGCGAATTCTACGGCTCCAACCGGCCGCAGCTGTTCGGCTTCATCGATTCGCTCGAAGCCACCGACATCAACAGTCCAGGCCTCGAATTCCTCGACGGCAGCCATTTCTGGGAGGGCTCGCCGCGCTACGCGCAGCCCGATGATTCCGCCGCGCAGAAGGCCTATCGCGCCGCCGTCGGCATCGACGACAATGGTGCTGCCGTCGGCGATCCGAAGGACGTCTCCACCGCCGCCCACATGTTCGGCTGCTGGGAAACGCTCTATGTCGTCAAGAAGGCGATGGAGGATGCCGGCTACAAGGGTCCGGAAGACCGCGCCAAGCTGGTCGAGGCGACCGAGGCCTTGACCGAGTTCGCCGAAGGCCCCGAGCATCCGCAGGGGCCGAAGACCTTCAACGGCAAGATCCACCAGTGTTTTGGCATCCAGAACATCTCCAAGGTCGAAGGCGGCCGGCTGAACGTCGTCCACAAGACCAAGATCGAGGACGGCCTCTACGAGCCGGAAGGGGATTACACGACCCAGCCGCTGTGAGCTTGGTTCTTTAAGCACAGTGCGCTTCGCCCCACCCCCCTCTGTCCTGCCGGACATCTCCCCCTCAAGGGGGGAGATTAGCAATTCGTACGAAGGCGGCCACTCACTGTCTTTGGTGATTGGCGAAAGCAGTCATGACAGCCGATCTCCCCCCTTGAGGGGGAGATGGCCGGCAGGCCAGAGGGGGGTGCTTCGCGCATCCGCCGGTGCTTAACCGATGCACTTCGGACCTCATCTTCTCCTCGCCGCCCTCGAAGGCCTCGTCACCTCGGCGGTGCTGGCGCTGACGGCGCTTGGCCTGTCGCTGGTATTCGGCGTCATGCGTGTCGTCAATGTTGCCCATGGCGAGCTCTTCATGCTGGGTGCGGTGCTTGCCTGGGCGATCTCCACGGCGATATCGGGCCATCCGGCGCTCGGTTTTCTGGCGGCGCTGGTGCTGGCGCCGTTGATCGTCGGCCTGATCGCGCTGGTCGCCGAACGGCTGGTGCTGCGCCGGCTGAATTACAATCCGGAAGCCACCATCGTCGCAACCATCGGCATGCTCTACATCATCCAGCAACTGGCGCTGACCTTCTACGGTCCGGAGGCACGGCCGGTTGAGGCGCCCTTCAGCTACCGCATCCTTTTGCCGTGGTTCGGCTATTCCGGCTACAAGCTGTCGATCATCGCCGCGTCCGCGCTTCTGCTTGTCGCGACGTGGTTCGTGCTGACGCGTACGAAAATCGGCCTTGTCATGCGCGCCACGCAATATGACAGCGAGACGGCGCAGGCCTTCGGCATTCCGGTCGACCGCGTCTATGCCGGTGTCTTCGCGCTCGGCGCCATGCTGGCGGCGGTGGCCGCGGTGCTGATCGTGCCGATCAGCCAGGCGCATTATCTGATGGGGCAGGACCCGCTGCTGCTATCCTTCATCGTCGTCATAATCGGCGGGCTCGGCTCGCTGCGCGGCACCGTCGTCGCCGCCGTGCTCATCGGCCTGTCGGACGGCATCATCTCGGTGTTCTTCTCGCCGACGCTGGCCAAGATCATCGCCACGCTGCTGGTTGCGATGGTGCTGGTGTTCCGGCCGCAAGGTCTGTTCGGGACGGCATCGCGATGAAGGAGGCTTCACCGGCAAAAGCCTATGCGTTGCATCTGGGCGTCATCGCCCTGCTGTTCGCCCTAAGCTTCGTCCTGCCGGAATACCATCACGGCTTGCTCGCCCGCATCATGGTGCTGGCGGTCTTCGCCATGGGCTACAACATGCTGTTCGGTTATGTCGGGCTGCTCAGCCTCGGCCACGCCATGTTCTTTTCGGCCGGGCTCTATGGCGCCGGCCTTGCCGTCATCCATCTCGGCTGGAGCGTGCCGGCCGCCTTCGCCGCCGGGCTTGCCTGCGGTGCGCTTCTTGCGCTGGTGATCGGTCTGCTGGCGCTGCGCACTTCCGGCGTTGCCTTCATGATCGTCACCATGATGTTCGCGCAGGTGTTCTATCTCATAATCCTCTATCTCGCCTCCTGGACCGGCGGCGATCAGGGCCTGGTCGTGCCACAGTCGGCGCGTGTGCTTGTTTTGGGCAGCACGTCGCTCGGCCTCACCAATCCGACCGTGCGCTACATGAGCGCACTCGTCCTGTTCTCGATCGTGCTGCTGGTGACGCTCGCCGTCGTCCGCTCCAGGTATGGCCGTGTGCTGGTCGCCATCCGCGAAAACGAGGAGCGGACCAAAATGCTCGGCTACGACACGTTTTCCAACAAGCTTGCCGCGGTCCTCGTCTCCGGCACAATCTGCGCGGCTTCGGGCGCCGCCTACGCGCTGCTGTTCGGTTATGTCGGCTCGACCTTCGCCTCGGCGCAATATTCCATCCTGCCGCTGCTCTGGGTGCTGCTCGGTGGTGCTGCCACCACGCTCGGTCCATTGATCGGCACGCTGTTCATGTACTATGTCGTCGACGTCACCAGCGGCTACACCTCGGCCTATCTGCTGATCGTCGGCATCGCCCTCATCCTGCTGGTGCTGTTCTTCCCCAGGGGCATCCTCGGCACCATCCGCCAGCGCTGGCTCGGATGGCTGCCATGATGCCGCTGCTGACGACCAAGGGCCTGTCCCGCAATTTCGGCGGCCTGCGCGCCGTCGACGGCGTCGACTTCGCCCTCATGCCGGGCGAGATTCGCGCCGTCATCGGCCCCAATGGCGCCGGCAAGACCACCTTCATCAGTCTGGTCAGCGGTCGCATCCAGCCGTCGTCGGGCATGATCGTCTTCGACGGCGCCGACATTACCAACCTGCCGGCCTACGCCAGGGTCCGCCTTGGCATCGCCTATACCTTCCAGATCACCAGCGTCTTTGCCAATCTCACCGCCTACGACAACGTCGCGCTGCCGGTGCAGCGCACGCTGACCGATGGCCGCTCGAAAGGTGCCGTACATGTCGGCGTCATGACGGCGCTTGAGCGCACCGGCCTTGCCGACCGCGCCCACATGCCGGCCGGGCAATTGTCCTATGGCCATCAGCGCCTGCTCGAAGTGGCGATGGGGCTGGCGCTAAAGCCGCGCCTGCTGATCCTCGACGAGCCGACGCAGGGGCTGGCCGACAGCGAGATCGACAATTTCATCGGGCTGGTGCGCGAGATCGCCAAAAGCGCCACCGTGCTTCTAATCGAACACAACATGCCGGTGGTCATGCAGCTTGTCGACCGCATCACCGTCTTCAACGCCGGCAAGATCTTGGCCGAAGGCACGCCCGAGCAGGTCCGCGCCAATGGCGAGGTGCAGGACGCCTACCTGGGGACGACCCCATGACTCAACCACGGGCTGAAGCTCTGACCATCTCCGGGCTCGACTGCTTCTACGGCGAGGTCCAGGTGCTCTACGGCCTCGACCTCGTGCTGCACAAGGGCGAGGTGCTTTGCCTGTTCGGCCGCAACGGCGCCGGCAAGACGACGGCGCTGAAGGCGATCATGGGCCTCGTTCCCTCACGCGCCGGCTCGATCAGGCTCGACGGCAAGGAGTTGACCGGCCTGCCGGCGCATGACGTGCCGAAGGCGGGCGTCGCCTATGTGCCGCAGGGCCGGCGGCTGTTCGCCGAGATGACGGTGGCGGAAAACATCGAGATCGGCCTGATGGCGCGCGGCAAGGGCAAGACGACGCGCGAAAACGTGCTCGACCTTTTCCCGCTGCTGCGCCAGCGGCTGAGACAACGCTCCGGCACGCTGTCAGGCGGCGAGCAGCAGATGCTGGCCATGGCGCGGGCCCTGTGCCTCGAGCCGCAGGTGCTTCTGCTCGACGAGCCGACCGAAGGGCTGATGCCGTCGATGATCGCCAGGATCCGCGAGACGGTGTCGAAGCTGCGCGACCTTGGTGTCTCGACGATCCTGGTCGAGCAGCGCGTCGATGCCGTGCTGTCCGTCGCCGACCGTGTCTCGTTCATCGAGAACGGCCGCAACCGCGAGACCGTCGATGTCGAGGAGCTCCGCGCCGATCCGTCGGCGGTCCGCCGCTATGTCGGCGTCGGCTGATCAGCCAAGGAACAGAAAACCCGCGATCAGGAATATCGGGATCAGCACCGCGCCCGACCACGCCATGTAGCCGAAGAAGCCCGGCATTTTCACGCCGCGATGCCTGGCAATGGCGTAGACCATGAAGTTCGGTGCATTGCCGATATAGGTGTTGGCGCCCATGAACACTGCGCCGGTCGAGATCGCCGCCAGCGTCGAGGCGAAGGTGGTCATTAGATGCTGCGGATCGCCGCCGGCGAGCTCGAAGAACACCAGATAGGTCGGCGCATTGTCGAGGAAGGACGACAGCGCTCCGGTCATCCAGAAATAGACAAGGTCGTTTGGCTCGCCCGTGGGCGAACTGACAAGCGAGACCAGCGGCGCCAGCGCGCCGTCGGCACCGGCCCTGAGAATGGCGATGACCGGCACGATGCAGATGAAGATGCCGGCGAACAGTTTCGCCACCTCGGCGATCGGCTCCCAGTGGAAGTTGTTCGCCTGCCTGTGACTCTTGCGCGAGACGCCGAGCGAAAGGAAGGCAAGCGCCAGGATGATCGCGTCGCGCACGAGGTTCTGCAATTCAAGGCTCACGCCCTGGACGGAGAAAGCCACGCCTGGCTTCCAGGTCGCGGAAAGCAGGATCGCGCCGATCACTCCGGCCAGCAGCGGGACGTTGGGCAGGCCTCGAATGCGCACCTTCGTGTCCGGTGTCGGATCTTTGATCTTCGGCGCACCAGCCTCGCGGTGATGCAGGATGATGTCCATGGCCAGGAAGACCGCGAGCACCAGGCCGCCGACGAACAGTGTCTCCTGATAGAGGTTGGTGGTGGTCCAGAAGAAATCGATGCCGCGCAGGAAGCCGACGAACAGCGGCGGGTCGCCGAGCGGCGTTAGCGAGCCGCCGATGTTGGACACCAGGAAAATGAAGAAGATGACGACATGGGCGTTGAACCGCCGGTTGTCGTTGGCGCGCAGGATCGGCCGGATCAGGATCATCGAGGCGCCGGTCGTGCCGATGACCGAGGCGAGCATCGCCCCGATCAGCAGCAGTCCGGCATTCACCAGCGGCGTGCCGTGAATGTTGCCGGCGACGAGGATGCCGCCCGAAATGGTGAACAGCGCAAACAGAAGAATGATGAACGACATATATTCGGTGAGCAGCGCATGCAGCACCGCCTCCGTGGCCGAAGGCATGCCGAATGCAACCGCCAGCGGCACGACCGCAAGGGCGGCCCAGAAGAAGGTGATCTTGCCGTAGTTATGCTCCCAGACATGGTGGAAGAGCAAAGGCCCAGTGGCGATCGACAGAAGCAGGCCAGCAAAGGGCAGCGCCCACCACAGCGACATTGTTTCGCCCGGCAACTCGTGGGCCTCGGCTGCGAGCGCTATTCCTGGAAACAGGGTTGCGACTGCCACCACAGCGCCCGCCGTCAAAGCCGCCGCAAACCGCATAAAGCCCCCTCTGGAAGTGTGTCGAATGCGATTGGTGATGTTCAAGCCAGCGTCACGCCGGCATCGCGCATTCGGTTCAGCATCGTCTCGACGGAGCCATTGAGATCGATGCCGCGGCAGGCGTCGAGCCGCACTGTTGTGTGAAAGCCGTGCTTGACCGCGTCGAGCGCCGAGAAGGCGACGCAATAATCGGTCGCCAGGCCGACCAGGGTCAACGTGTCGATGCCGCGCTCCTGGAGATAGCCGGCAAGGCCAGTCGGCGTCGCATGGTCGTTCTCGAAGAAAGCCGAATAACTGTCGATCTCCGGGCGGAAGCCCTTGCGGATCACCAGTTCGGCCTTGGTCCAGGCAAGGCCCGAATGGAAATCCGAACCCAGGCTGCCCTGGATGCAGTGGTCCGGCCACAGCGTCTGCTGGCCGTAAGGCATGCCAATCGTTTCGAACGGCTGCTTGCCGGGATGACTGGAGGCAAAGCTCGAATGGCCGGCGGGATGCCAGTCCTGCGTCAGCACGACATGCTCGGTCCGCCGGATCAGATCGTTGACCAGTGGCACGATCTCGTCGCCGCCGGTCACCGCCAGCGCGCCGCCTGGGCAGAAATCGTTCTGCAGGTCGATGATAACAAGCGCTTCGTCGGCCATGGAGCCTCCCTCTTGTTTGTCCCGGAGGCATGAAGTCTGCCGAAACGTGGAATCCGGTGTTCGAACCCACCGAAAAATGCCGCTGACGCAACGGATGCAGAAACTTGACCAGATGGCCGGCTGCGTCAACTCCAACGGCGTAACAAATGCGTGCCGTCGCGCCGATGCCGGCGCTGGCGCAAAACTCTGGCTTTGACAATTCCTGCCGGCTTGATATCATTTGCATACGAATGAATTTGACCGGTTCGGACGCCGGAAAGGCTCCGTCGGGAAGCCCCTTTCGAGGAGGCCCATTTTTCTGGGAAGGCAAAGCGTGATCCGTTACGCGAAACCCACCACCATAGACGAGGCGCTCGCTTTGCTTGGCGAGGCTCCGTGGCGCATTCTTGCCGGCGGCACCGATTTCTATCCGACGCAAGGAGCCACGCCTTTCCGCGAAAATGTCCTCGACATCAACGGTCTCGCGATGCTGCGCGGTATCGCCGAAACCGAGGTCCATTGGGTTATCGGTGCGCGCACGACCTGGACCGATCTTGTCCGTCATCCGCTGCCGGCGGCTTTCGATGCGCTGAAGCAGGCGGCGCGAGAAGTCGGCTCCGTGCAGATCCAGAACGTCGCCTCCATCGCCGGCAATCTCTGCAATGCCTCTCCGGCCGCCGACGGCGTGCCGGCGCTGCTCGTCCTCGACGCCGAGGTCGAACTGCGCACGGTTGCGATGGTCCGCCATCTGCCGCTGGAAAAATTCATCCTGGGAAACCGCCGCACAGAACTGCAGCCGGGCGAAATGGTCACCGCCATCCGCGTGCCGAAAAACGCGGCCACCGGCACGTCGGCTTTCGTGAAGCTCGGCGCGCGTCGCTATCTCGTCATTTCGATAGCCATGGCGGCGGCCCGCTTGACCATTGAGGATGGCCTCGTCGGCAACGCTGCCGTCGCCGTCGGGTCCTGTTCGGTTGTCGCCAAGCGTCTCTCGGGCGTCGAAGCAGCCTTGCGCGGCCTCCCGGTTGACCACGCCCTCGCCACTGCGATCCAGTCTGCACCGATGGACGAGTTGTCGCCGATCGGCGATGTGCGCGGCAGCGCCGAATACCGGCTGGACGCCGCGCGCGAGATTGTCGCCCGCGCCGTTCTCGGTGCCGCGGGTCACGCGTTGAATGACAAGGCGGTGGCCGCATGAGCAAAGCGCAGCCTGGCATGACCAAAGCTCAGCCTGGCATGAGCATGGCTCAGCCTGGCATGAGCATGGAACGCGTCGACATCATCTTCGAGGTCAACGGCGCCGCCGTTTCTGTCTGCGTGCCGCCGGTTCGCCGTCTCTCTTCGGTGCTGCGCGACGAATTGCGCCTGACCGGCACCAAGATCGGCTGCGACGCCGGCGACTGCGGCGCCTGCACGGTGCTCGTCGACGGCGAACCCGTCTGCGCCTGCCTCATGTCAGCGGCTTCTGCCGCTGGTACCGTGGTGACGACGGTCGAGGGTCTCGCAAACGGCAGATTGTCGGCGCTGCAAGCCTCGTTCCTCGATCATGGCGCGGCGCAGTGCGGCATCTGCACCCCCGGCCTGCTAATCGCGGCGACAGCACTTCTGGAGAGGACGCCCAACCCAACCGAGGCCGAAACCCAGGATGCGCTGGGCGGCGTCCTCTGCCGCTGCACCGGCTACCGCAAGATCATCGCTGCGGTGATGAATGCTGGACGTTTCGCGAGCGAACTCTCGAACGACGGCGCTGCCCCTCATCCGCCTGCCGGCACCTTCTCCCCGCATTGTGAAGGGGAGAAGGGACAAGCTCCAGCGCCGGCGTCCCCCTCTCCCCGTCTTTCACGGGGAGAGGGGGAGGGTGACGGGCAGCACCAACGTCAGCGGCTGGATCTCGACCTTGACCGCAAAATGCCAATCTCAGGCCACGCCGTCGGTTCCTCTCCGATCAGGCTCGACGGCCTGCCGAAAGTTACCGGCGGCGAAAAATTCGGCGGCGATTCCTTCCCGGCCGACGCGCTGGCGGTGCTGGTGGTTCGCTCGCCGCATTATCACGCCCGCTTCGCCTTCGGCGATCTCGACGCCTGGGTGAAAGTCCATCCCGGCATCGTCGGCGTCTTCACCGCTGCCGACATTCCGGGAAAGAACTGCTTCGGCGTCATTGCGCCTTTTGCCGACCAGCCGGCGCTGGCTGAAGGTTTTTCGCGCTTTCGTGGCGAGGCGGTGGCGCTGGTTGCCGGCGAGCGCGAGGCCATCCTCGATCTCGATCTTTCGGATTTTCCTGTTCGTTGGACCGAGATGCCGCACCTTCTGCAGCCTTGCGAGGCGCAGGCCGGCGGCGTGCAGCTGATCCACGAGAACCGGCCGACAAACCTGCTCACATCAGGCTTTGTCGAGCGCGGCGACCCGGAGGCCGCCCTTGCCGGCGCTGCCTTCATCGTTTCGGGCGCCATCGACACGTCCTATGTCGAGCACGCTTACATCGAGCCTGAGGCCGGCTATGCCTATATGGACGACGGTACGCTCGTCGTCGTCGCCTGCACGCAGGCGCCCTACATGGACCGCGACGACGTGGCCAAGGTGCTTGGCCTTGCCGTCGACAAGGTGCGGATCGTGCCGACCGCCACCGGCGGCGGTTTTGGCTCCAAGCTCGACGTTTCGTTGCAGCCGCTGATCGGTCTGGTCGCGATCAAGACCGGGCGGCCGGCGGCACTCGCTTATACCCGTCATGAATCGATGATCTCGACCACCAAGCGTCATCCCGCCGAGATGACGGCGACCATCGGCGCCGATGCCGATGGCCGCATCACCGGCATGGTCTTTGCCGGCGATTTCAACACCGGCGCCTATGCGAGCTGGGGACCGACCGTCGCCAACCGCGTACCGGTGCATGCCTCCGGTCCCTATGCGACGCCGAACTATCGCGCAGAGGGCCGCGCCATTCACACAAATGGCCCGATCTCCGGCGCCTTCCGCGGTTTCGGCGTGCCGCAGGCGACGATCATGCAGGAAACGCTCTACGACGAGCTGGCCGAAAAGCTTGGGCTGGATCGGCTCGATTTTCGCGTTAGGAACTGCCTTCGTAACGGCTCCGAAACGGTTACCGGCCAGAAGCTGGAAGCGGGCGTCGGCATTGCCGAGTGCCTTGAAGCGCTGCGGCCGCATTGGATGCGTGCGCTTGTCGATGCCGATACATTCAACAGTGCCAATGACAGCAGGAGACGCGGGGTCGGTGTCGCCTCCTGCTGGTATGGCTGTGGCAACACCTCGCTGCCCAATCCGTCGACCATCAGGGTCGGCATCTCCGCCTCTGGCGATGTCGTCCTGCATCAGGGCGCAGTCGATATCGGGCAAGGCTCGAACACGGTCATCACCCAGATCTGCGCCGACGCGCTTGGCTTGCCGCTGGAAAAATTCCGGCTGAAAAGCGCCGACACGGCGATCACGCCGGACGCCGGCAAGACGTCCGCCTCGCGCCACACCTTCGTGACCGGCAAGGCCGCCGAAAAAGCCGGCCGCGCCTTGCGCGAGACTATGCTGCGCTTCGCCAATGTGTCGGAGAAAGCCGCGATCGCTCTCGATGGCACAAGCCTGGTCATCCGCGAGGGCGAAGCGACGCGGCATATCGATTTGTCCACGCTGAAGGCCGATGCCGATGGCTTCGTGTTCCGCGCCGAGGAAAGCTATGATCCGCCGACGCTGCCGCTCGACGCCAAGGGTCAGGGCAAGCCCTATGCCGTTTACGGCTACGGCGCGCAGATCGCCGAACTGGAGGTCGACCTCAAGCTCGGCACGGTGAAGCTGATCAAGATCACCGCAGCGCATGATGTCGGCAAGGCGATCAATCCGCTGCTCGCCGAGGGCCAGATCGAGGGCGGCATCGCGCAAGGCATCGGCATGGCGCTGATGGAGGAGTACATCCCCGGCCGCACCGAGAATTTGCACGATTACCTGATCCCGACGATAGGCGACGTGCCGCCGATCGAGACCATCCTGATCGAAGTTCCGGATCCGGAAGGACCCTTTGGCGCCAAGGGTCTGGGCGAACATGTGCTGATCCCGACGGCGCCGGCGATCCTCAATGCCATCCGCCATGCCACCGGCGTCCTGGTCACCAAAATTCCGGCGACGCCGAGCCGCATCCGCGCCGCGATTCGCGACAAGGAGGCACGCCGATGAGCGAGCTTGCCGAACGCTTCGAGACGCATGACCCCGGCGAGAAGCAAGTGGCGGAGAAGATCCGCTGCGATGCCTGCCCGGTCATGTGCTACATATCAGATGGCCGCACCGGCGCCTGTGATCGCTACGGCAACGTCGGCGGCAGGATCGTGCGGATGGATCCGCTGACCATCCTCGACCACGCGACCGAGGCCGGCGGCGCGGTCGTGCCGTTTGTCGCCGAGGGCGAAGAATGGGACGGCGAACTGGTCAACACCGGCCGTCGCTTCGTCACCGCGATCGGCGCCGGCACCACCTATCCCGACTACAAGCCGGCGCCTTTCATCGTTAGCCAGGAGGTCGAAGGCGTCGATCTCGTCACCGTCGTCACCGAGGGCATCTTCTCCTACTGCGGCGTCAAGGTGAAGATCGATACCGACCGTCATATCGGCCCCGAAACGGCGACGGTCCGCTCGGCAGGCGAGGCGATCGGCCATGTCACGACAGGCGAATATGGTTCGCAGATGCTGTCGCTGGGCGGCGTGCATCATCTGACCGGCGGTTCGAAAGCCGAAGGCCGTGCCACCTGCGATGCGCTGCTCAATCTATGCAACCGCAAGCCGGTCGAACTCACCATCGACGGCGGTGCCACGGTCATCGTCGAAGCCGCCAAGCCGCCGGTCATCGACGGCAAGCTCGAACATCGCATGCGCGTCGGCTGCGGCTCTGCCACCATCGGCATGTTCGCCACCCAGTGGCGCGGCCTGGTCGACGAGGTGGTGGTGGTCGACGATCACATCACCGGCGTCGTCTCCGAGCATCAGGCGGGCAAGGTGCTCGGCTGGCAGGACACGGGGATAAAAATCGTCGGCCGCCGTTCGACGCCGGGCCGCTATTTCAAGGTGTCAGAGCCGGGCCTCGGCTGGGGCGGCACCAGCATTTCCGATCCGCTGTCGATCCTTGGCGAATGGAATGCGAAGAAGGGCGCGCGTCCCGGCCTGTCGCTGCTGATGGTCTCGACCACCGGCGAGCAGTTCGCCTATTACGAGCTCGACGACGCGTTGAAGCCGGTGCAGAAATCATTCCCCGAGCGGCTGCAGAAATCCGTCGGCCTGATCGAGGAGAATTGCGAGCCGGCGCTGTGCACCGTGCTGTTCGTCGGCGGCGCCGGCGGCTCGCTGCGCGCCGGCGTCACCGAGAACCCGGTCAATCTGACCCGCTCGGTGCAGGGCCTGACGACTTATGTGACGGTCGGCGGCGCGCCGGTCTATGTCTGGCCGGGCGGCGGCATCACGCTGATGGTCGATGTCACCCGCGTGCCGGAAGGCGCCTTCGGCTATGTGCCGACGCCGGCGCTGGTGGCGCCGATCGAGTTCACCCTGCGCCGCGACGATTATATCAGGCTCGGCGGCTACGAAGCCGAGATCCGCAGCGTTGACGACATTCTGGCCAAAGGCGGCGAGTATCTCAACCCGCGCCACGGCACGGCTGCGCCGGCCCGCAATCCGTGGCCGCCGCTGGCGCAGTTGCGGCGTGCAGCGGGCAACGGAGCCAAGTGATGAACGGGCCGCAGGCACATTGGCTTGAGGACGGCAGGCGGCTGCATCTCAATCATGGCCCGATCGACCTGATCATCGAGGCATTCGGCAATGCGGACGAATGCCGCGCCGCCTATGGCCAGGCGGTGGCGCGGTTTCAAACAATCCTGCAGGAGCTCGTCGACGAACTGCCAGAACTGCGCCGCCCGGCCTCGTCGCGACCACGTGCTTTCGCTGGCCCGACGGCGCGACGCATGGAGGCGGCGGTTGTTCCGCTGGCGAAACAATTCATCACGCCGATGGCTGCGGTCGCCGGTTCGGTAGCCGACGAAATGCTTGGTGCGCTGCTGGCCGGGCGCCGGCTCGATCGCGCCTACGTCAACAATGGCGGCGACAGCGCGATCCATCTCGGCAACGGCGGGTCCATGACCCTCGCCATTGCCGGGACGGGCCATGGACTGGCAGACCGGATCACGATCCGCGCCGAAGACGGGATCCGCGGCATCGCGACAAGCGGCTGGCGCGGCCGTTCCTTTTCGCTCGGCATCGCCGACGCTGTTACCGTACTGGCGCGGACCGGTGCTGAAGCCGATGCCGCCGCGACCCTGATCGCCAATGCCGTCGACCTGCCCGGGCATCCTGCCATCGAGCGTGTGCCGGCGCGCGATCTGGCGCCCGACAGCGACCTTGGCGATCGATTGGTCACCCAAGCCGTCGGCGCGCTTTCATCAGGCGAAATAGCCGCCGCGCTCGACAGTGGGATCGCTGTCGCCGAAGATTTTCGGCGACATGGCTTGATTGCCGCTTCAGCCTTGTTCCTTGCCGATCAGGCACGGATCGCCGGTCCCATGGCGCTCGTTGCGCCCAACGAGAAATCAAGGAAGGAAATTGCCCATGCCTGAGTTTGCGATCCGCAAGGTTGCGGTGCTGACCGAAGAGATATTTCACGAGGGCGGGCCGGTGGCGAAGGTGCCGCGCCGCCGCGCCGCGGCCATGGCGGTGGTGAAGAACCCGTTCGCCGGCCGTTACGTGGAAGACCTCCAGAGCGCCATGGACGACCTGAAGCCGCTCGGGCTGCTGCTCTCCGACAAGCTCATTGCCGCATTGGGCGGCGACGTGAAGCAGATCGACGGCTTCGGCAAGGGCGCCATCGTCGGCATAGCCGGCGAGCTGGAGCATGGCGCGCTGTGGCATGTGCCTGGCGGCTATGCCATGCGCGAGCGGCTCGGCGACGCCAAGGCGATCGTGCCATCGGCAAAGAAGGTCGGCGCGTTCGGCTCGCGGCTCGACGTGCCGCTCGGCCATATCAACGCCGCCTATGTGCGCAGTCATTTCGATGCCATGGAGCTCGGCATTAGCGACGGGCCTCGTCCCGACGAGATCCTGTTCTGCCTCGCCATGACCTGCGGCCCGCGCGTGCACGACCGCATGGGCGGACTCGCGGCAAAAGACATCAAGGCGTGGGACGGACTGCGGTGAGTGCCGAAGACATCAAGCTCAAGCTGGTCGAGGCAGAGGAGCCTGACGAAAACGATTACCGCTTGCAGGAGCAGGTCGGCTTCATCCTGCGCAAGGCGCACCAGCGCCATGTCTCGATCTTCGCCGCGCACATTGCCGACCTGACACCGCCGCAATTCGCCGCCCTGGCCAAATTGCACGATGTCGGCGAGACCTCGCAGAACCAGCTTGGCAGCCTGATCGCCATGGACGCCGCGACGGTGAAAGGTGTCATCGACCGGCTCAAGGCGCGCGGCCTGGTCGAGCTTTCCAAGCATGAGGTCGACAAACGGCGCCTGCTGGTCAATCTGACCGCTGAAGGCCGCAATGCCGTCGAGCGGCTGATCCCGATCGCCCGCGAGATCACCGAGGAAACGCTGGCGCCGCTTTCGGCCAAGGAGGCCGCGATTTTCATGAGGCTTTTGGCCAAGCTGGCGTGAGCGCGGCCTTGGTCAGCGCTGCCCCTCACCTGCCTGCCGGCATCCTCTCCCCCGTAGAACGGGGAGAGGGCGCCGTCATCGACGACTTCGTCTCAGAGGCCGTTGTCCTTCAGGATCTGGGCGGCATTTTCCTTGGTGATCTTCTGCGTCGGCAGCGTGATGGTCTTTTCGACCTTCTCGCCGTTCAGAAACTTGATCGCCTGCCGCAGCCCTTCGGCACCCGGTGTCACATAGGTGAACGTCGCCGTCAGCTCACCATTGGCAACAAGCTGCACGCCTTCATTGGGCAGGCCGTCGATGCCGATGAACTTGATGTCCTTCTCGCGGCCGACATCCTTGGCGGCAAGATAGGCGCCGTAGGCCATCGGATCGTTGTGACCATAGACGAGGTCGATCTTCTCGTTGTTGCGCAGTGCCGTGGCCATGATGTTGTAGGCCTGGTCCTGTTTCCAGTCGCCCGACTGCTGGTCGAGCAAATATTTTATGCCCGGCTCCTTGTCAGTGAATTCATGGAAGCCGTCATGGCGGTCATGTGCCGGCTGAGTACCCATTCCGCCCCAGATCTCGACGACATTGCCGGCGGCCTTGCCCTTGCCGCCGAGCAATTCGACGGCGTATTCACCGGCAGCCCGGCCGATCAGCTTGTTGTCGCCGCCGACGAACTGCGTGTAGTCCTTGGTCTCGACGTTGCGGTCGAGCACGAAGACCGGGATCTTGGCGTCGATCGCCTGCTGCACGACGCCGGTCAACCCAGCGGATTCCTTCGGTGACACCAGCAGCGCGTCGACTTCCTGGCGGATCAGGTTTTCGACATCGGCGACCTGCTTTTCCGTCTTGTCCTCGCCGTCGGTGACGATCAGCTCGACTTCCGGATTTTTGGCGGCCTCAGCCAGAATGTCCTTGTTGAACTGGGCGCGCCAGGGCTCGATGGTCGTCACCTGCGAGAAGCCGATCTTCCACTTCTTGTCCTGCGCGTAGGCGTTGCCGCTGGCCAAAAGCGCGGTCGTGGTCAGCAGTGCCGCGGTGACAGCGGCGAGCTTCAACAATTCACGTCGTTTCATTTCTTGTTTCCTCCAAGATTTAGAGACGGGGTCTCTTTTGACGGCCGCTTTGCTGCGGTCGTTTCCTTGTGCGCCTGCCCGCCCCAGAGAGGCGCAAATACCAGGCGCAGATAGAAGAGAAGATCAACGGCATTGCGCTCCTGGACGAGCACGGTGCCGATGATGATCATCCCCTTCAGTACGAGCTGAAGGTTCGAATTGATGTTGTGCAATTGCAGGATATTCGAGAGCAGTCCGAAGATCAGCACGCCGCAGAATGTGCCGATGAGGCTGCCGCGCCCGCCCATCAGGCTGGTGCCGCCGATGACCACGGCGGCGATGGCATCGAGCTCCAGCCCGGCGCCGGCATCCGGCTTGCCTTGCCTGTATTGCGCGACATAGAGCACGGCCGCCACGCCGGCCAGCAGCCCGGACATGGCGTAGGTGGCGATCTTGACGCGGCCGGCGGCGATGCCGGACAGCCGTGCCGCCTCTTCGTTGCCGCCGATTGCATAGACGTAGCGGCCGAACGGGGTGAAGCGCAGCACCGCGCCGTAGATCAGGATCGCTCCGAGGAAGAACAGGCCCGGCATCGGAATCACGCCGAAGACCAGCGAGCGCAGCATCTCGAAATCGGCGGTGGCGTTCGACCCGGTGTAGACCGGCAGCACCGCATTGTTCTGGCCGGCGGTCAGCCGGGCGATGCCGAGCGCCGTCACCATCATCGCCAGCGTGACGATGAAAGGCTGCAGCCGCCCGGCAACGATGATGAAGCCGTTGAGTGCGCCGAACAGCAGGCCGACGCAAGGCGCCACCAGCAACACGCCGACCACGCCGAACTTTGAGCCAACCTGCGGCAGCAGGTACCACAGCACGAGACTGCAGAGGATCACCCCGACGATGCCGGGCGTGACCAGCCCACGAACGCTGTCCAGCCTGATGGCGTGGGTGGCCTGCGGGCCGGCGCGGGATTTTTCGATGTTCAGGAAGATGAAGCGGGTGACCAGAATGCCGAGGCAAAGGGCGACCACCGCAACTGTCGGCACCCCCAGCACCACCGCCGGCGTGACGCCCGGAACCGTCAGCAGCATGGCGCAGACCACGGTGCAGATCGCCATCAGCGAGCCGACGGAAAGATCGATGCCGCCGGTGATGATCACCGCCGTCATGCCGGTGGCGATCAGGCCGGTGGTCGACACCTGGCGCAGCACATCGAGCAGATTGCCGTAGGACAGGAAGATGTTGTTGCCCTTGGAGCTGATCGGCGAGCCCAGCACGCCGATCAGGAAGATGGCGATCAGGCCCCAATAGAGCTTCGTCCGGGACAGGATGTTCAAGATGCTCATGCGGCAGGCCTCGTCATGGTCCGGCGCGGCGCCGCGAGCCGCATAATGGCCTCCTCGCTGGCTTGCGCGCGCGAGAGGATCCCCGTCTGGCGACCATCGGCCATGACCAGGATGCGATCGGAAAGATGCAGCAGCTCCGGCAATTCCGAGCTGATGACGGCAATGGCGAGCCCGTCTCGCGCCAGCTTGAAGATGAGATCGTAGATCTCGCGCTTGGCGCCGACATCGATGCCGCGTGTCGGCTCGTCCAGCAACAGCACCCGCGGCCGCGTTGCCAGCCATTTGCCGATGACGACCTTCTGCTGGTTGCCGCCGGACAGTGTGCCGGCCGGCTGCTCGATGGTCCCGCAGCGAATGCCGAGCGCCTTGACCGCTTGCCGCGCCAGGCCTTGCTCGGCGGCCCGCGAGCGAAGGCCGAACCGCGCCAGCGCGCCGACCAGCGGCAGCGCGACATTGTCGGTAATCGAGGCCTGAAGATGCAGGCCTTGCGTCTTGCGGTCCTCGGTCACCAGAGCGATGCCGAGCCGGCGGGCGTCGCGCGGTGATCGGATTTCCACCGGCTCGCCATCGAGCCGGATTTCGCCGTCGGCACGTCCGCCGCTGGAGCCGAAGATGGTCTCCAGGATTTCGGTGCGTCCCGAGCCCAGCAGCCCGCCTATCCCCAGAATTTCCCCGGCGGCAAGATCGAAGCCGACGGCGTCGAGCGCGGTGCGCCAGCCGTGGCGGTCTGGTTTCGACAGCGACAGGCCGCTTACGGAGAGGACGACCCTGCCGCTGGGGCCACGCTCTTCCTGGGAAGAGGCAAGCAGGTTTCGCCCGACCATCGCCGAAATGATGGTGTCTTCGTCGAGCTTTGCCATCGCCTCGGTCAGCACATGGCGTCCATCGCGAAACACGGTGACCCGGCTGGCCAGCTGCATGACCTCGTCGATGCGGTGCGAGATGTAGACGATCGCTACGCCGCTTTCGGCGAGCTGGCGGATGATCCGGAACAGCCTTTGGCATTCGGCCGGCGAAAGCGCCGAAGTCGGCTCGTCCATGATCAGGATGCGCGCCGACATCGACAGTGCCTTGGCGATCTCGACCAGCTGCTGCTCGCCGACGCGCAAGCTGCCGACCCGCGCTTCCGGATTGAGCTCGATACCGAGCCTATGCAGCAGGGCGCCGGCGGCATGGCTGCTTGCCTTGCGGTCGACGATAAGTCCGGCGATCAGCTTCTCGCGCCCCAGGAAGATATTATCCGCAACGCTGAGCTCGGGGACGAGATTGAGCTCCTGGTGGATAATGGCGATGCCGGCATGCTCGGCGTCGCGGACCCCGGCGAAACGGACCGGATGGGCATCGACGTTCACCGTTCCGTCGTAATCCGTATAGATGCCGGAGAGGATTTTCATCAGCGTCGACTTGCCGGCGCCGTTTTCCCCCATCAGCGCATGGACCTCGCCGCGCCGCAGGTCGAAGCCGACATCGACAAGTGCGGCGATGCCGCCGAAGGTCTTGGAGATGTGCTCGGCGTTCAGAACGATGGCCGGGTCGGCGTCAGCCGCAACATCTCCGGACGTGCTGGAATTGCCAGGCTCCATGACAAGAACGGCCTCCCTTCCGTCGTCGTCGAATGTCCCAAACGCTAATCTAAACGTTTCGATCATGTCAAGCCGGTATCTGATGAGACGGGATTGATGCATTTCAATTCTTGCGCAAATCTGCGAGATTCCGTAGGTATTGCAGCCAGAGGGCGGTGAAACGTTTCGAAAATGATGGCGTCAAGGCGAAAAAAGCAGCGAAAGTCCACGGCCCCGACCATGCTGCACGTGGCTGAAGTGGCGCGTGTTTCGGTCGCCACCGTCTCGGCGCTGATCAACGGCACCGCGACCGTCAGTCCCGAGCTCAGCCAGCGCATCGAACAGGCGATCCGAGACATCGGCTACAAGCGCAACGCGATTGCCCGCAGCCTGAAGATGGGTACGACCCGCACCATCGGGCTTACCGTTCCCCACATCACCAATCCGTTCTTCACCGATGTCGTTTCGGTTATCCAGCAGGCATTCGACCGCGCCGGCTATGCGGTTATGCTGTGCTGCACGGACGAGGATCTGAACACGCAGGATGACCAGATCAGGCTGCTGCTCGACCGGATGGTCGACGGGCTGATCGTTGCGCGCGTTGGCGACGGCGCGATCCTGAAGAGAATTGTCGACGACGCCAACGTGCCGGTGGTGCTGCTCGACCGCGTTTGCGAAGGCGTCGATACCGACACCGTCGTTCTCGACAACCAGCGCGCGGTGTTCGACGCCATCAGCTATCTGATCGATCTCGGCCACCGGCGGATCGGCTACATCTCCGGCTCGTTCGACATCTCGCCCATGCATGAACGCATGACAGGGTATCGCGAGGCACTCCAGGCCGCCGGTCTGCCGGTTGAGAATGAGCTCGTCCGTTTCGGCAATTTCCATGAAGTCGACGGCTACAACGCGACGATGCAGCTGCTTTCGCTGCACGACCGCCCGAGCGCGATCTTCTCGGCCAACAACCCGATGGTGATCGGCACCATGAAGGCGATCCGCGATATCGGGCTGTCCTGCCCCGAGGATATTTCGGTCGCCTGCTTCGACGATTTTCCATGGTCGGACGTGTTCCAGCCGCAACTGACCACGGTCGCACAACCGGTCAAGGCGATCGGCGAGCAGGCGGCCAATCTGCTGCTCGACCGGCTCGCCGGAAACAGGGACGCGCCGCCGCGCAAGCTGGCGCTCAAGGGACGCCTTATGATCCGCAATTCATGCCGGCCACTGGGGGGCGCCCTTGGGGGCGATCGCACAAAGCGTCAGCGCCTGATGCATGTCGCCCAAAAGCATGCCCTCGGGCTTGAGCCAGGGCTTGAGCCGAGGGTGTGCAGCGGTTTTGGGATAACGACATGCATCAAATAAGAAAGACCATCAGGCCGCTTCCGACAGCGATTTGTGAATGTCGGCCAGGATCTCGAACGACCGCACCCGCGCTGCGTGGTCGAAAATCTGCGCGGTGACCATCAGCTCGTCGGCGCCGGTGCGCTGCACGAACGCCTCGATGCCTTGCCTGACTGTTTCCGGGGCGCCGACGACGGCGCAGGACAGCGCCTGGCCAAGCATGGTTTTGGCCATCGGGTCGAGGTCGCGCTCATATCCCTCGACCGGCGGCGGCAGTCGGCCGGGCCGGCCGGTGCGCAGATTGACGAAGGCCTGCTGCAGCGAAGTGAACAACAGCCGCGCCTCGGCGTCGGAGGGTGCAGCGAACACATTGAGACCGAGCATGACATAGGGCTTGTCGAGCTGTTCCGACGGCTGGAAGCGCGAGCGGTAGACTTCCAGCGCATGGTCGAGTTCGGCCGGTGCGAAATGCGAGGCGAAGGCGTAGGGCACGCCAAGCATGGCCGCGAGCTGCGCGCCATAGAGGCTCGAGCCCAGGATCCAGATCGGCACCTGCTCGCCCTCGCCGGGCACGGCTCGGATACGCTGACCGTCTTCGGCCGGCTGGAAATAGCCCATCAGCTCGACGACATCCTGCGGAAAACTGTCGGCGCCGGCCTCGAGGTTGCGGCGCAGCGCGCGCGCCGTGCCCATGTCAGTGCCCGGCGCCCGGCCGAGGCCGAGGTCGATACGGCCGGGATGCAACGCCGCCAGCGTGCCGAACTGCTCGGCGATGACCAGCGGCGAATGGTTGGGCAGCATGATGCCGCCGGCGCCGACGCGTATCGTCTTGGTGCCGCCGGCGACATGGGCGATGACGACCGATGTGGCCGCACTTGCGATGCCCGGCATATTGTGATGCTCGGCCAGCCAGTAGCGCTTGTAGCCCAGCCGCTCGGCATGGCGAGCGAGATCGAGCGAATTGGCGAGCGATTGCGAAGCGTTGCTGCCTTCGACGATCGGCGACAGGTCGAGAACGGAAAGAGCGGTCATGGCGTCTTAGGCCTCCAGGATTTTCTTTTGTCGCGCCATGGCCTCGAAGGCTGCACGGTCGGGGATGGCGATTTCGAGCGGGCCTTCCAGCACGTCGGCGAGTTCGGCGGCTGTCGCTATCTCGATCTGCTCGGTACGGCCGCCGAGATGATGCGTCGACAGCCGGTTGTTGCGGAGCGCATAACGGCGGCCCGGCAAGGCTCGTGCCGCGATTACGGAGGAAAGGAAGTGCGAGGTTGGGTGGGTCGATAGGAAATGGTTGCTGACCGAATAGTCGACCTCATAGTTCTGCTGCATGTCGAAGCGGTAAATTGTCCGCCAATCGCCGCCGACATTGGCCTGCAGCCGAAAATGATCGCCTGTCGCAATCATGCGGAATGTCTCATGTGGGGTCTTTTGCTCGAGACCCGGTCGAAGCAGGAGCGGCGCTGTCAGCGTCAGTCCGCCGAAGCCGACATCGGCAATGTAGGTTCGGCCGTCGAGTTCGACGCGCAGCAACATATGGCTCCGTGCGGTTATGGCATCATCGGGCTGGCCCCAAAGAACGCGTGCGGCAAGGCCGCTGACGACGAAGCCAAGCGCCTTCAGCACATGCATGAAAATGAGATTGTGCTCGAAGCAATAGCCGCCGCGACCCCGAGCGACGATCTTTTCCTGCAGCGAGGCGAGATCGAGACGAACCGGATGGCCTAGAAACGGATCGAGATTTTCGAACGAGATTGCCTGCGGGTGTAAGAGATGGAGCGACTTCAGCGTTTCCAGCGAAGTGTCCCTCAAGCCGGTGTATCCGATGCGGGCGAAATAGGCGTCGATGTCGAAGGAGATGTCGGTCATGGAAGGGAGCCCGGCTTTGACCGGCTCGATATAGGCATTCAATCCGGGCGCCGCAAACGCCGCGCGCCGGTTTGCGCTGCAGCACTGTCCATCTCCTCGATGAGTTCTTCTTCAACCACCGCCGTATGCTGCGCCGCCAGGAAATTGCCGACGTGGCCGAGGCCGTCGAAATGATCGCAGAACACCTTGATGACGACCAGCAGCGGCACCGCCATCAGCGCGCCGACGAAACCCCACAGCCAGGACCAGAAGGCAATTGCAATGAGGATCGCCACGGCGTTGATCTCTAGGCGCCGGCCGACCACCGTCGGCGTCACGAATTGGCCTTCGACGGTATCGCACAACAGCACGAAGGCCGGCGCCAGCAGCGCGTAGGAGATGCTGTCGAAGCTGATCAGCGCGATGATCGTGACAAGAGTGATCGTAATCAGCGCCCCGATATAGGGCAGGAAATTAAGCAGAGCCGCTGCTGCGCCCCAGACCTGCGGGTTGGGCACGCCGAGGGCCCAGAGGCCGAGTCCGATGACCACGCCCAGGCATGTATTGATGACGGCGACGGTAAGCAGGTAGTGCGAGATTTCACGTTCGACATCATAGACGACGCGCAGTGCCCGCTTCTTTTCGCTGAGACTGGGGAAGGATTCGACGATCTTCTCATAGAACATCGTGCCGGAGGCGAGCAGGAAGAGCGACAGGACGAAGACGATGATGAGGCTGGTGCCCGCCGACAGCAAATTGCTGGCGGCTTGTGGGAGAAGGCCTGATTGCGCCATGGCTACCCGCTGGACGCCCGGCCCTTGGGAGGTCTGCGTCAGTCCCTCTATCTGCCGCGAAATCTCCATGATCCTTTCGAAAGGACGCCGCAGTTGCGCGAGACGTTCGGTCAGCTGCTGGCCAATCACCGAGGTGTTATTGATGAGGTCGATGACCGGGCCGCTGAGCAGATAGCCGGCCACGGCAAGGATGCTGACCGACAGCACCACCAGCAGTGTCGCCGATATCACATCGGGCATGCCGTGTTTGCGCAGGAAGCGGACGATCGGCGTCAACGTCAGCGCCAGCAGGAAGGCCAGGATGACCGGCATGAAGAAGGCACGGGCGAAGGAGAGCGCGTAGATCGCCATAAGGATGAAGATGCCAACGAGCAGCGAACGCATCAGATGCATGTCCGCACGCGCCTCGACGCGCGGATCCGGGCTCTTTGCGGCGCCCGAAGCGGCGGGTTCGGCTTTCATTCTGGCCCTCGGCGGCACACTGCGATTGGTGTACGCTGTTGGCGGAAACGTCTTTGCGGCTTCAAGGTTCCGTTAGAGCGACGTGCGTCCGCTTGGACGCACAAAGTACGCTCTAACACTTTTGAATCTACGCCTCGTGCTTTCCGAAAATCGATTCCGATTGCGGGCCGATGCGTTAGCCGGCGCTGACGATGACCTTAGCCCTACGATCTTGCCGGCGAATCAGGCGGCTGGCGCAGCCACGGCGGGAATGGCCTTCGCCGTTTCCTTGCGTACGATCGGCGCCACCTTGGTGCCGTAGAGTTCGATCGCCTTCATGACCGTGGCGTGCGCCATGGTGCCGATTGCCATTTGCAGCAGGAAGCGGTCGTTGCCAAATATCTTGTGCTGGGCAACGATCTTTTCGGCCACCTGTTCTGGATTGCCGACGAACAGCGCGCCGCTCGGGCCGCGCGACTGGTCGAAATGTGCTCTCGACGTCGGACCCCAGCCGCGCTCGCGGCCGATGCGGTTCATCACCTCGGCCTGCGGCCCATAAAAATCGTCAGCCGCCTGGTCGGTGGTCTCGGCGATGAACCCGTGGACATTGAGGCTGGTGGCGAGATCAGCCGGATCGTTGCCGGCCCGTTTGGCCGCCTCCCTGTAGATGTCGAACAGCGGCGCGAACCGCGCCGGCTCGCCGCCGATGATAGCCAGCGCCAGCGGCAGGCCGAGTGCGCCGGCCCGCGCGGCGGACTGCGGCGTGCCGCCAATCGCGATCCAGATCGGCAATCTGTCCTGGAACGGGCGGGGGTAGACGCCGCGATCGTTGATCGGAGCGCGCAGCCTGCCCGACCAGGTCACCTTGACGCTGTCGCGTACCGCAAGCAGCAGGTCGAGCTTTTCGGCAAAGAGCTCATCATAATCTTCGAGATTGTAGCCGAACAGCGGAAAGGATTCGATGAACGAGCCGCGCCCGGCCATGATCTCGGCCCGGCCGCCTGACAGAAGGTCGAGCGTCGCGAACTGCTGGAAGACACGAACCGGATCGTCAGAGGAAAGCACGGTGACCGCGCTGGTCAGCTTTATACGCCTGGTGCGTTCGGCCGCTGCGGCCAGGGCCACGACCGGCGCTGAAGCCGCATAATCGGGACGGTGATGCTCGCCCAGTCCAAACACGTCGAGGCCGACCTGGTCGGCCAGCTCGATCTCCTCGATCAGGTTGCGCAGCCGCTCATGCGCACCGATGGCACCGGGACCCGGCTCCGGGCTGACGTCGGCGAAGGTGTAGAGACCGAGTTCCATCATCTGTCATCCTGGCGTTTTGTTTTTCGCGCTACAGGTAGCGACCAGTCCGCCGCGCCGCCAGAGGGCCGGATGGTGAACAGTGCATGTCCGGTTCAGCCGAATTCAGCCGAAAAGGCGTCTCCCGGCTGCAACAGCTCAGAATTTCATGGCTGGCATACCGTTTTGGCGCTTGAACTCTGGGTTTTCACGCGTATGTAAGCCTCGCAAATTGACTCCAGGGAAGTGGACTTGGCTATCTATAGGGAAAAAGACGTTTTCGAGCGGCGCAATGCCGCGAACGAGGCAAAGAAGGCGCTTCTCGAGCGCTTCAAGGCAAAGCCGGCAGCAGACGATCCAGCGGTGCTGGCACGACAGGCCGAACGCAAGGCAATCCTCGAAGCTCGTGCGATACGCGAGGCCGAAAAGGCCAGGCTGAAGCAGGAAAAGCTGGCGCGCGAAGCTGCCGAAAAGGCCGAGCGCGAAGCTGCTGCCGAAGCAGCGCGTATTGCTGCGGAAGAAGCGGCGCAGGCGGAAGCGAAGATCCGGGAAGCCGAAGAGAACGAGCGCATCGCTCGTTTGCTTGCCGACGAGGCCGAGCGCAAGGCCAAGCGCGACGCGCGCTATGCGGCGCGCAAGCAGCGCACCGGCAGGACGCCTCCGGGCTTTTCAGCTCGCTAGCTCTCCTACAGCGCGATTTCACGAATCAAATTCAGGGCCGCCTTGCAGCGGCCCTGAAGGCGTTTGTGCTGCGGCCTTGCTGCAAAACTAGGCCGCGAGTTTCAATCCCATGATGCCGCAGACGATGAGTGCGATGCAGGCCAGCCTGATCGCGGTCGCAGGCTCGCCGAGCAGCCAGATGCCAAGCAGCGCCGTGCCGACGGTGCCGATGCCGGTCCACACAGCATAGGCCGTGCCGACCGGCAGCATCTTCAGTGCCAGTCCGAGCAAGGCAAGACTGACGACCATCGAGACAACCGTCAGGACAGTCGGCAGCGGCTTCGAAAAGCCATCAGTGTATTTGAGGCCGATCGCCCAGCCGATCTCGAACAGGCCAGCGAAGAAGAGAAGAATCCACGACATCGGAACGCTCCATTGGATTGCGGGTCGTCCCGGTCTTTTCGGAAAGCGCGAAGTCGTCTTCGCTGCATTGATCGCGAAGTCGCCTTCGCTGCATTGATATGGAAATTTCGGGTGCCCAATCAACAGCAGCGCCGACGGCATTTCAGGACCAATCGCTGGATGTCGATTGGTCCTGAAATGCCGTCGGTCATGACCTTGCGCCGAAACGCCGAGGCTTACTTGTCCTTGAGTTTGGTCGCCTTGACGGGCGGCGCTTTCAGGGTCGGGGCAGCGGCGGGTTTCTTTGCGTCCTTCTTCGGCTTGCGGGCTTCTTTGCCCGCCTTCATCGCACCTTTAGCCATGATTCGTTTCCTCCGATTGTGGCAAGCGAAATGAACCAAGAGAAACGTCCGACCGCAAGAGGCATAATCTGGCGCGCGTGCGTCAGCCGGCGGCCGTCAACCGTTTCTAATTCGCTCGTAAACCGCGCTGGTCCGTGCGATGATCTTTTTTGCACTGCAGCACAGCCCGTGCCTTCGCCGGGTGATGATCCGGCAGGCCGGTCAGGACGACAATGCGAATCCATATCGGCTGCGAGATGAGCTTCGATTTTCCGCAGGAAACGCCGCTGATCGCGATGCTCAACGTCCACTATTCCCGCGCATCCGATCTCGATCGGCCGGATTTCCTGACCTCGAACCCGCCGGTACCGATCGAGAGCTACCGCGACAGTTTCGGCAATTGGTGCAACCGTCTTGTTGCCCCGCCCGGGCGCTTTACCTTCGGCACGGACGCGGTGATCCGCGATCCCGGAACCTTCGAGATCGGCGATCTGGTGGCGTGGCAGCACGAGGTGCGCGACCTGCCGTCGGAGACATTGCTGTTCCTGCTGCCCAGCCGCTATTGCGAGAGCGACGTGCTGGCGAGCGAGGCGTGGCGGCTGTTCGGCCACACACCGCTCGGCATTCCACGCGTGCAGGCGGTCTGCGATTTCGTCCACAACCACATTATCTTCAATTACGGCAATGCGCGGCCGACGCGCACCGCGGCAGAGGCCTATCGTGAGAAAAGCGGCGTCTGTCGCGACTTCGCCCATCTCGCCGTCGCCTTCTGTCGCGCCTTGAACATCCCGACGCGCTACTGCACCGGCTACATCAGCGACATCGGCCTGCCGAAACCGTGGTCGGACATGGATTTCGCCGCCTGGATGGAGGTCTATCTCGGCGGCCGCTGGCATGCCTTCGATCCGCGCAACAATGCGCCGCGCATCGGCCGTATCCTGATCGCCTCCGGCCGCGACGCAGCCGATGTGCCGCTGACCCATATTTTCGGGCCGGGCACGCTGGCCGGCTTCAAGGTCTGGACGGAAGAGGTCATCGAACAGGCGTCGGCGCAGCAGTCTTGAACCGCCGGATGCTTCGCGCGTTGTGAATGCCTGTGGAACTGCGGCGGCTGCGCCGTTAAGCTCGAACGCGTCGAGGCGCAGCCGAAGGGAGGAGCGAAGATGAAAATCGACGGCGGGTGCCATTGCGGCGCTATCACCTACGAAGCGGAGGTCGATCCGGAAAAGACCAGTATTTGCCACTGCATCGATTGTCAGCAGCTGACGGGCACGGCCTTCCGCGTGACCGTGCCGGCGCCGGAGGACCACTACCGGATCACCAAGGGCACGCCGAAGATCTACATCAAGATCGCATCGAGCGGCGCCAGGCGCGCCCAGGCCTTTTGCGGCGAGTGCGGTTCGCACCTCTATGCCACGTCGGTCGGCGACGGGCCGAAAGTCTACGGCATCAGAGTCGGCACGGCGCGGCAGCGCGAACAACTGATCCCGAGAAAACAGATATGGCACCGCTCGGCGCTGCACTGGCTGCCGGAGTTCGAAGGCATGACGACCGTCGAGGAGCAATAGCCTCTCAGTCGTCGCCTTCGACGACCCTTAGTCTCAGCTGACCGGTCTTGGAGTCGGCGACGCGCGCACCCGCTTCGGCCTTCGCGCTGGCCCCCGATCCGGCGTCGCCCTCCGTCGGCTGCGCGCCGAACTCCAGTGCCTCGATCTTCTGGCCGCGCTTGGTCACCTTCGACGTCGAGACGAGGATATCGTCGATATCCTTGGCCGACTGGCCGAAATGGCTCTGCAGCTTGCGCACCCGTTCGTCGAGGCGCGAGACATCCTCCATCAGCCGGATGACTTCGCCCTGGATCAGATGCGCCTGTTCGCGCATGCGGGCGTCCTTGAGGATCGCCTGGATGACCTGGATCGACAGCATCAGCAGCGACGGCGAGACGATGACGATTCGGGCACGGTGCGCCTTGTGGACAATCCCCTCGAAATTCTCGTGGATCTCCGCGAACACCGATTCCGACGGCACGAACATGAAGGCGGTGTCCTGCGTCTCGCCCTGGATCAGGTATTTTTCTGAAATATCGCGGACGTGCACCTCGATGTCGCGCCGAAACGCTTGGGCTGCGACCTTCTGCAAATCGACGCCTTCGGCGGCACGGATGGCGTTCCAGGCTTCCAGCGGAAACTTGGCGTCGATGGCAAGTGCGGGCGCGCCATTCGGCATCTTCACCAGGCAGTCGGGCCGGCTGCCGTTCGACAAGGTCGCCTGGAATTCGTAGGCACCGTGCGGCAGGCCGTCGGCGACGATAGCCTCCATGCGAGACTGGCCGAAGGCGCCGCGCGTCTGCTTGTTGGAGAGGATCGCCTGAAGCTGAACGACCTGGCCGGCGAGCGACTGGATGTTGCCCTGCGCCGTATCGATGACCGCCAGCCGCTCCTGCAGTCTGGCGAGGCTCTCATGCGTCGATTTCGTCTGCTCGGTCATGGTCTGGCCGAGACGGCCGGTCATCGCGTCGAGGCGTTGACCGATCGATTGTGTGAGTTCGGCCTGCCGCGCCCCGAACACTTCGGCGATCGCGCCGATGCGGCCCTGCATCTCGGCCTGGCTTTGCAAAATGCCGGCCATCCGCGCCTCCGCGTCACGGGCGTGGTCGGCGGCTTCGGCGGCAGCCACCGCACGCGCCTTGGCCGAGCGCCAGAGCGCGACGACGAGCGCCACGAACAGGCCCAGAAACAGGATCGCGCCGAATGCCAGTGCGTGACCGAGCGTGATCGTGGTGGCGCCGAGCCGGGCGATTGGTTCGGACAGGATGGTGGTCAGGTCATTCATATGGGGCAGCATAGATGATTCGGCCTGACGGCACAGATCAAAACGTGAACGGCGCTGCAAATGCCCAGGTTGACGCTTTTCGTGCGAGGTCTTAGGTGAGACGCCATGTCGATCAAGCCGCTCATCATCCTTCCCGATCCCGTCCTGCGCCAGGTTTCGAAACCGGTCGAGCGCGTCGACGCCGCTTTGCGCAAACTGGCCGACGATATGCTGGACACCATGTATGATGCGCCGGGCATCGGTCTGGCGGCGATCCAGGTCGGCGAGCCGCTGCGCATGCTGGTGATCGACCTCGCCAAGGAAGACGAGCCGCCGGCGCCGCATGTCTTCATCAATCCCGAGATTCTTGAGAGCGCCGATCAGCGCTCTGTCTACGAGGAAGGTTGCCTGTCGATCCCGGATTACTATGCCGAGGTCGAGCGCCCCGCCGCTGTGCGGGTGAAATATCTCGATCGCGACGGCAAGCTGCAGGAGATCGAGGCCGAAGGGTTGATGGCGACTTGCCTGCAGCACGAAATCGACCATCTCAACGGCGTTCTGTTCATCGACCACATCTCGAAGCTGAAGCGCGACATGGTGGTGAAGAAGTTCAAGAAGCTCGCGAGGGACAAGACGCCGGGCAAGTTGGTGGGATAGGGCGATACTCGCGCAGTTTGATGCTGAACCTTTCGAAGATATTGGCGGGACAGCGCCCCTCTGCCCTGTTCCAGATCAGGAAATGGAGACGCCGATGAGCGACATGCTGATCAGAAATATTCCCGAACCCTTGAAGCGGGAAATCGAGCAGGCGACGCGTAAGAGCGGCCAGAGCGTCTCGGGCAAGGCGATCGCTCTTCTGCGCGAAGGCATGGTCGCCGAAAGGCAAGCCAGGCTGGAGCCGGGTCGTTCGGCATGGGACGCTATTCGCGCGACTTTCGCTGCTGAAAACGCAATTGGCGATGAATTCGCCAAGCTCATGAACGAAATCGAAGCAGAAAGGAAACGCGACTTCGGTCGCCGACCCGCAAAGTTCGCGACTTCGACTGAGCCGACTTAGCGGCCAGACCTAGACCGGACCCGGAACAAAAATGCCCCTGCGCGTCATCTTCATGGGTACGCCCGAATTCTCCGTGCCGACGCTGCGGGCGATCGCAGATGCCGGGCATGAGATAGAAGCCGTCTACACCCAGCCACCGCGCGCCGCCGGTCGCCGTGGGCTGGAACTGACGCGGTCGCCGGTGCAGCGCGAGGCGGAGCGGCTGGGCCTCGAGGTGCGGACGCCGGTGTCGCTGAAAAGCGAAGGCGAGCAGCAGGCGTTCCGCGCCTTGCGGGCCGATGTCGCCGTCGTCGTCGCCTATGGATTGCTGTTGCCTAAACCGATTCTCGAGGCGCCGCGGCTCGGCTGCCTCAATGGTCACGCGTCGCTGTTGCCACGCTGGCGCGGCGCCGCCCCTATCCAGCGCGCCATCATGGCCGGCGATATTGAGACAGGCATGATGGTGATGCGGATGGAAGAGGGCCTGGACACCGGCCCGGTGGCGATGGTCGAAAAATGCGCCATCGGCCCCGATATGACGGCCGGCGAACTGCACGATCGGTTGATGCACGTTGGTGCCGCGCTGATGGCGGAAGCGCTGGCACGAATGGAACGGGATGCCCTGACATTTACCGCACAGGCGACGGAGGGGGTGACCTACGCCAAAAAGATCGATAAAGCGGAGACGCGCGTGGACTGGACGCGGCCTGCTGGCGAAGTCCACGATCATATTCGCGGCCTGTCGCCCTTTCCCGGCGCATGGTGCGAGACCGAAATTGGCGGCCGCCTGGAGCGGCTGAAACTGCTTCGCTCGACGCTTTCGGATGGCGCCGGCGAGCCGGGAGGAATTCTCGACGACCGGCTGACGGTCGCCTGCGGGTCAGGCGCGATCAGGCTGGTCGAAGTTCAACGTGCGGGCGGAAGGCCCATTGCCGCGCAGGAATTTCTGCGCGGGGCCAAGCTCGAAGAAGGAATGAAATTCTCATGAGCATGATGTCGATACGCGCGGCAACGCCGCGGGACCGCGAGGCGATCCGCCTCGTCGAGGAACACGCCTTCGGCCAGCAGGCGGAGGCCGGACTGGTCGACGCGCTGGTCAGCGGCGGCGATGCCATCGTCGAACTGGTGGCGGAAGAAGATGGACAGGTGGTCGGCCATATCCTGTTTTCGAGGCTTTTCGTGCAGAACGGCGGCAAGAGCTTTCCGGCGGTGGCGCTGGCGCCTCTGGCGGTCGAGCCGTCATTCCATGGCACTGGCATCGGCGGTGCGCTGGTCCGCGAGGCGCATATCCGGCTGAAGGACGCCGGCGAGGTGCTGGCGGTTGTGCTTGGCGATCCCGCTTATTATGGCCGCTTCGGCTACAGTCATGCGCGCGCCGAAAGGTTCGAAAGCGAGTATCAGGGCGAAGCCCTGCAGGCGCTGGCCTGGGGCGAGGCGCCTGAGACCGGCAAGCTGGTCTATGCTTCGGCTTTTAGCTCCGCGCTCGCCGCCTAACCTCATCCTGCTTAGGAATGCCGCGTTTTCGCCTCGACATCGAATATGACGGCAGCCTCTATGCCGGCTGGCAGCGCCAGGCAGACCAACCTTCGGTGCAGCAGGCGATCGAACAGGCGATCGAGAAATTCTGCGGCGAACGGGTCTCGCTGCGCGGCGCCGGCCGCACCGATGCCGGCGTCCATGCGACCGGTCAGGTGGCGCATGTCGATCTCGTCAAGGCATGGCCTGATGACAAGGTGCGCGATGCCGTCAATGCCCACCTGCAAACGGCCAAGGCGCGCATCGCCGTCCTCAAGGCGGCCGTCGTGCCTGATAGCTTCGATGCGCGTTTCTCGGCGATCGGCCGCCACTATCTCTACCGCATCGTCAACCGGCGCGCGCCGGCGGCACTCGACAAGGGCAAGATCTGGTGGGTGCCGAAGCGGCTCGACGCCGAGGCCATGCACAAGGCGGCAAAGGTGCTGCTGGGGCGGCATGATTTCACCACGTTCCGCTCGACCCAATGTCAGGCCGACAACCCGGTGCGGACGCTCGATCGGCTGGATGTCAGTCGGCTGGGGGACGTGATCGAAGTGCGAGCCTCGGCGCGCTCGTTCCTGCACAATCAGGTGCGCTCGATGGTCGGTTCGCTGAAGCGCGTCGGCGAAGGCGGCTGGACAATTGCCGACCTGAAGGCGGCGCTCGGCGCGCGCGACCGTGCAGCCTGTGGCCAGGTGGCGCCGCCCGACGGCCTTTTTCTCGTTGGGGTAGATTATCCGAAAGTCGACTAATTCGGCGCACCGATGCCGAGCAACGCCTGCAGGCCGAACAGAATGACCAGCGACGCCACGAACATGCCGGCGAAGACGGCGGTGCCGACAGCCGCGCCCCTGCCGATGGCGACGTTTGTCATCCGCCAGGTCAGGATCATCGACAACGCAAACAAAAGCAGCGACGCCAGTACGGCGAACTCGTTGGTGGACGGCAGGAAAAGCCTGATCAACGCCGCTGGCAGCATCAGCCAGGCGATGATCGCCGACGCCCAGTTGCTGGCGACGACATAGTGGACAAAGCGTCCGCCAATGCCGGCGCGCGGCGCGACCAGGGCAAGGCCAACGAGCGGCAACACCCAGGCGCCGATGTCGACCGTCGCCAGACGGATCAGCATGCTGAAGCGCCCCGCGAATGCATTCGGATCGCCGATCTCGTTGGCAAGGCCGACCCAGCCGACGATCAGCGCCGGTGCCGCGACGATGATGGCGAAGAAGGAATTCCAGAAACCGTCGGCCGAAAGGTCGAGCTGGCGCAGCCCGTCGGCCTTGCCGAGCATCAGTCGCCAGGCGCCGGTCAGCGAAGCATAGGTTTCATCTGACGAAAGCATGATTACGGTATGCCTCGCTCGAACCAATCTTCGATAAAACGCTGATAGATCTGCGTCAGCGTCTCGAGGTCGGCAAGCGCGACGCGTTCATCGACCATGTGCATGGTCTTGCCGACCAGCCCGAACTCGACCACCGGACAATAGTCCTTGATGAAGCGCGCGTCGGAGGTGCCGCCGGAGGTGGAAAGCGCCGGCTTCCTGCCGATCACCGCCTTGACCGAACCGCTGAGCGCTTCGATCAGCCGGTCGTCTCGGGTGAGGAAGACGTGACTCGGCCGGTCGCGCCAGACAAGTTCGTAATCGACTAGGGTCGTCTTGCCGGCCCGGTATTTCTTGCGCTTCGCCGCCTTATCGAGACGGTTGTGGATTTCTGCCTGGATGGTCTCGGCGGTCCATGTGTCGTTGAAGCGGATGTTGAAGGTGGCGGTTGCCTTTGCCGGAATGACATTGGTGGCTGGATTGCCGACGTCGATCGAGGTCACCTCCAGATTGGTCGGCTGGAAGTCCTTGGTGCCGCTATCGAAGACGGGGTGCAGCAAGGCGTCGACCAGCGTCATCAGCCCACGCACCGGATTGTCGGCAAGCTGCGGGTAGGCAGCGTGGCCCTGGCGGCCGTTGACGATGATGCTGCCGGACAAAGAGCCGCGCCGGCCGATCTTGATCATATCGCCCAACGTGTCGGGATTGGTCGGCTCGCCGACGATAGACGCGTCCCATTTCTCGCCCTTGGCGGCCGCCCATTCGAGCAGCTTTATCGTGCCGTTGATGGCCGGCCCTTCTTCGTCGCCGGTGATCAGCAGCGAGACCGAGCCTTTCAGGCCGCCTTTCGAACCGAGATGGCGCGCCACCGCGGCGATAAAGCAGGCGATGCCGCCCTTCATGTCGACGGCACCGCGGCCGAACATCTCGCCTTTGGCGATCTCGGCGGCGAAAGGCGGATGCGTCCATGAGGCCTCGTCGCCGACCGGCACCACGTCGGTATGCCCGGCGAACATCAGGTGCGCACCGTTGCCGGAGCGCCGTGCATAGAGATTTTCGATATCGGGTGTGCCGTCCTCGGAAAATACCGGCCGCTCGACGGAAAAGCCGAGTGGTTTCAACATTGTTTCCAGTGTGCTCAGTGCCCCGCCCTCAATGGGCGTCACCGAGGGGCAGCGGATGAGGGCGGCGAGATTTCCAGCAGGATCGGTCGGCAACGTCATGGGCAAAAGCGATAGTCGAAAGCGCAAGGCCTGTCACGGCCAGACATAAGGGCCAGCCATCCCGCCGACATTATGGTTCTCATGGCGTATAGTCGAAGGCCGAACGCATGTCGCCCAAAAGCATGCGCTCGGGCTTAAAGCGCGTCGCACGAATCGCTTCAGACGCAACGCGCTTTTAGGCTGGATATTGGATGGACGGAGGCGACAAAAGGCCCAATGATCACTAGGATCGTCAGTTCGCGGCCCGCACATGCGCCCAGTAACGGCCCTTGCCGGTGCGCTTGGCTTCGTAGAGCGCGTGATCGGAACAGGTGAGGAGGAGTTCCGGCTCGCCGCCGTCGGCAGGCGCAAAGGCGCTTCCAATGCTCAACCCGATGGGTATTGCGGTGCCCACGCCAAGGTCGAACGGCACCGAAATCTTCTCAATGGCCCGCTTTGCCAGGTAGGTGGCTTCAATCTCGGATGTGTCGGGTAGCAGGATGACGAATTCGTCACCGCCGATGCGAAAGACCACATCCCCCGCTCGGAAAGCGCGTTTCAATCGTTCGGCCACCTTGCGCAGCAGCATGTCGCCGACCGCGTGGCCGAAGCGGTCATTGACGTGTTTGAAGCCGTCGAGATCCATGCTGAGCACGGCAAACTGCCTGCCGCCGTTTGCGGCCGGCGCCGCAAGCTCGCTGCACATGCCGCGCAGTTTCTCCTGGAGGAAGATGCGGTTCGGCAGGCCGGTCAGGGCGTCCTTGATCGCCAGATCGCGATTGTCCAGTTCGGCGCGGATCATGCGGGCGTTGATCGCATGATTTTGAAGCAACACGATGGTGACGCCGGCCACATAAAACGGCACTTGAAATCCGACGATAGACATTCCGGGCGCCGGAGAAAACAGCGCGCCAACCAGGAAAGGCAGGCCTACGGCCAGCATAACGAATATGGCGTAGCGCGGAGTCGCTGCGTTGCGCGACGACACCACGCCGACGACGCCTGCGACATTCAGGGCAGCCAAAACGGCGAGCGCCATATGCCCGCTGACGACGCAGCCATAGCAGCCGAGGCCGAAAATCACCGACCACGGGCCCCCGGCGGCCATGAGGCCTGCCAGCGGCCCCGTTCCCCCACGCTTGCGGGCCCGCTCACATTCCCGCATCAGCAGGAAGCGGACGGCAAACAGGATGAGGTCGGCCGCGATCCAGGCGTAAGGCCACCGGTCGCCAGTGACGACCGCGGCGCTGACTGCCAGCACCAGGACGCTGATGGTGCCGAACAGGACAGCGAATTTGCGGTCGAAGGCGGTATCGAGAAGCCGCGCACGGACAGCTTCCGGTTCCGCTCTCATCGGCGAAGAAAACCAGGCGAACAGCCGCGCGCCGGCACTTCGCTTTCCGCGCGTTTTCGGGTTGGCCAAGGGTTCGTCGTGTGCCAGTCGAGCGCTCCGTGCCGGGCGACACAGTCTCCACGGGCATGCTGGACCAAGGTGATTAAGATTAGCTTAGGTACCTGGACGAGCCGACCGCAACGAACCGTCGATCAGGGTGATCTTTTGCCAGATCTTCCGCGACAGGTTGGAGCTCAGGGTTTCGATGTCGTTGACACCATCGACGACCACATTGTCGATGACCGACTGGGCGAACAGCGCGGCGATCTTGCCGGTGATCGACAGCATTTCGGAGCAATAGTCGAGGTAGCGGGCGAGATCGGCACGGTCGGTTATGCGTGCCGGTGAATGCGATGTCGGCTTGAAATCGGTTGAAAGCGCTGCCGGATCTTTGGTCAGCTGATGCATGTCGATGACATGGATCAGCGATCGCAAGCCGTGAAGCTTACGAAACACCTGCTTGCGCTTGATGCGCTCCTCGGTTCGGATCAGGGCCAGGAAGCCGAGCATCGCGAGGATGATCATGTTGATCAGGGATTCGATGCCTTGCACCGACTGGATGGCATCGTGGGTGCCCGAGATACGGCCGAGCGGCAGGATGGTGCCGACGAACAGGAACGTCAGCGCGCCGGCGGCAATGGCGGCGATGACGACGCCGCGCAGCCACCAGATCGGCGCTTCCAGCGCCTTCGCCGCCTTGGCCAGATCACGCGACAGCGACACGAGTTCGATGGCGACGCCACGCAAGCCTGCATCGGGAAAACGCTCGGAGACGCGTTTTTCCAGTCGCTCGGCAGTTTCGATGATCAGTTTCGAATCAAGCGTGCGGTAGCGCATGGCTAGATACCCGACCGGCGCTCAGGATTCGGCCGGCGCATTGGTGCGTTTGCCGTAGCGATTGGGTCCGGGATCGCTTTTGAAGAAGGCCAAAATAATTAGGAGAATGGCGCCGACGATGAGAGAGATCAATGCGTAGTAGGTAGGCTTGCCGAAATCATGGAACCGCTTCGCCGTTAGCGCAAACGTCGACCATGTCGAGACAACCACGGCGATCCACCAGGCGAGCGCCCAGTACTGACTTGCGGCAGTGCCTAGCGGCGTTCGCGAGAACTGGTAGAGCAGGAAAAGCTGAACCAGGAGCGGCAAAAGACCGGCCAAAACGTAGGCACTTGGGTTCACTCGCCCGGAAAGGCTGAAGAAAAGCCATAGAAATCGAGGTCTGTCGAGCAAGCGGGTGCGTCCGTTTTTGCGAAGGATCAATCGCGAAGCAGTTCGTTGATCGAGGTTTTGGAGCGGGTCCTGGCATCGACGCGCTTGACGATGACGGCGCAGTAGAGGCTCGGACCGGGCTCGCCATTGGGCAACGGCTTGCCGGGCATCGAGCCGGCGACGACGACGGAATTGGCCGGCACTTCGCCGTAGAAGACCTCACCGGTGGCGCGGTCGACGATCTTGGTCGACTGACCGATGAAGACGCCCATGCCGAGCACCGAGCCCTCGCGCACGATGCAGCCTTCGACCACCTCGGAGCGTGCGCCGATGAAGCAATTATCCTCGATGATGGTGGGGCCGGCCTGCATCGGCTCCAGCACGCCGCCGATGCCGACGCCGCCCGACAGATGCACATTCTTGCCGATCTGGGCGCAGGAGCCGACCGAGGCCCATGTGTCGACCATGGTGCCGCTGTCGACGTAGGCGCCGACATTGACGAAGGACGGCATCAGCACGGCACCTGACGCGACATAGGCGGAGCGCCGCACGATCGACGACGGCACGGCGCGGAAACCTGCCTTCTCGAAATCGATGGCGCTCCAGCCGTCGAATTTCGACGGCACCTTGTCCCACCACACGGCCTGGCCGGGACCACCCTTGACGATCTCCATCGGGTTGAGCCGGAACGACAGCAGCACCGCTTTCTTCAGCCACTGGTTGACATGCCATTTGCCGTCGGCCTGCCGCTCGGCAACGCGGGCGATACCCCGATCGAGCAGATCGAGCGCCGACTGGATGGCGTCGCGCGTCGCGCCGCGGGTTGCCGTCGAAATCGTCTCGCGTTCCTCGAAGGCTTCTTCGACGGTGTTTTCGAGACTCGCCAGATCGGGCTTCGACATGAATTCGCTCCATTACCAAGCTGTTAAGGGGCCGCACCCTAACCTGTTTTGAAAGTCGCCGGACCCTATGTGAAGGCTTGGTGAGGGTCAATCGCGGCTGCGTCACGGGACGGCGCCAGTGAATAATTGGGCAAGTGAATAATTGGACGGGTAGGTAATATGACTCCTATGGAAAAGGCGGGGTGGACACCGCTGCCGCATTCGGACGAGGATCTGGAGCGGTCGAAAAGCGTGCCGGACACGCCGCAGACGCGTGCCGAGACCTACCGGCTGGCCTGGAACGATCCCGACTTCATGACGCGGCGCGAATTGCGCGCGGTCAGACTGCAGCTCGAACTGTTGAAGCCGGAGATGATCCTGGCCGAGCGCGGCATCCGCTCGACCGTCATCCTGTTCGGCGGGGCGCGCATCCCCGAGCCGGACGGTGAAGCCTGGGCAGCCAAAAACGAGACGCAGAAGAAGAACCTTGAGAAAAACAGTAAATATTACGAGGAAGCGCGAAAATTCGCCCGCCTCTGCTCGCAGCAGTCGGCCACCTCTTATTATCGCGAATTTGTCGTGGTGACAGGCGGCGGACCCGGCGTCATGGAAGCCGGCAATCGCGGCGCCGACGATGTCGGCGCACCGTCGATCGGCCTCAACATCGTGTTGCCGCACGAGCAGGCGCCGAATGCCTATGTGACGCCGGAGCTCTGTTTCAACTTCCACTATTTCGCTGTCCGCAAGATGCACTTTGTCATGCGCGCCAAGGCTGTCGCGGTGTTTCCGGGCGGCTTCGGCACGATGGACGAATTCTTCGAGACGCTGACCCTGATCCAGACCGGCCGCATGGAGCGCGTGCCGGTGATCCTGTTCGGCAAGGCGTTCTGGAAAAGGGCGATCGACCTCGATTTCCTCGCCGAGCAAGGCACGATCACCCCCGGCGACCAGGACATCATCGATTTCGTCGACACCGCCGACGAGGCCTGGGGGATCATCAGCCGCTTCTACAAGCTTTAGGCGGCGGGCTGTATCGATCCGGCTGCACGAAGCAACTGCCTCAAGCGGTGACGTCGACGATCGCGGTGAGGAATTCGGCAAGGTCGTCGGTGACGAAATCCACATCGTCCTCGTTGGCCGGGTCACGTTCCCAGATCTCCGAGAAGGTCGGCTCGAAGTTGCGCGGCACGACCAGCACCGTGGTCATGCCCAGCGATTTCGGCACGGACAGGTTGCGGGCCAGATCCTCGAACATCACCGCATTGTGGCCGGTGACGGCGTGGAGTTCCGCAAACTTCTCGTAGGTTCGGCGCGCCGGCTTGGGGTTCAGCCCGGCAGCGACGATATCGAAGATGTCGTCGAAATGGTCAAGGATGCCGAGCTGGCGCGCGGTGCGTTCGGCATGCCTGCGGTCGCCATTGGTGAAGATGAACTTGCGGCCGGGAAGCTGGCGGATGGCGGTGCCGAGAACGGGATCGGGAACCAGCCAGGAATAGTCGATATCATGGACCTTCTCGAGAAAATCGTCGGGATCGATGCCGTGGCGCGCCATCAGACCGTTCAGCGTCGTGCCGTATTCCCGGTAGAGTTCCTTCTGCAGCCTGCGTGCATCGTCGCGTGGCAGCGTCAGCAGTTCTCCGACATAGGCGGTCATCTTCACGTCGATCTGCGAGAACAGGTTCGAATGATGCGGATAGAGCGTGTTGTCGAGGTCGAACACCCAGTCGGTGACATGGGCAAAGCGGGCGGGATCCGGAAGCGTGGTCATGCAATCCTTATGGCACGAAACAATGCTTTTGGCAGAGGCTTTATCCACAACTTATGCGCGTTGCGAATGGCGAAAATGGCGCCATGATTCAAATTTTAGGCATCGCCGAAACGTGGCATTCAGGGCTTGCTGGCACAGAGACGGTTCAGGGGGAACCAGCGATGAGCCGCATATTTCTGAAGTCTGCCGCCGTCGCTTTCGCCTCCGTCGCGGTCTCGCTTTTGTTGACGCTGATCATCGTCCCGGCAATCGGCTTCCCGTTCAACCGCACGATCTGGCTGACATCCACGGTCTGCCCGCTCGCGCTTGCCTGGACCGCTAGCGCCTACACCTTCTGGCAGGGTGAGAGGTTGAAAAGCGCCCATCGCGACCTCGCCCGCGCTCATGCACAGCTCGCCGCAGCGCATCGGCGCCTGTCGGAAAAGGCGAGCCGCGACGACATGACCGGCATGCTCAACCGCGAGAGCTTCTTTGCAGCGCTCGAGGCCTCCCGGCGTAAATCCGATCGCGGTGCGTTGCTGATCATCGATGCCGACCACTTCAAGATCATCAATGACAGCTACGGCCATCTGACCGGCGACGAGGCGTTGCTCCTCATTGCAAGCGCGATCGAGCGCGGCGTGCGCAGCGGCGACGTGATCGGCCGCATCGGCGGCGAGGAATTCGGTGCGTTTCTGGTCGGCGCCACCGAACAGGAAGCCAAACGCGTCGCCGAACGCATTCGCGGTGAAGTCGAGCTGATCCGCTTCCGTCCCGTCGATGAGCGGGTCATACCCCTCACCGTCAGCATCGGCGGTGTCACCTGCGGCGAGGATGCCGGCGTATCGGATCTAATGCGTGCCGCCGACCACCGCCTTTACCAGGCCAAGCATCGCGGCCGCAATCTGGCCATCCTGGACAGGGACATTTCCGAAGCGGCCTGAGCGGTCCCGCTCATTGAGAAATCCTAACGCTGTTTGGGCGCAGCCGGGCCGCTTACACGGCTTAAGCAAAGTGTGCAGCTAGGTCTTGGCACGGAATTGGCATTGGCCTGCCGGCTGGGCGACCACCTCGGCAAGGTGATCGGCGTGTAGAAGGCCGGCTCAGCCGGCCTGCCGAGGGATCGTGGCCACAGTGCGCCACCAATAACGCCGGCGCCGATCGGCTGGAGCGTCCGAGCCTGCCCAGCATCTAAAGTTTCGCCGGGTCGAGCGGCGGCTTGCCCTTGTGGCGTCCGATGATCGCTGCCATTTCGGCGACGTTTTGGAAGGCATCGCGCAAAACGTCGAAGGACGGCAACACGAAATAGGCGCGCTGGAACTTGTCGATCTCGTAGCTGGTGCGCATCACTGTTTCCAGATCGAAGGGGACATGGTGCGCGTCATTGCTTTCAATCGCGAATTGAAGTTCCGCAAAGGACGACATCAGCCCGGCGCCGAAAGCCTTCAGCGGTTGGCCTGCTTCCTGTATCAGCCCGTATTCGACAGTGTACCAGTAGAGGCGGCTGATCATCTCGTCGCCGCCGAGCGCGATCAGATGCTCGGCCTTCTCGCCATACATCTGCATGAAATCGGCAAAGACCGGCTGCGTCAGCGCCGGCACATGGCCGAAGAAGTCGTGGAACATATCCGGCTCGACGATGTAGTCGAGCTCTTGTTTCGTCCGCAGCCAGTTGGTCACCGGGAAGCGGCGGTTGGCGAGGTGGACGAAGAAGGCTGGCGCGGGAATGAGGCCCGGCACGGCGACGATTTCCCAACCGGTAAGCTTGCGCAGCTTTTCGCTGACGACACCGAAATCCGGAATCTTGTCGAGCAGACCCAGCGTGGCGACGCCGTCGAGATAGGACCGGTGTGCCAACTTTTTAGTCAGCTTCGTCTGGCGGTCGCACAGTGTACGCCACACCGCCTGCTCGTCAGCAGTGTAGTTGTAGCTCTGCTCAACGGTGAAATCGGCACGGCAGACCGAATAGTCGCCGCGAAGGCCTTGTGCCGCGCATTCGCGGGCGTAATCGGCAACGCTCATCGTCATGGCTGTTCTCCCTGGAAATCACGATTAACATTATAAAAGTTTAGCCGGGTCCGGTGAGGCAAATCCGCTTTGATGATGGCCCGAACAGGCGATTTGAGGTAAAAGCCACCACAGAAAAGCTGCAGGAGAGTGAAAGTGCCTCAGTTTGACGATTTTGAGATCAAGATGCTCGATATCTTGCAGCGTGATGGGCGCAAGCCGGTGTCCGAACTGGCCCAGGAGATCGGCCTTTCGACGACGCCATGCGCGCGCCGCTTCGAGGCTCTTCAGAGCGCCGGCATCATCAAGGGCTTTGCCGCTGTGCTCAGCCGCCGCGCCATCGGCCTGATGGTCGAAGTGTTCATTCAGGTGCGCTTGGTAACCCACAGCGACGGTTCGCCCGAAACCTTCATCGCCGCCGTGCAGCGCATGGACGAGGTGTCGTCCTGCTGGACGATGACCGGCGACTACGATTTCCTGCTGCATGTGATGGTGCCGTCGGTCGATGAGCTCAACGCCTTTGTCATGCACCGGCTGATGCGGCTCGACGGCGTGCGCGATGTCCACACGCAGCTCGTGCTGCAGAACATCAAGGGGCCGGGCCACGTACCGCTTGGGCACCTCAGGCGATGAGTCTATATCTCGCCGTCTGCATTTCTGCGGAAAAGCTGCACGGAAACTGCTGAACCGGGCCAGCTGCAGGCCCAGATCGCCGACCAGGATGACCGGACCGCCATCGCAAAAGGTCCTTCATGAAAATCGTCCTGATCAATCCGCCGCATACCGCAATCGGCAGCCGCGTGCCCGACGACCATTTGCCGCCGCTCGGCCTGCTGGCACTGGGCGGCCCCCTGATCGACGCCGGCCATGACGTGCGGCTCGTCGATGCCGAGTTCGGACCGATGCCGCTTGCCGCGGCTGTGCAAGATGCGTTGAGCGATCATCCCGATTGCATTCTGATCGGCCATTCCGGTTCGACCTCGGCGCACCCGACAGCCTTGGAGATTGCACGAATGGTCAAGCACCGCGGCCCGGCGACGATGGTGATCTATGGCGGTGTGTTCCCGACCTATCACTGGCGCGACATCCTTGCCGAAACGGATGTCTTCGACTTCATCGTGCGCGGCGAAGGCGAGGCGACCATCGTAGCCCTGGTCGAGGCGCTGGACAGGCGCCGGCCGCTGTCTGACGTGGCGGGCATCGCCTTTCGCGACGATTTGCGCCGTCCCTTTGCCACCAAGCCGGCAGGCACCATCGCCGACCTTGATGAATACCGCGTCGGCTGGGACCTGATCGATGTCAGTCGTTACAGTTATTGGGGCGGCAAGCGCGCGGTGGTCATGCAGTTTTCCCGAGGCTGCCCGCATCTGTGCAACTATTGCGGCCAGCGCGGCTTCTGGACGCGATGGCGGCATCGCGACCCCGTGAAATTCGCGCAGGAGATCGCCTGGCTGCACCGCGAGCACGGCGTCGAGCTGATCAACCTTGCCGACGAGAACCCGACCTCGTCCAAAAAAGCCTGGCGCGCCTTTCTCGATGCGATGATTGCGCAGAACGTGCCGGTGCTGATCGTCGGCTCAACCCGCGCCGACGACATCGTTCGCGATGCCGACAGCCTGTATCTCTACCGCAAGGCAGGGGTCATCCGTTGGCTGCTGGGCATGGAAAACACCGACGAGCAGACGCTTGCGTTGATCCGCAAGGGCGGCAGCACTTCATCCGACCGCGAGGCGATCCGGCTGCTGCGCCTCAATGGCATCCTGTCGATGGCGACCTGGGTGGCCGGTTTCGAGGACGAGCGTTTTCGCGATCTCTGGCGCGGTTTTCGCCAGCTCATCGCTTATGACCCGGATCAGATCCAGGCGCTCTATGTCACGCCGCACCGCTGGACGCCGTTCTTCCGGATCGCCAGAGACCGCAAGGTGGTCCAGTTGGACGCCCGCCTGTGGGACTACAAGCATCAGGTGCTGCAGATGACCCGGCTCAAGCCGTGGATGCTGTTCTTCAGCGTCAAACTGATCGAACTGGCGGTGCAGTCCCGGCCCAAGGCCCTGGCGCGCATCCTGTTCCACAAGGATCCAGAGCAACGGCATTCGATGCGCTGGTATACGAAAATCGGCCGCCGCGTCTGGTTCCGTGAAGTCTGGGGCTTTCTCGCGCGGGATCGCCGTCTTGAGGACGGGCCGACGCTGGCCGCGTTCTGGGGTGCACCGCAGGACGAGGAAGAGCAATCGATGACGTTCGTACATCAGGTCCGCAAGCCTGCCGAACCCGCCATCGGGATTTCGCCGAGCGCCTGAGCCCAACAATGCCCGGCAAGCTGTCAGCCTGCGCTCAAGGCACGATCAGCGTGCCGGCGCCGTGTTCGGTAAACAGTTCGAGCAGCACGGAATGCGGCGTCTTGCCGTTGAGGATGACGACGCCCTCGACGCCGCGCTCGATCGCCTCGATGCAGGTCTCGACCTTGGGGATCATGCCGCCCGACACCGTGCCGTCCTTGATCAAGGCCTTGGCCTCGGCCACGGTCAGCTCATCGATGAGCTTCTTGTTCTTGTCGAGCACGCCGGGCACGTCGGTGAGGAACAGAAGGCGTGTCGCCTGGCAGGCACCGGCAATCGCGCCGGCGAAGGTGTCGGCATTGATGTTGTAGGTGTGGCCGTCGCGGCCCGGCGCCACCGGCGCCAGCACCGGGATCATTTCGGACCGCGCCAGAAGGTCGAGCAGCGTGCGGTCGACCTCGATCGGCTCGCCGACGAAGCCGAGATCGAGCACGCGCTCGATATTGGAGTCCGGGTCGATCATGGTCTTGCGCGCCTTTTCGGCGAAAACCATATTGCCGTCCTTGCCGCACAGGCCGATCGCCCATTCGCCCTCGGCATTGATCAGCGCGACGATCTCCTTGTTGATCGAGCCGGCCAGCACCATCTCGACGATCTCGACCGTCTTCTGGTCGGTGACGCGCAGGCCGCCCTCGAACTTCGATTCGATGCCCATCTTGCTCAGCATGGCGCCGATCTGCGGCCCGCCGCCATGGACGACGATCGGGTTGACGCCGGATTGTTTCAGCAGCGCGATGTCGCGGGCGAAGGCCTTGCCGAGTGCAATGTCGCCCATGGCATGGCCGCCATATTTCACCACGACCGTCTTGTTTTCGTAGCGCTGCATATAGGGCAGCGCCCTCGAAAGCAGAGCGGCCTGCATTTCGGCGGTGGCGGCGAGGTCCGTCATCGGCATGGTTCCCAGCTTGGCATGAACGGCGGCGTCTTAGCGGGAATTGGAGCAGGGGGCAAACGGCTTTGCTGTCACATCAGGTGAAATCGGCCCGCTTTTATGCCGGCAACTGCAGCGGCGCCCGCCGCTCCTGCCATCCCGAAATCTTTTCCATTTGCGCGGCGAAGGACAACAAGGTCTCCTCGTCGCCGGGTCGGCCGGCGGCCTGGATGCCGAGCGGCAGGCCGGCATCGGTGACATGGACAGGCAGCGCGATCGACGGCTGGCCGCTGACGTTCTGGATCGCCGGCCAGTGGGTGAACCATAGGCTCTTGTCCATCAACTGGCCGAACAGCGGCTTGAATTTCAGCAGACGGGCAAGCCGCAGCCTGTCGAGCACGTCCTCTATGAACGCATCGGCGCCCTTCGGGTCCATGGCGCCGCAGGCGAGCGGCGGATGGGCGATAACAGGCATCAGCACGGCATCGTACGGCGCGGTCTCGGTGATCAGGCGGCGCGACGTGGCGTGCAGCCGCTGCAGGCCGGCGTAGATCTCGCCGGCCGAGACGATCTCGCCGAAGCGGCTCATCAGACGCGTGGCGCGCTCGACGTCGCCCGAAACGGAGCGGCCGACGCGCAAGACTTCAATGCGCATCGCGCCGGCGACTGCCGCAGCCACCGTCCTGGCGAAGTCGGCGATGAAGTCGCGGCCGATATAGGACAGATCGATCTCCTCGATCGTGTGGCCGCCTTCGCGCGCCAATGCCACAGCCGTGTCCAGCGCCGTCAGCGTCTCGGCCGATATCGGCAGGCCGAGCGGCGATTTCCGATAGACGGCCAGTTTCAGCTTGCCGGGGTCGCGCACTGCTGCTGCGGCAAAAGTTCCCCTCGGCGGCGGCGCCGCATAGGGTGACAGCGGATCGGGTCCATGCGTCAGGTCGAGCAGCAAGGCCGAATCCCGGACCGAGCGGGCAACGGCGTGGTCGACGACCAGACCGTACCAGCTTTCGGTGACGAGCGGCGACAGCGGCACACGGCCGCGCGAGGTTTTCAGCCCGACCAGCCCGGTGCAGGCGGCGGGAACACGGATCGAGCCACCGCCATCCGAAGCATGTGCCACCGGCACGACGCCGGCCGCGACCAGCGCCGCCGCACCCCCGGACGAGCCGCCGCTGGTATGGGCCGTATTCCACGGATTGCGGGTGATGCCGAAAGCGGTGGATTCGGTCATCAGCCTCAGCCCATGTTCGGGCGAGGTGCTGGTGGCGATCGGGACAAGGCCGGCGGCCAGATGGCGTTCGGTCATCACCGAGTCGAAATCGGCAACGAAAGCCGGAATGCGGCTGCCGCCGTGCGTCGGCACGCCTTTCATGGCGATGCCGAGATCCTTCAGGGCAAAGGGCACACCGGCCAGTGGCAGCTTGCGGTCGATGGTTTTCGCCCGCGTCCGCGCCGCCTCGTAAAGCGGCTCGGCGATGGCATTGATGTCCGGGCGAGTGGCCTCGGCCCGCGCGATCGCCGCATCGATGAGCTCCTGCGGCGAGATTTCTCCCTTGCGCACCAGGCCGGCCAGGCCGATTGCGTCATGTTCCCACAAGGCCTGTTCGACGGACATTCTTGCTTCCCCCAAATATTGGCAAGCTAGAGCATTGGACCCAAAAGTGGAAACCGGTTTTGAGAAAATCCGATGCTCAAACAAAATCGGCTCTTTTCTTGGCAATCGAAGTTCACGACGCTCTCGCTGCCCAGAACGCTTCCGCCGTTGCAAATAGATTGCAATCGCCTAATTTGACAGCCGATGACGCCGCAGGATATCAGCAATCTGATTGTCCGGACTTCGATGAAGGACCGGGCTGCGTTCGATCTGCTCTACCGGCAGACCAGCGCGAAACTTTTTGGCGTCTGCCTTCGTGTATTGAAGGACCGGGGAGAGGCAGAAGAGGCGCTGCAAGAGGTCTTCGTCAAGATATGGACGAAGGCGGATCGTTTCGCCGTCTCGGATCTAAGCCCGATTTCCTGGCTGGTGGCCATTGCGCGCAATCATGCGATCGACCGGATAAGGGCGCGGCGAGAGCCTGCCGCCTACATCGATGCCGCGCTGGACGTGGCCGATCCGGCGCCGGGACCGGAGGCTGCGGCTGTTGCGGGCGGTGAATCCGAGCGCATCTATCGTTGTCTCGATGAATTGGAAAAGGACCGGGCGGCGGCCGTCCGGGGCGCCTATCTGGACGGCGAAAGCTATGCCGAACTGGCCGCACGCCATGGCGTGCCGCTGAACACGATGCGGACCTGGCTGCGGCGCAGCCTGTTGAAGCTCAGAGAGTGTCTGGAAAGATGACGCCGGCAGAGGATAGCGGACCGGAACCTGGGGGCGACGACCTGTTCGCCGCCGAATACGCTCTTGGCGTGCTTGACGCGGACGAACGCGAGATCGCGTCACGCCGCATCGACGCGGACGCCGCTTTCGCGCGCCTTGTCGATGCCTGGGAGGCGCATCTTTCGCCGATGGCCGCCGCCTATCCGGAGACAGAGCCCCCGATCAGGGTCAAGGAGGCATTGGATCGCCGGCTGTTCGTTGCAGGGCCTCGCGCCGGTCTGTGGTCGAGCCTTGCCTTCTGGCGCGGCCTTGCCGCCGCTGCTGTCGCGGCGCTGGCGATCTATGTCGCCGTGCCGTACTTCAATCCGCCGGTCGAGCAGCCGCGGCTCATCGCCTCGCTGGCTGCCGACGGCAGCGACGTCAAATACCTTGCCGTCTATGACGCCGCCCATCGCGAGGTTGGCTTGTCGCACGTCTCCGGCGAGCGCGCCGCCGGCAAGGATTTCGAGCTGTGGATGATCGAGGGCAAGAACGCGCCGGTCTCGATGGGCGTCATCCCGGCCGGTCAGACCGCGCGTATGACCATCTCCCCGGCCGTGCAGGAAAAACTTGCGCAGGGCGCCGTTCTTGCGGTCAGCCTTGAACCGGCCGGCGGTTCGCCGACCGGCCAGCCGACCGGCCCTGTGGTCGCTGCGGGCGATCTGAAGAGCATCTGATCGCCTCTGTCTGCCGACTTTTCGAGAAGATTTTAAATCTATCGCCTGTGGTGACGTTAGCTTGGAAGCATGCAGGCTGTAAGGGTCCTGCCCTGAAAATCATGCTCGCCGTTATAAAAAATAAAATTTTCTCCTGAACGGGCGAAACTCGGGCATTTATCCCCCGTATCTCCTTGCGCCCCAAAAGAGGGGAAGAAATAAACTGAGGAGATAGAAATAATGCGTAAGTTCGCCACCCTTTTGCTTGCCGGAACGGTCGCCGTCTCCGCGCTCGCCACCGCGGCCTATGCCGAAAATCCGATGGTCGGCGGCGCCGCCATGTATGCCACCAAGAACATCGTCGAGAACGCCGTCAATTCGAAGGATCACACGACGCTGGTCGCGGCCGTCAAGGCCGGCGGTCTCGTCGACACGCTGCAAAGTGCCGGTCCCTTCACCGTGTTCGCGCCGACCAACGAGGCCTTTGCAGCACTTCCGGCCGGCACCGTCGACACGCTGCTCAAGCCCGAAAACAAGGACAAGCTGGTCAAGATCCTGACCTGCCACGTCATCGGTGCCAAGGCGATGGCCGCCGACGTCGCCAAGATGGCCATGGACGATGGTGGCGCGCACAAGGTCAAGACGGTTGGCGGCTGCGAGCTGACGCTCAAGGCCGACGACGGCAAGGTCACCGCGACCGACGAGAACGGCAATGTCGCCAATGTGACGGTCGCCGATGTCGAGCAGTCGAACGGCGTCATCCACGTCATCGACAAGGTTCTCCTGCCGAAGATGTAACGAAGGGGTCGTCGCCAGCGAAGATATGGCTGAGGCACGATGCCGAGTGCGCGGGTTCCGCTTGCGTGACCCGCGCAATCGGCAACCGTACACTCCGCGCCGTCCGCTGTAGGCGTGGGGCAGGTGCGGAGTGCCCGTTGTCGGGAGCTGGCCGTCACCAGCTTTTGATTTCCATGTGACGGCCGAATTTGGCAAAGGGACAGAGGAGGAATGGTGATGATCCGGCGCGATTTTCTTTGGAGCGGTGCCGCTGTGGCATTGTTGGCAGGCACGGCAGCAGCGCTGCGCATGGGCCGGCCGCAGGACGCACACGCGACCGAAACCTTCGAGGTCACCAAGACCGAGGCCGAGTGGCGCGCCATCCTGTCCGATGCGGCTTTCAATGTGCTGCGCAAGGAAGGCACCGAATATCCCGGCACCAGCCCGCTGCTCAACGAACACCGCAAGGGCATCTTCGCCTGCGCCGGCTGCGACCTGCCGCTCTATTCCTCCGAGACGAAGTTCGATTCCGGCACCGGCTGGCCGAGCTTCTGGCAGGAGATTCCCAACGCCGTCGGCATGACCGTGGACAGGTCCCTCGGCATGACCCGTACCGAGGTGCATTGCCGCCGCTGCGGCGGTCATCTCGGGCATGTCTTCGACGACGGCCCGCCGCCGACCGGCTTGCGTCATTGCATCAACGGCGTCGCCTTGACCTTCAAGCCGGCCACCGCCTGACCTAAAGCGCTCGCGTTTGACCGGCCTCACGCGACGCGCTTTAGGCTGTTGTCTTATGCATGTCGTTATCGCAAAACCGCTGTGCACTTTTGCGCGACATGCATTAGAGCGCCGCGCGTCCTTTGGACGCGCAAAGTTGCGCTATCAGTGTCCGCCACCTCCGCCCGCCGGTTCTGCCGGTTTGCGGATGACCATGGTGAAGATCGCCAGCGTGGCGAACAGCGCCGTCAAGAGATAGAACACGTCCATGAAGGACAGCAGCGAAGCCTGCTGCTGGACCATAGCAGACAGTTTGGAGATCGCCGCCTTGGACGCGTCCAGGCCGGCATTCTGCTGGAAGTCGAGCGTCATGTTCTGCAGCTTGGTCTGCGCCTCGGCACTGCCCCATTGCACATGCTCGGCCAGCCTTGCGTAGTGGAAGGCGTTGCGATCGATCAGCACGGTGTTGATGACGGCAAGGCCGACAGCGCCGCCGAGATTGCGGGTGAGGTTGAACAGGCCGGATGCATTCTTCAGCCGGTCAGGCGGCAGCGTTCCCAGCGCAATGTTGTTGATCGGCACCATGCACAGCATCATCGAGGCGCCGCGCAGGATCTGCGGCACCAAAAGCTCCCAGAAATCCCAGTCGGCGGTCAGATAGGTCATGCGCCAGGTGCCGGCTGCGAAGCCGAAGAAGCCGATCATCATCATCAGCCGCGGATCCATCTTGCGCGACAGGATGCCGGAAATCGGCGCGGTCGCGAACATCGCCAGCCCGCTGACGAACAGCGCCTCGCCGATCATCAGGGAATCGTAGCCGCGGATACGCCCGAGGTACACCGGATAGAGATAGGTCAGGCCGTAGAGGCCGATGCCGATGACGAACGAGAACAGCGAGCCGAAAGCGAAGTTGACATTGGCGAAGGCTTTCAGGTCGACGATCGGCTCCTCTGCGGTGAAGGCGCGCCAGAAGAACAGCACCGCGCCGGCCGTCATCAGGATGGCGCAGACGAACACGGCCTGGTCCTGAAGCCAGTCGTTGTTGGGACCTTCCTCGAGCACATATTCCAGCGAGCCGAGGAAGGCCGCCATGCCGGCAAGGCCCCACCAGTCGAACTTGCGGAACAGGCTGAGATTGGGCTTGTCGAAGTCGATCAGCGACCACGCCGCGGCGGTCACCAGGATGCCGGGCACCACATTGATCAGGAACAGCCAGTGCCAGGACGTGGCATGGCTGATGTAGCCGCCGACGGTCGGGCCGATGGTCGGCGCCAGCGTCGCCACCAGGCCGATCATCGGCGACACCATGGCGCGACGCGACGGCGGGAAGATGGTGAAGGCGGCAGCGAAGACGCTTGGAATCATGCCGCCGCCGATGAAGCCCTGGATGGCGCGGTAGACAATCATCTGGTCGATGTTGGTGGCGGTCGCCGCCAGCGCGCTGGCCGCGGTGAAGCCAGCCGCGGAGACGGTGAACAGCACGCGCGTCGACAGCATCCGGCTGAGAAAACCGGACAGCGGGATCATGATGACTTCGGCGATCAGATAGGCGGTCTGCACCCACGGGATTTCGTCGGAACTGGCGCTCAAACCCGCCTGGATCTCGGCCAGCGAGGCTGAGACGATCTGGATGTCGAGGATCGCCATGAACATCCCGAACACCATCGCCAGGAAGGCGATGATGCGGCGTGTGGGAATGGTATCAGGCGTAGCCGGCCTCGCCGGCGGCGATCCTGCTGTCAAGGTTGCGGTTGCCACGGCATTGCTCCCAAGCGGCCGCTTAGTTCGACGCGGCCGGTGCGGTGCGGCTGTCGACGGCGACGACGACGCTGAGGCCGGCGCGCAGCTTGCCTGTCTTCAGCACAGCCGCCGGCACGTCGATGCGAACCGGGACGCGCTGCACGACCTTGGTGAAATTGCCAGTGGCGTTTTCCGGCGGCAGCAGCGAGAACACCGCGCCGGATGCCGGCGCCAGCGACGAGACGGTGCCTTCGAAATCCTGGCCGTCGATCGCGTCGACCGAAATCCTGACCTTTTCGCCAGGCACCAGGCGGGCAAGCTGGGTCTCCTTGAAATTGGCGACGATGTAGAGCTTGTCCATCGGCACGATGACGGCGAGCTTCTGTCCGGGGCTGATCAGGTCGCCTTGCTCGACCGAGCGGTTGCCGACGACACCGTCATAGGGCGCGCGCAGCACGGTGAAGGACAGGTCCCGCGCGGCCTTGTCCCGGGCCAGCTGCAGCGACGCCAGCGTGCTTGCCGTCTCCGCGCGCTGCGCCTGGAGCACGCCGATATTGGCCTCAGCCGCCGCGATCTGGGCGTCGGCGCCTACAAGGGCGGCATTGGCCTGCTCGACCGCGGTCTGGGCATCATCCAGTTGAGCCTGGGTGCCGACATGTGTCTTGAGCAATTGGGCGGCGCGCGCTTGAACACGCGTCGCATTGGCGGCGGCGGCCTGGTCTGCGGTCTTCTGCGCCTGCGCCTGCTCAAGCGATGCGCGCGCCGCCTCGGTCTGGGCGTCGATGCGGTCGAGCGTTTTGCTCAAGGTGGCGATCTGCGCCTCGGCCTGGGCGACCGCTATTTTATAGTCGCCATTGTCGACGACCAGCAACGGGTCGCCGGCCTTGACCTGCTGGTTCTCGGTCACCTTGACCTGATCGACATAGCCGGAAATTTTCGGCGAGATGAACGCCATGTCTGCCTGGACATAGGCGTCGTCGGTTGAGATCATGAAGCGCCCGTCGGTCCAGTAATCGTAGCCATACCAGGCGCCTGCGCCCAGCAAGCCAAGCGCGATGATCGGCAACAGAAAGGAGCGTGCCGAACGCTTCTTTTTCGCCGGCGCCTCGGCCGGAGGCCTTATTGCGGGCTCAGTCGGTGGGTTCGGCGCTTCGATTGCTGGCGCAACCTTGGCGTTGGGGAATGGACGGACTTCGGCGGTGGGGGTCGCGTTCGAGGACATGGGATCTCTCTTGGCATTCTCTCTGGAAACTGGGCATCTCTCTGAAAAATTAGTCATACTGAACCGTTCGGTTCGATGCGAACGTTGACTTAGCGCGGAGAGAGGCCCATATCAAGGGCGATCGAACCGATCGGTTCGAATATTTTTCGAGGTGTGACGTTATGACCGAACCCGACAAGGACCAGTGCGAGCTGCTGGATGGCCTGCGTCGCGGCCGCCCGGCGGCGGGACAGGACCCGGTCAAGCGCAGCCAGATCATCGAAGGCGCGCGTCGTGTCTTCATCGACAAGGGCTTTGAAGCGGCGTCGATGAACGACATCACCCGCGAGGCCGGCGTTTCCAAGGGCACGATCTATGTCTACTTCGCCAATAAGGAAGAGCTGTTCGAAGCGCTGATCGAGGAAGAACGCGGCACGATCTTCAAGAACATGTACGATATGCTCGACCGCGCCGACGACCTTCGCGAGACGCTGGTGAAGTTCGGCAAGGTGCTGTCCCTCAAGATCACCTCGGCCAAGGTCATCCAGGCGCAGCGCACGGTAATCGGCGCGTCGGACAGGATTCCCGAACTTGGCGCGCGCTTTTACGAACGCGGCCCGAAACGCGGCCATGACAAGGTCGTTGCTTTTCTCAATGCCGCCATCGAGCGCGGCCTGCTCAAGATCGACGATGTCGATCTTGCCGCCTATCAGTTTACCGAACTGTGCCTGGCGGGCCTTTTCCGTCAGTGCATATTCGCCTACCGCACCAAAGCCCCGAGCCAGGATGAAATCGACCACATCGTCAGGTCGGGCGTCGGCATGTTCTTGAAGGCTTACGGCACCGAAAGGCTTGCCGCGGAAGAAAGCACCCAGACGATTGCCCTAGAGGCAAAGTCTTAAAGCGCGTCGCGTTTTGACCGGCCTCACGCGACGCGCTTTAGGTTGTTGTTTATGCATGTCGTTATCGCAAAACCGCTGCACACTTTTGCGCGACATGCATTAGCCGCCATTGGCCGCCAGCACGATCGTCGCGCGCAATTCCTCGAGGCCCTCGTTCTTTTCCGACGACGTGGCGAGAACGAACGGAAACGCGGCCGGCCGCTTCTTGATCTTCTGCAGTGTCTCTTCGGTCAGCCTCGTCAAACCGGCCACCTTGATCTTGTCGGTCTTGGTCAGCACGATCTGGTAGGACACCGCCGCCTTGTCGAGCAGCGACAGCACTTCGTCGTCCTTGGCCTTGATGCCATGGCGGGCGTCGATCAACACGTAGACCCGCTTCAGCGTGACGCGGCCCTTGAGATAGTCGAAGACGAGTTTCGTCCAGTCGTCGACCTTCTCCTTGGGCGCGGTGGCGTAGCCGTAGCCCGGCATGTCGACCAGCGCCATCGGCGGCAGATCGGCGCCTTCGCCGGAAAATCCGCCCGGAACGAAATAGTTGAGTTCCTGCGTCCGCCCCGGCGTATTTGATGTGCGCGCCAGTCCCTTCTGATTGACCAGCGCGTTGATCAGCGACGATTTGCCGACATTCGAGCGGCCGGCAAAGGCGATCTCAGGCGGCCCTTCAGGTGGCAGGAATTTCATTGCCGGCACGCCGCGGATGAAGATCCACGGCCGCGTGAATAGCTCTATGCCGATCACGGTCTTGTTCAACGCGTTCAAACCGCTGCCTCCAGAAGAGAAATATCGGCGCCACGAATGGCATTGAGATTGTGGCTGATCTTTTCCACCGGCCAATCCCACCACGCGGCCGCCAAAAGCCGCCGGATGGTCCTGTCGTCGAAGCGCATCTTCACCGCCTTGGCCGCATTGCCGGCGACGATCGCATAGGGTGGCACGTCATGCGTCACCACCGATTTTGCCGCAACGATGGCGCCATGGCCGATCGTCACGCCGGGCAGGATCGCCGCTTCCATGCCGATCCATACATCATTGCCGACCACTGTGTCGCCGCGCAATTCTCTCGACCAGGTTGCCGGGTCGAAACCCTCTTCCCAGCCATGACCGAAGATGTTGAACGGATAGGTCGAAAAGCCGGACATGGCATGGTTGGCGCCGTTCATGATGAAGCGCGTGCCCTCGGCGATGGCGCAGAACTTGCCAATGATCAGCCGGTCGCCGATGAATGGATAATGATGCAGCACGCACCGCCCGGCGAATTTGTCCGGCCCGTCCGGATCGTCATAATAGGTGAAGTCGCCGATCTCGATATTCGGCGCCGTGACCAGTCCCTTCAGGAAGCCGACGCGGGTATGCATCGGGATCGGGTGCTTGATGTTGGGGTTGGGTCCTATCATAGATGGCTCCATCGACGAAAAAACAGGCAGGTCAAAAATAGCGCGATCCGCCCGGCAGCACCAACCGCGTGCGCAGCGGATCATCCGCGGCGGCGTCTACCGCCGGGCCGACTGGTTTCGCCGTTCGCCGGCGGCTCGGCTTGTGCGAAAAAAGCCCCGTTCGAACCGGGGCTTTCCTGGATTCGCAAAAAGGGAGCGCCGGCTATTCCGCCGGTGACGGTTTCTTCCGGAACAGCGCGACCAGATTGTCCCACAACTCGATCTTGGCGCCCTGTCGCTTCATGATCACGCCTTGCTGAATGATCGAAAGCAGATTGTTCCAGGCCCAGTAGATGACGAGGCCGGCCGGAAAACCCGCCATCATGAAAGTGAAGACCACCGGCATCCAGGTGAAGATCATGGCCTGCGTCGGGTCGGGCGGCGTCGGGTTCATGCGCATCTGCAGGAACATGGTCACGCCCATGATCAGCGGCCAGACGCCGATCATCAACATATCCGGTAGCGCGATCGGAATGAGGCCGAATAGGTTGAAGATCGAGGTCGGGTCGGGCGCCGCCAGATCCTGGATCCAGCCGAAGAACGGTGCGTGCCGCATCTCGATGGTGATGTAGAGCACCTTGTAGAGCGCAAAGAAGACCGGAATCTGCAGCGCCACCGGCCAGCAGCCGGCGAGCGGATTGATCTTCTCGGTCTTGTAGAGCTCCATCATCGCCTGTTGCTGCTTCATTTTGTCGTCCGCGTATTTCTCGCGGATCTCAAGCATCTTGGGCTGCACCTTCTTCATGTTCGCCATCGACGCGTAGGACTTGTTGGCGAGCGGGAAGAAGAGCGCCTTGACGACGACGGTAGTGGCCAGGATAGCCACGCCGAAATTGCCGAAGAATTTGTAGAGCGTGTCGATCAGATAGAACATCGGCTTGGTGATCCAGATGAACCATCCCCAGTCGATCAAACGGTCGAACAGCCTGATGTTGCGGTCTTCTGCATAGGCGTTGACCTTGGCGACTTCCTTGGCGCCGGCGAAGATTTCGGTCTCGACCGTCGCCGACTGGCCGGCATCAACGGTGATCGGGTCGGTGAGGAAGTCGGCCTGGTAGCGCGGGCGGCCGTCCTCGAAATAGGCGTAACGCGGCTGGAACGGCTGCTTCTCCGTCGGAACCAGCGTCACCGCCCAGTATTTGTCGGTGATGCCCAGCCAGCCATCGGTCGACTTGCCCGGCGTAAACTGCTTGTCCTCCTCGACCGCCGCATATTTGTGTTCCTGCAGGCCTTCCGTGCCGGTGACGCCGATCAGCCCCTCATGCAGCACATAGATGCTGGCAACGGCAGGCTTGTCGAAGCGGGTAACACGACCGTAATTCGACAGGGTAACGGCGGCCGACCCCGAATTCTGCACCGTGTCCGACACCGTGAACATGTAGTCGCTGTCGACGGAGAAGGTGCGCTTGAAGGTCAGGCCCTTGTCGTTGGTGAAGCTCAGCGTGACCGGGGTCGCCGGCGTCAGCGTCGTATTGCCGTCGACGGTCCACACGGTTTCCGGGCCCGGCACCGTGCCGGTCTTGTCGCTGCCGACAAAGCCGATCTCGGCATAGTAGCCCGTAGGCAGCGCTGCCGGGTTGAGCAGTTCGATCTCGGGCGAGTTCTTGTCGACCGTCAGCGTGTAGTGCTTGAGCTTGAGGTCGTCGAGACGAGCGCCGGTGAGGTTGATCGAGCCCTCCAGGCTCGGCGTGTCGATCCTGACGCGCTTGGTCGACGCCAGCGCCTGCTCGCGGCCGGCCGGCGTCGTGCCTTCGGTTCCCGGTGCGCTAGGAATGGCACCTTGCTTCGGCACCGGCGTTTCGCTGCCACCCGGACTGGTGCCTTGGGCCGCCTTCTTCTGCTCCGCTAGCCGCTGCTCTTCGATACGGGCCGCCTCGCGTTGCGCCTCGCTGTGCGGCAGCACGTAAAAATACTGCCAAAGCGACAGGATCAGCACCGACAGCGCGATGGTGATGAAGAAGTTCCGGTTGTTTTCCATCGAAAGCCTTGGCCTATCGTGTTCCGCGCAGTCGGCGGGAGAGTTCGGCCTTCAACTGGCCGAACGGAATGGTAAGCACATCTTCGCGCCCGACGATGACATAGTCATTGCCAGGCTTCATGTCACCCGCGGCATGCGTGCGCACGGCTTCTCTCAGTCGCCGCCGGATGCGGTTGCGGGCGACTGCGTTGCCGACTTTCTTGGTGACCGTGTAGCCGACGCGAGGCGCCTCTGCGTCGCTGCGGTCCAGAACCTCGACGAGAAAAAGCCGCCCGCGGCGCTTTTCGCCACGCCGGACGGCCAGGAATTCCGCGCGCTTCAGAAGCCGCTTGGGATGTGCTCCCACTGGCTTGCCGGTTGCGGGCAACGATCTCGTCTTCCGTTCAGGCGCTTAGCCGCTTGCGACCGCGGTTGCGGCGGGCTGCGACGACGCCACGACCACCTTTGGTGGCCATGCGGGCACGGAAACCGTGCCGGCGTTTGCGGACGAGTTTGGACGGTTGGTAGGTACGCTTCATTTGTTTTAATACCGCGGGGTGCGGCCCTTCTTGATTCTGTCACTCTGTAACAGGAGCTTTGCCCGGCCGGTTTTGGCGCGATCGAAACCGCGCCGGGACGAATGGCCCGAGCGTGAGCGGGCTTATAGAAAGAAGGGTTTTGGAAGTCAATCCGGCGCCGACATCCGGCACCGTCAGTCCGATGGCTGAAGTCTGGGCGGCCTTATCCCGTATTGGGACGAAGGATGAAATTGGCAAAAAAGCCGAAAATAGCCTAATCTCGCTCGATCAAGTGATCGTGAAGAAAAAAGCAGCATGAGTGAAATCCTATCCGATGAAAGGACCGATCGGGCGACGACCGCCGCCCGGAGGGTGCCGTTGTCGCGAGGATTGTCGACCAAGCTCCTGCTGCTCACCATCGTCTTCGTGCTCCTGGCCGAGGTCCTTATCTTTCTGCCCTGGATCGCCAGCTACCGGATGAGTTGGCTGAAGGAAAGGCTGAGCACCGCTGCGGCCGTCTCGATCGTGCTGGTGCAGGGAGAGCCCGCCTCGCTGTCCCGCGCCGCCCAGAACGATGTGCTGATGGCGATCGGCGCAAAGGCGATCGCCGTGCGCGACGGGGGTGTCTCGCGGCTTCTGGTCGTGGCTGAGATGCCGCCGCAGGTCGACGAGCATATCGACATCGCCAATGTCGGCCTGGTCGCGGGCATGACCGGCGCTTTGGACACGCTGTTTTTCGGCGGCGAGCGGATGCTGCGCGTTTTCGGCCCGGTCGGCGACAGCGACAAGGAATTCGAGCTGATCATGCCCGACTACAGCCTGCGCAATGCCATGCTCATCTATTCGCGCAACGTCGCCTTCGTCTCGCTGCTGATCTCGTTGTTCACCGCCATGCTGGTCTATGCAGCCATAGACCTGATCATGATCGGCCCGATCCGGACGATGACGCGCTCGATGCTGGCCTTTTCCGAGGCGCCGGACGACCCCGGGCGGATCATCCACCCTGCCGCCCGCGCCGACGAGATCGGCGTTGCAGAGCGCGAGCTCTCGCAGATGCAGGAGCGGCTGCAAAAGATGCTCTCCGAGCAGAAACATCTCGCCGACCTTGGCCTCGCCGTGTCGAAGATCAACCATGATATGCGCAACATCCTGGCGTCGGCGCAGCTGATGTCGGACCGTCTGCGCCAGGTCAAGGACCCGACCGTGCAGGCCTTCGCGCCGAAACTGCTGCGGGCGCTCGATCGTGCCGTATCCTATTCGGAAGGTGTGCTCGCCTATGGCCGCACCCAGGAGCCGCCGCCCTCGCGCCGCAGGCTCAGGCTGCGCCAGCTGGTCGACGACGTCCACGGCCTGCTCGACACCGAAGGCGGCATCGAATTCGTCAACGCCGTCGATCTGGCTTTCGAGGTGGATGCCGATTCCGATCAGCTTTTTCGCGTGCTCACCAATCTTTGCCGCAACGCCGTGCAGGCGATGGCGGCGGACGCGGAAAGTGCGGTGGTACGCCGGCTGGAGGTGTCGGCCGAGCGCGTCGGCAGCGTCAGCCGCATCACGGTCACCGACACCGGCCCCGGCCTGCCGCCGAAGGCGCGCGAGAACCTGTTCGCGGCGTTTCGCGGCTCGGCCCGCAGCGGCGGCACCGGCCTTGGCCTGGCGATCGCCTATGAATTGATCCGCGCCCATGGCGGCACGGTGGAGCTTGTCGAAAGCAGAGGCGGCCGCACCGCATTCGCGGTTACCATTCCGGACCAGCCGGTCCGGCTCGACCAGGCCCGCAACGGCCTGCGCCGCCCGGCCTGATCCTTGCCCCGCCCGATCCTCGTCAAGGCACAACAGCAAAACTTTTGCCGGATCGGCTTGCTTTTCGGAAATTCAGTCGCTAGGGAACACGTCACATCGCGGCCGGTCGTCAAGGATCGGATCGCGGGCCATGCAAAGCATGGCCTGTTGCGCGCCCGTAGCTCAGCTGGATAGAGCACCAGACTACGAATCTGGGGGTCAGGAGTTCGAATCTCTTCGGGCGCGCCAATAATCTCAAAAGCTTAGCCAAGTTGCACCGTTTCAAATCAGCAAACTGAAACGGTTTTTGAAACGGTTTTGTAGTTTCGGATAGTGCAGCGCGCGATTGAGCGGGCGCAGCGAAAGATCGGCAACGCCTCTGTGTGAACAGTTCACGTCCTGACCGCTCAAGGGCCGAAAGCTGCCTGCCTGCGGCCATCGACGATCAGCGTCGCCAGATAGCCCTCTAGGACCTCGACCACGGTCGCTGGATCGCAGATGCAATCCACTTCGAGCTCGAAGGCCGGCCCATGCGAGACCGCTTACCGTTACCGCCCGGCCCCCTGTGGTCCTCGTCTCGCCCTCCATGAGAGTACGAACATAATTTAATCCTTGCCTTGCGACCGCCCAACGCCTATTGTCGTATGAACGTAATTCAAAACTTCAGGAGCTTATGATGACAACAACTCCGCAGGTTGCGCTCGTAACAGGCGCCACCTCAGGCATCGGCAAGGCCACAGCGATCGCCTTGGCCGCCGCAGGTTTCCAGGTGATCGGAACCGGCCGCAACACCGCAAAACACACCGCGCCCGCCGGGGTGAGCTACCTGGACCTCGACGTGACCCGCGACGAATCGGTCGCCTTAGCGGTCAAGCAGGTGATCGACCGGTTCGGGCACATCGACGTCCTGGTCAACAACGCCGGCGTTGGCACAACCGGCGCAGCCGAGGAGTTCTCGATCACCCAGACGCAGGACATCTTCGACATTAACGTCTACGGCGTCATGCGGACGACCAAGGCGGTCCTGCCGCACATGCGCGTCCAAGGCCGCGGACGCATCATCAATGTCTCCTCCCTCAGCGGGTTCGTCCCCAGCCCGTTCATGGCCCTCTACGTCTCGACCAAGCACGCGGTCGAGGGCTACTCCCAGTCGCTGGACCACGAGGTTCGCGATTACGGCGTCCGGGTCCTGCTCGTCGAGCCCGGCCCGATCAACACTCCGTTCGCAGGCCACAGCGTGGAGGCCGATACCGCCATGCCGCTCTACGCGGCGGGACGGCGCAACTACGACGAGCTGCTGGAGAAGAACCTCAGCAGCGGCGACGACCCCGCCGTCGTCGCCAAGGTGATCGTCGCGGCGGCCACCGACCGGAACCCGAAACTACGGCGCACCGCCGGTACGACCGCCCGGATCATCAACGCGGTGCACCGCGTCGCCCCGGCGCGGATCTTCGACCGCGTCATCCGCAGATTCAACCGGATGCCGAGCTGATCGCTGCCGAGATCCACTAACCAGTCATTCGCAGGTCTACCGAGGAGAGTCATGCAGCAGCAGAGCCAGCAGACGGCCCGCCACCACGCACCGTACATCACCAACGGCGGGCTCCCCGAGCCCCACGACTCGAAAGTGCAGACCGCGAGGATCAACGTCCCGGCTCTCCTTGCCAACGCTGCACACTGACCTGGCCATAGTAGTATCCGGAGCGCAAGCCCGGCTGAGGTAGAGGAACGCATGGTGCGTTACACGAAAGAACACAAGCAGGAGACAAGGCAGCGGATCATTGCGACGGCCGGTCGACGGCTCAAGCGGGACGGTATCGACGGCTCCGGAGTCGCGACGCTCATGAAGGACGCGGACCTGACCAACGGCGCCTTCTACGCCCACTTCGAATCCAAGGACAGCCTCGTCGCGGAGGCGGTCACCGACCAACTGCACACACTGCACGCGAACATCGTCGAGCTGGCGGAGCCCGGCCCGGCCGGGCTCGAACAGCTCGTGCGCTGGTACCTGTCGGCCCACCACCGGGACAATCCCGGCGACGGCTGCCCCAACGCCGCCCTGCTCGACGAGATCGGGCGCAGCGCGGACGCAATCAGGCAGGCGTACACCGACGGCGTGCTGGTCGTCATCGACGGCCTCGCCGCCCGCATGGCACCCGAAGATCCGCCCTCGGCCCGCGTGAAGGCGCTCAGCCTCCTCGGCCTGATGGCCGGGACGCTACAACTCTCCCGCGCCCTGACCGACCGACAGCTCTCCGACGACCTCCTCGAGCAGGGCCTCCGCAACGCCCTGGCCCTGGTGGACGCCGAGCTCCGACCATGACCTTCATTTCTGCGATTACCCCCCCGGCACTCCCGGCGACGTCGCCCTCCATCAGATAGGAACACGATGACCGAGCAACCCTTCAACCCACAGCTGCGAGCCGCGCGGTTCCTTCCCGCACCATCATCAACGCCCGAACGCTTCCCGCGCTCCGTGTCCTCACCAAGCTCACCGGGATCACTCGGCGGCCGGACGCGCAGGTCGTATCCGTGAACGCCGATGTGTCAGTACACGTCTTCCGCCCGGCTTCGGCCCGGCCTCGGACTCCGGCACTGTTGTGGATCCACGGCGGCGGAATGGTGCTCGGCGACGCGGCGCAGGACAGCGGCTTCTGCCGCCGGATCGCCGATCAGCTCAACATCGTCGTCGTCTCGGTGGAGTACCGGCTCGCGCCCGAGCACCCGTTTCCGGCGCCGCTGGAAGACTGCTACACCGCGCTGCAATGGCTCGCCCGCCAACCCGACATCGACCCCGCACGCATCGCCATCGGTGGCGCCAGCGCCGGCGGTGGTCTGGCCGCCGCGTTGGCGCTGCTGGCGAAGGAACGCGGCGAGATCCGTCCGGTTCTGCAACTGCTGTCCTACCCAATGCTGGATGACCGGACCACCACCCGCACCGACATCGACCCGCGGCGGCTCCGCCTCTGGAGCCCGGCAAGCAACCGGTTCGGCTGGCGCGCCTACCTCGGCCCCGCCACCGCGGACGGCAACGTGCCCCCGCTGGCCGCGCCGGCCCGCTACGACGACCTCTCCGGCCTGCCGCCCGCATGGATCGGCGTCGGCACCAACGACCTGTTCCACGACGAGAACGTCACCTACGCCCGGCGGCTGCAGCAGGCGGGCGTCGCCAGCACCCTGCACGTAGTGCCCGGCGCCTACCACAACTTCGACGCCATCGAAGCGAAAGCCGCCATCTCCCGGGCCTTCGTCAAGGCCCAGACGACGGCACTGGACGAAGCACTCAACGGCGGCTGAACGGACGTACACGACAGGTCAGCCTCGCGCGCCTACCTCGCGCGGCTGAAGGAACGCACGACCGGGCGCGACATGCCGGCCAGCCCGGGGACGTACCGCGCGAGCCGACCGCCCTGCGCCGCTGGGGCCTGCAGGCGCCCGCCGAGTGGTCGTCGGCGGTCGGCCCAGGTGCTCATCGTCCACGGCGACAGCGACCGGCTGGTGCCGCCCGCGAACGCCAGAATCGGGGTCCCTCGGCGACGTTGGCACACACTGGTGCGGCTGAGCCCGTAGAGGTGGCGCAAGCCGAAAGCACGGTGCGAGGCCCGCTTCGGGTCGGATGCGGCGAGAAGATCGGGGGCCGGGTGGTAACGGAAATAGAGCTGCGCCCGCTCGACCGGCGTAATGACCACCGCCAGGCATTCAACGCCTTTCTCACGCAGGGCCGGCTTGAGTTGCGCCATCACCGCGACATGGCGCCGGCAGAACGGACAGCGTAGGCCTCAGCCGCTGCACGGCGTAGCCCTATCCGCTCCGGGCGGATCAGCATTGTCGGCAATCGCCTCTCCGAGGTAGAGGGTCTGCTCGGGGACGCGCGCTCCAACGAAGGGCCGGACGTGAGATTGGCTGATGGCTACGTGACGATCGGGCGCGGGAAAGCCCCTGCAGGCAGCACAGACGTATGGTTGGTTCGCTACGACCCGAAGGTGATCGAGGTGCCGGTCGCACGTGGCGAGAACAAGGGTCACAGACTGCCCCATTCTCACGTCGTCCGCGATCTGGTGAAGCTGGGCCAGTGGAGCGGGGGAGAGGCCACGCTGGCGGTGCCGACTCGCGCCGGCTCGCTGCGCACGGCGATATTGGTGCAGGAGAAGAACGGCGGCCCTATCATCGCAGCCAGTACCGACTGACGTTCTGTGAAATTGTCGCAATGATTGACAGGGCAGATAGTTAAATAAAAGCAGATAGTTATCGGGGGAATGATCTCGTGTCAAAGCCACACAGGGAGGCTGTCCCCCTCGTCGATTTCCGTTCCCGCGATGGGCGGCCTCAAGATCTCTTGAGGCGCCCTTTTGCCGACGGCATTGGCGGGTCTATGCCACGACCCATCCACTAGCCGCGCATCATCTACTGCTGTGAAATGTCGGCAACGGCGAGCTAACTCGTGTGCTTGTGGGACATCAATTGATGCGCAATGATGCGCGGACGATCGAGGCCTCCATCGGCGAGCCAAGCGTCGGTGCTTGCTGCAGCTTCCTCGATCAACTCGTTCGTATGAGAGAAATCATAGGGCGATCCGACTAGCGGACACAGTGGTGGCACGACAAAATAATCAATGCGGTCGTCAAGCCCTTGCAATTCGGTCATCAACTGCCGTGCAATCAGCAAGGTCAGTGCATGCAGCGCGTTTGCAACCGCCCCGACGGGGGGCTTGTCGAGCGCGCAGGCAAAACCGGTGGGCATGACGATCAGGCGCTGCGCGCCGTGATCGACTGCTACCTTGATCGGCGTGTTGCTCGATACCGCGCCGTCGGCAAGATAGAGATCATTGAATTGCACCGGTGCGAAGGCCGCCGGTATTGCGACACTCGCCATGATGGCTTGCGCGGCTGAACCTTTCGACAGCACGACGGTTCCGCCCGACAGTATGTCGGTCGCGACGACGTAGGCCGGGATGCTTGCGTCCTCGAGGTTGCGGTAGGGGAGATGACGGTCGACGAGCCCCTGAAGCGCGTCCGACGCGACAAGGAAATCCCGCCGACGCAAGAATCCGACCATCGTCCGCCATGTCAGCGGAAACACGTCGTTCCGACGCAATCCGCGCCAGATCGTCTCCAACTGCCGGACTCCTTCAATCGTTGGGTTGCCCGCGTAGTAGGCGCCGTTCAGCGCGCCGACGCTTGAGCCGACAACCATATCCGCTGAAATGTCGAGGCGCGCGAGCGAACGCAACATACCGACTTGAATGGCGCCAAAGCTGCCCCCGCCTGCAAGGACAAACGCCGTTTTGCGTCGAGCGCCATCGCTGGGCATGGGTACGGCCCCCTTAGCCTATGCGCGAGCTATGCGCACGGACCCCGCGTAACGTCATCCAGCCATGCTCGGCCTCGATGAAGACAGCGATTCTGTCTGGCTGCACGGCGTCGTCGATTGCGAGAGCGGTATCGTACATCAGGCGCTCCTGTATCTGCAAGCGCCGCGCGCAGCGGGGCAATCGAGTGAAGTCGCGCGTGGAATTCAGTCGCCAACTCCTTGGGCGCCGCCGTCTTACAAGCTCGCGTTGACGACCAAGGATGGGGCGCAGAGGGAGCTGATGTAAGTCGCCAAGCAACCTGTTTTGCCTGCATACGATAGGTTTTTGGTATGGAAACGAAAGACACAGAGCATTTCTCTTTGTGCGCCTGGCCAGTGACACTCCCGTCATACCCCGCCCCATACGTTGGGCCCCACGGAGGAGAACTGGACATGGCCTATGAAGTGATTGCGTCCCACACCTGGCTTGAGCCATTGCTCCTCGCCCTTGTCCTGCTCGGCTCCACTGCAGCGTTCGCCGAATTCGGTCTGCTCACCCGTTGGCAGAACAACGGCAAGGTGCCGGCCATCCTTTACTCGACCGATATCCTGCCGGCTGCCATGGACGAGCACACGACGTGAACCGGCGGCCTTTCGCGCCGCCACCAGTCCGCTCAGGTACGGAACGTCGAATCGTTCCCGGAGAATATGAATGACCAGCGTCGAACAGACTGCCCCTGCCACGCTACGCATGGTCGCCGCTGACAGTTGGCGATTCGGACTCATAGCTCTCATCGCTTTCCTTACGCTTGTCGATCTCTTCGCCACGCAGGCGATATTGCCGTCGCTGGTGATAAAGTTCGGGGTAAGCCGCGCGACGATGGGCTTTGCGGTCAACGCGAGCACGTTCGGCATGGCCATTGCCGGCATCGTCGTTGCGCTGTTCGGCCGCAACGTCGATCGGCGCAACGGGATCTGGATAAGCCTTGCGGTGCTCGCCATTCCGACGACGCTGCTTTCGATGACCGACGACATCACGACATTTGCCCTGCTGCGGGTCGCGCAAGGGCTCTGTATGTCGACCGCCTTCACGCTGACCGTGGCCTATCTCGCCGAGCATTTTTCGCCAGCGCAGGCGACCGGCGCGCTCGCCGCATACGTCACCGGAAATGTCGCCAGCAATTTCTTCGGCCGTATCATGTCGGCGGCGGTCGCCGATACGTTCGGCATCTCGACCAACTTCCTGACCTTCGCGGCTCTCAACATTGCGGGCGCATTGCTTGTCGCGCTGACGCTTAGGAAGACGGAACGGATGATGGCGACCGGCGGCGCGATGCCTGGTATGCACGCTTGGACCACGCATTTCAGAGATCGCCAGCTGCTCCATTCTTTCGCGATCGGCTTCCTCATCCTGTTCGTTTTCATCGGCACGTTCACCTATGTCAACTTCCAGCTCACCGCCCAGCCGATCAGCCTGTCGCCGATGGCGCTCGGCCTCGTCTATTTCGTGTTCCTGCCATCGATGATCACGACGCCGCTGGCCGGCCGCGTCGCCAGGCGCTTCGGCCCGAAGAGCGGCATAGCGCTGACGCTTGCCCTGGCGATCGCAGGGCTTGCCGCGCTGCTGTCGACCAGCCTGTCCGTCGTGCTTGCCGGCATGGCGCTGGTCGCGGTCGGCACGTTCCTCGCCCAGGCGATTGCAACAGGCCATGTCGGCCGCACTGCCAAGCGCGACAAGGCAGCGGCAAGCGGGATCTACCTCGCCTCCTACTATGCTGGTGGTCTCGTCGGCGGTTTTGTCCTCGGCCAGGTCTTCGACCGGTTGGGATGGACTGCGTGCGTGGCGGTTCTCGTCGCAGCCCTGATCTCCGCGATGGCACTCGCACGCGTGCTGACGGCCCCGAACAACTAGTCAGCGGGATCGCCTGCGGCGGCGATCGACAGCGGCCTTTGTTCCGCGGTTCGGCCGTAACCTTGCTGCCCAGAGGCCACGTTGCGAGATCGCTATCATTTCAATGTCCAAACGGCATTTCCGATCCTTTGGCAGGCCGGCCACACTGCTTTTCTGAAACGAGCTACCGGAAGGAACCGGCTGCAGTTGCCTAGAGAGCCAGGAGAACCATGATGCTTCGCGGAAAAACAGCACTTGTGACGGGTTCGACCAGCGGCATAGGCCAAGGCATTGCAGAGGCATTCGCGGCCAAAGGCTGCAATATCGTCCTTAATGGCTTCGGCGACACCAAGGAAATCGAGAAACTGCGGGATGGCATCGCAAGCGAACACCACGTGACAGTCCGTTACGACGGCGCCGACATGAGCAAGGGAGACGCCATCACGGCCATGATGGACAAGGCGATCGCCGAGTTCGGGGCGGTCGACATCCTGGTCAACAATGCCGGCATCCAGCACGTTGCGCCGATCGATGAATTCCCCGTCGAGAAATGGGAAGCCGTTGTCGCAATCGACATGATGGCGTCGTTCTACACGATCCGACGCGCGCTCAGTGGAATGAAGGAACGCAAATGTGGCCGCGTCATCAATGTCGCATCCGCGCATGCGCTGGTCGCCTCGCCCTTCAAGTCGGCTTACGTTGCTGCCAAGCACGGCGTCGCCGGCCTGACCAAGACGGTCGCACTGGAGGTTGCCGAGCAAGGAATCACCGTCAACGCAGTGTGCCCTGGCTACGTGCTGACGCCGCTCGTCGAAAAGCAGATCCCCGACACCTCCAAGGCGCGCGGCATCACCGAAGAGCAAGTGGTGAAGGACGTATTGCTCGCTGCGCAGCCGACCAAGAAATTCGTCACCGTAGAGCAGGTCGCTGCGCTTTGCTTGTTCCTGGCATCGGAGGAAGCAGCGTCGATCACGGGCGCGATCCTGCCGATCGAGGGCGGCTGGACTGCACATTGAGGCGCCCCTGCGCGTTCCTCGGACGCGCAGCAAGACGCCCCAGCAAATTGAATCTGCACTCGATCTTGCCGGCAGAGCGATCCGCTCTTCGGGATCGTACGCAAGCAAGCAAGGACAGCAGCGATGAACAAGATGACCCGAAATCCCCCCGAGGCGAAGGTCACCGTGCTGCCGATGGCCGACCACGCGGCGAAGCCGCAGACGGTCTTGGTGCTGCAAGGCGGCGGCGCGCTCGGCGCCTATCAGGCCGGCGTCTACCAGGCTCTGGTCGAGGGCGGCATCAATCCGGACTGGGTGATCGGCACCTCGATCGGCGCCATCAACGCCGTGCTGATTGCAGGCAACAAGCCCGAAGATCGTCTGCCGCGGCTGCAGGAATTCTGGGATCAGGTCGGCAAGGGCAGTCCGCTCGACCTGATGTGGTCGGCGCCTTTCCTTGGCAACGCCTTTGCCAACATGAATACCATCGTACGCGGCATTCCGGGCTTCTTTGAGCCCAATCCGACCGCGCTGTTCGGCGTCAACCACGCGGCGGGTGTCGAGCGCGCGTCTTACTACACGACCGATCCGCTGAAGAAGACCCTGACCCGGCTGGTCGACTTCGACTACCTCAACGAGAAGCACACACGGCTGACCGTCGGCGCCGTCAACGTCAACACCAGCCAGCTTAAATACTTCGACACGCGCGAAATGGACCTCGGTCCGGCGCACGTCATGGCGTCGGGGGCGCTGCCCCCGGCCTTCCCGGCGGTCTGCATCGATGGCGAGCCCTATTGGGATGGCGGCGTCTATTCGAACACGCCCATCGAAGTCGTGCTCGACGAGCGGCCGCGCCGCGACTCGCTCATCTTCGCCGTCAACATGTGGCAGCCCTCCGGCTCCGAGCCGCAGACCATCTGGCAGGTGATGGGCCGCCTGAAGGACCTGCAATATGCCAGCCGCGGCAAGAGCCACGTCGCCCGCCAGGAACAACTACATCGGCTGCGCCACGTCGTGCGCGAGCTAGTCAAGCACATTCCCGAATCCGAGCGCGACGATCCGATGGTCAAGGAACTCGCCTCCTATGGATGCAGCACAATCATGCACCTAGTGCGGCTCTTGTCGCCGCGGCTCGACGGCGAGGATCACACCAAGGACATCGACTTCACCCGCTCCGGCATCCGTTCGCGCTGGCAAGCCGGCTACGCGCATGCCGAGCGCGTGCTGTCAGAAAAACCGTGGGAGTGCGACGTCGACATGCTGCAGGGCGTCGTGATCCACGAATCGAACGAATGAAAACCATCCGGTTTCCCGATCCCCGCGAGGAGCTATTGCAATGCATGCCGTGACATCGATGACGCCACCAATCGCAGTCGTGCCAGGCACGGCGCCGGAGAAGGACATGTTCGCCGGCATCCCGGAAACGCCGTCCCACAAGGATGCCTCGCTGCATCGGGTGCTGATCGTCGGCGGCGGCGCGGCCGGATTGGAGCTTGCCACGCGGCTCGGCCAGAAATTTGGCAAACGACGGCGTGCCTCGATCACGCTTGTTGACCGCAACCGCACCCATATCTGGAAGCCGTTGCTGCATGAGGTCGCATCAGGCTCGCTCAATGCGACAAGCGATTCAGTGGAATACATCGCCCATGCGCATGGCCATCACTATCGCTATCGCATCGGCGAGGTAGTCGGTATCGACCGCAGTAAGCGCCAGGTGCTTGTCGCGCCCAGCCTCGATGAGGACGGCAGGCAGGTCATTCCGCCGCGAGTGCTCGGCTACGATACGCTGGTGATGGCGGTGGGCAGCGTCTGCAATGATTTCGGAACCCCCGGCGCCGCCATGAATGCGATCGCGCTCGACAGCGCCGAGCAGGCGGCCCGCTTCAACCGCCGCATGATCGACGCGTGCCTTCGCGCCAATGCGCAATACGAGCCGCTGTCGCCGGGTCAGCTGCACTGCGCCATCATCGGCGCCGGGGCGACCGGCGTCGAGCTTGCCGCCGAGCTGCACAAGTCGATGCGGGAAATCGCGTCGCACAACCTCGACAACATCGATTTCGAGAAACTGATCCGGATCACCGTGATCGAAGCGGGACCACGCATCCTCCCGGCTTTGCCGGAGCACCTGTCGCGCGACTCCGCACAGCTGCTTGTCAACCTTGGGATTCAGATACGCTGCGGTGTGCGAGTAACCGAAGTGACGCCGGACGGAGTGAAGCTTGGCGACAAGCTGTTTCTCCCGGCCGAGCTCGTTGTCTGGTCAGCCGGCATCAAGGCACCGGACTTCCTGAAAAATCTCGACGGCCTCGAACCCGATCGCATAAACCGCCTGGTCGTGCACGAGACGCTGCAGGTGAAGGGCGACGAGAATCTCTTTGCTATCGGCGATTGCGCGAATTGCGTCCTACCCGGTGAGGAAACGCCGCTACCACCACGCGCACAGACCGCCCACCAGCAGGCCGATCACCTCGTCAAGGTTGTCGCCGCGCGGCTGAACGGACGACCGCTGCCGGCCTTCCACTACCGCGACTTCGGCTCGCTGGTCTCACTCGCCGACTACCGTACCTTCGGCAATGTCGTTGGTGGGCTCAAGATCGAGGGGCTGATCGCCAGGCTGATGTACCGGGCGCTCTACAAGATGCATCTGCAGGCGATCCACGGCACCTTCAAAACCGGACTCGACACCATCGCTGCGATCGTGGCTGGCCGTACCAAGCCACGCGTCAAACTGCACTGAGCCGACGGGAGCGCGACATGGAATTTGATGCCGTCCTGCTCTCTCGTCTGCAATTCGCGTTCACGATCGCGTTTCACATCCTGTTCCCGACGCTGACGATCGGACTTGGGGCTTTCCTCGTCCTGATCGAGGGCCTGTGGCTCAAGACCGGCGATCGAATCTACGAACTGCTCTACAAATTCTGGACGAGAGTGTTCGCGCTGACCTTCGGCATGGGCGTGGTCACCGGCGTCGTGCTCTCCTATGAGGTTGGGACGAACTGGAGCCGGTTCGCCGACGTCACCGGCAACGTTCTCGGACCGTTGTTCATCTACGAGGTGCTTTCGGCGTTCTTCCTCGAGGCCGGGTTCGTCGGCATCATGCTGTTCGGCTGGAACCGGGTCGGTCCGCGCATGCATTTCTTTGCGACGGCCATGGTGTCGTTCGGTACGCTCGTTTCCGCATTCTGGATCATCGCAGCGAACTCGTTCATGCAGACCCCGGCTGGCTTCCACATCGAAGGCGGCCGGCTGTTCGTCGACAGCTGGTTCGACGTCGTCTTCAACCCATCACTGCCGACCCGGTTCCTCCATATGGTGCTGGCATCCTATGTGACGGCGATGTTCGTCGTGGCCGGCATCTCGGCGCTGCACCTCCTCATGGACCGGCCACCGAAGGTGGCGCGCCGCGCTCATTCGATTGCAGTCGCCGCGCTCGCGATCCTCGTTCCCTTGCAAATCTTCGTCGGCGACGCCAGCGGTCTGGTCGCGGAGAAGCATCAGCCGGCCAAGATTGCGGCGTTCGAGGGCCGCTGGGAGACGATGGCCGGCGCACCTCTGCTACTGTTTGCCTGGCCGGACCAAGGCGCAGAAGCCAACCATTTCGAAATCGGCATCCCCAGGCTCGCGAGCCTCATCCTGACGCACAGCCTCGACGGCGAGGTTCGCGGCCTCAAGGAGTTCGCCCCGCAGGACCGGCCGCACGTCCTCACGGCATTCTGGGCTTTCCGGGTGATGGTTGGCATCGGGGTGCTAATGCTCGCCGTCGCCGGCTGGAACCTGTTGTGGTGGTGGAAAGGCCGGCTTCACGAGAGCGGGCTCTTGCTCACCGTTCATGTGGCGATGATCCCGCTCGGCTTTGTGGCGACGCTGGCCGGATGGACCGCAGCCGAAGTCGGGCGCCAGCCCTGGGTTGTCTACGGCGTGCTTCGAACGCTCGACGCGGCTTCGCGGCTGCCGGTCGCATCGGTAGCGACGTCGCTGGTGCTGTTCTTCGTGGTCTACAACGTGCTGCTTGCCGCCTACGCCTATTTCCTCACCCGGCTCGTCTGGCATGGCCCGGACGACCGGGTCGAGCTGCCGTCCGCAACCGAGCCGACTATCGCCAAGCGCGCCATGATGCCGGCTGAGTAGGGAGGGACGTTCAAATGGATCCCGCATTCATATCGGCATCGGTCGTCGTCTTCGCGCTGTTCATGTACGTGCTGCTCGACGGTTTCGATCTCGGCGTCGGCATCCTGTTCTTCCTCGATCCAGAAGGCGAGAACCGCGACCACATGATGGGCTCGCTGACACCGTTCTGGGACGGCAACGAGACGTGGCTGGTGTTCGGCGGCGTTGCACTATTCGGCGCGTTTCCCGTCGCCTATGCGATACTGCTGCCGGCCCTTTATCTGCCTGCGATGCTGATGCTGTTTGCACTGGTCTTTCGTGGCGTCGCTTTCGAGTATCGCTTCAAGTCCGGCACTTCGCGGCGCTGGTGGGATCTATCCTTCAGCGCCGGTGCAGCACTTGCGGCATTCGTGCAGGGCGTGATGCTCGGCACTGTCGTCGGCGGATTCGAAGTTGACGGACGCGTTTTTGCCGGCGGCGCTTTCGACTGGCTGTCGCCTTTCACGCTGATGTGCGGATTGGGCCTTGTCGCGGGCTATGCGCTCTACGGCGCGACATGGCTCATCATGAAGACGGAGGGACCAGTGCAGGCGCGGGCACGGCGCAATGCACTCCATTTGCTGCCGGTCTTCATTGCCTTTCTGGTGCTCGTCAGCATCTGGACGCCCTTCATGCATCCAATGGTCGCCGCACGCTGGTTCACTTTGCCGAACCTTTTCTATCTGGTGCCGGTGCCGCTGCTGACGGCGATGGCGCTGCTTCAACTGTGGCGCGGGCTGGTGACCGGCGCGGAGCGAACCCCGTTCCTGTGCATGGTCGCCATCTTCAGCCTGAGCTTCGTCGGCCTAGGCACAAGCCTCTACCCACACATCGTGCCGTACAGCATGACCATCTGGGAAGCCGCCGCCGCGCCTCGCTCACAAATGTTCCTGCTGGCTGGAATCGCTGTCATGCTGCCGATCGTGCTGGTCTACACCGGCTACAATTACTGGGTGTTCCGCGGCAAGCTCGGCAAATCGGTCGCCTATCATTGAGCCCGGAGGACCTGATGAAGACCGAAAAATACGATGTCGTGATCCTTGGCGGCGGCAATGCCGGCATGGGCGTCACGGTGGCGACACGGGCAGCCGGGCTCTCGGTGGCGATGGTCGAAGCGCGGGATCTCGGCGGCACCTGTCCCAATCGCGGCTGCAGCCACGCGCTGCACGAGATCGAGAGGGCGTGCGAGCACCGGATCACGGTTGCCGCCCCGCGCCTCGACTGGGCCGCATTGATCGATCGCGAGCAGGCGATGGTCCGCGACATTCCCGATCGCCTGGCCGGCGTGATGGCGATGCGCGGCGTCGACGTCATCCACGGCGAGGCAGCATTCGTCGGCAGCAATGCCGTCCGGGTCGGCGAGCGCCAGCTTGACGCCGCCAGCATCGTGATTGCCACCGGCTCAAGGCCAAGGGAGCTGTGCTTTCCCGGCGCTGAATTGATGACGACCTCAGATGACGTGCTGAGCGACCGTGCGTTGCCAAGCGATGTCGTGTTCATCGGCGGCGGCGTCATCGCCTTCGATCTCGGCCACGTCTACGCCCGCGCCGGCGTCAGGGTCACTATCCTCGAGGCGCTGCCGCAAATGCTCGGCGGTTTCGACCCCGACGCGGTGGACCAGATCCGCAGCGAAAGCGAGCGCATCGGCATGCCCTTGCTAACGCTCGCCCTAGTGAAACGGATCGACCGAGTCGGCGAACGCCTGCGCGTGCTGTTCGCCAACGACAACTCCGAGCATACCATCGAAGCCGATCGCGTCGTCAATTGCGCAGGGCGAATCGCCAACACTGACGGTCTTGATCTCGCCGCGGGGCACGTCGCACACCGTGACGGCCGTATCGAAATCGACGCGTTCCTGCGCTCGCGCTCGAACCCTGCCGTTCATGTCTGCGGGGATGCCGTGTGGAACTCACCCCAGCTTTCGCCGATCGCTACCTATGAGGGCCGGATTGTCGGCCGCAACATCGTCGAAGGCGCGAAGCACCAGCCTGACTACGGCCAGATTCCATCCTCGGTCTACACCGTGCCGGCGGTGGCCAGTGTCGGCCTTACCGAGGCCAAGGCCGCCGAGGGCGGACTGAGAATCAAGGTGCAGGTCAATGACATGCGTGGCTGGCTGTCGGCCAGGACTTATGCCGAGACCGTGGCGTGGTCGAAGATCATCGTTGGGGTTGAGAGCGACCATATCCTCGGCGCCCACGTTGTCGGACATGCCGGCGAGGAGTTGATCCACATCTTTGCACTCGCCATGCGGCACGGCATCACCGCGACCGATCTCGCCGACAATCTCTACGGTTTCCCGACATTCTCGTCGGACAACAAGAACATGATGTGAGCCAGTCCACGGTGGACATCACCAGCTGCGACCGCGGAGGAACGGAATGCGTTTGGATCATGATTATCATGAGAAAAGGGGTTGTTCGACAGAGCGTCCTCGGGGCTATTCGGCACCGAGAAATGCGGAACTTTGCATATGGCTGCAGTTGAACAAGTCATGACATTCGAACAGGCGGTGCAGGCGGCGATCGATCTCGACGCGCCGCTCAGCGAACGGCTTGCGGTGATCGCTGCGGCAATACGAAGGCTCGACGCCAGCTACGCAGACGCGGCCGACCGCATGGTGATGCGGCTGCAGGACAAGGGGGCAGGCGCCACGGCGCCTAGGCCCGGCGATGCCATGCCGGCCTTTCTGCTCCCTGACGAGGACGGCAGATTGGTAAGCCTGGCCGACGTCCTCGCGAATGGGCCGGTGGCGATCACTTTCCTGCGTGGGCATTGGTGCCCCTTCTGCCGGTTGAACGCGATCGGTATCGTCGAGGTGCAGCAGGAGATCGCTGCCATGGGCGGCCAGGTCGTGGCGATCACGCCGGAGCGGCGAAAGTTCTCAACGGCGCTGAAGAACCGGGTCGGGGCTGAGTTCCCGTTTCTGACCGACATGGACAATGGCTATGCACTTTCGCTCGATCTGGCGATCGGGATCGGCGTGGAAATGCAGCAACTGCTTGGCGCCGGCGGTGACGACTTGCCGAGTTACCAGGACAACGCCGCCTGGCTTCTGCCGATCCCCGCCACTTTCATTGTCGGCGCTGATGGCATCATCACAGCGCGTTATGTCGATCCCGACTACCAGCAGCGCATGGAGATCGAGGACCTGGTGTCCGCGCTCGAGCGCGCTCGCTGACTGCGAGAGGCCGACCGAACGTTGACCAAGTCGAGCGTCGTCCTGGGCGGGGTGGCGGCGATTTCTGGCATCTGAGTGACCCGCATTACTTTGACTCATCGTTTCCATGCGAAAAAGGCATCGTCTCGCGAACCTTTCATGAATCTACGGCATGGACGTTGGCTGGCAGTAGGCTACACTGCGCAGAACTGCGAATTTGGAGTTGCCGTCATGGCTGCCAATGAATTGGTCGTGAAGCTCGAAGAGGCCGTCCAGGCTGCGATCGCGCTTGATGCGCCGCTGAACGAGCGGATGGCGGTGATCGCCAATGCAGTGCGCTCGCTCAGCACCACCTTCGCTGAAGCGGTCGACCGGATGGTGCAGCGCCTGCAGGACCAGCGTGCGGGCGCGATGGCACCGGCGCCCGGCGATGTAATGCCGCCGTTTCTGCTCCCCGACGAGAACGGCAGGCTGGTCGGCTTAGCCGAAATCCTGCAAAAAGGACCCGCAGCGATTTCTTTCCAGCGCGGACACTGGTGCCCTTATTGCCGGTTGAATGCGATCGGCATGGCTGAAGTCGAGAAGGAAATCACTGAATTAGACGGCCAGTTCGTGGCGATTGTGCCCGAGCGGCGCAAATTCACGACGACGTTGAAAGAGGAGGCGGCTGCATCCTTTCCCTTCCTCACCGACATGGACAATGGCTATGCGCTGTCGCTGAACCTGGCGATCTGGGTCGGGACGGAAATGGAAACGCTGATCGGGGGCGCCGGCTGGGATGTGCCCAGCTATCAGGGCAATGCCGCCTGGTTCCTGCCGATTCCGGCAACCTTCATTGTCGGCACCGACGGCATCATCACAGCGCGCTACCTTGATCCCGACTATCGCCAGCGAATGGAAATTGACGACCTGCTTGCGGCTATCGAGCAGGCTCGCGAACCCCAAAGGTTGACCAGTCGGTTGCGCGCAACAGGTTGAGCAGCGTCGTGGCGACAGGCGCACGCTGCCGGCCCGCTACGCTATAGGCGGCCACGGTTCGGGAAATATCGATATCGCGCAATTTGAGCCTGCGAACGTTGGGTGAGCGTGGCGCAGTCATCGAAACAAAGCCTACCCCAGCGTTGGCCTCCAGCAGCGCCAACAGGTCATGGTCCGTTTCGACTTCATGTGCCGCTTCATGCGCCAACCCATTGGCCTTCAAGGTGCGGGACAGGTCTTCGCTCGTCTCCCAATCGACCCGGCTCAGTATCGGCTCACCAACTAATTGACTCAGCGCGACATCGGCTTCGTTGCGTCTGCCGAGCGGGTGCTCTGAATTGACCACCAACTCGATCTCCTCATCGAACAACGGCCACGTGTCGATCCTGTCCCAGGCCTGCCCGAGCGGGCCGGCGATCGCCAGCTCGGCGTCGCCATTTTTGAGCGCCTCGACCACGATCGTCGGAGCGCCGCGGCTGATCTTGAGGTGAACACCTGGGTAGGCACGAAAGAGCTCGCTAAATGGCGATATCATCAGCGCTATGTTGATGCTGTTGGAGATCGTAACGTTAAGTGGCGCAACATCGCTGCTTTTGACAGCCTTGGCGAGTGACTTCGCAGAACTCGCCGCGTCGTAGCATTGCTGCAGGAATGGCAGCATGCGGCGACCGAGCTCGGTCAGATGCGAATGCTGACGCTCACGTCGGATGAGCTCGCCACCAAGCTCATCTTCCAGATTCTTGATGCCGCGCGTCAGCGCCGGCTGAGTGACGTTGCACTCCTCAGCAGCCCGCGTAAAATTGAGCGTGCTGGAGAGCGCCAGGAAATAGCGAACCTGCTGCATTTCCATTCGTGGTGGCCCTTAACGCGACGTGAGGTTGGTCACGTATTAAGACGTATTCTCGAGTCGATCAATGGACGCGCGGTTCGAAGGACGGTTAGCACGGCGTTGTGCCCAAAAGCGGTAGGGAGAGAGAACATCTGACACCGCTACAGATGAGGAGCTTAAAGCTGTGGCAAATGACGTGGTGGCTCACGGCGGGATGCGTAGACTCTGGAGCTAGGCCGGGTGGTGGGTATGCTGATCAGACCATTCTCTGACAAGGACGCGTCTGCGGTGCGAGACCTCTTTGTCACTGTCAACAGACTGCTCGCGCCGCAGCATTTGGCTGCGCAATTCGAAGCCTACATCGCCTATCCTTGCGCGAGGAAATCGAACGCATCTGCCAATATTACGATGAGCGAGAGGGAGGCTTCTGGGTCGCCGAACATAGCGGCGCGGTCATCGGCATGTTTGGCCTGGAAACCGCTGTAACGGGAGTAATGGAAGTGCGACGAATGTATGTTTGCCCCCATTTCCGTAGACGCGGAATTGCCCGAGCGATGCTGAAATATGCCGAAGAAGAATGCCGAAGACGCAGTGCCGTCAAAATCGTGTTGAGCACCTCAGAACTGCAGTCAGCGGCGCTGAATCTCTACCTTGTGAATGACTATCGGCTCACGGACGAAAGGGTCGCCGCGACCCCGAGTAGCAAGACGATTGGCGGTGGGATTCGACGATATCATCTCACGAAGTGTCTGTCGGCGACGGGCCATCAAACTGATGACAACCGGTAGCCCCGGCGGCTCCGCGGCGGAATTCTGGCGGCGGCTTGGATAATAGAGATGATAGCCTGGAAAGGGCGGCACCAGTCCTCAAGCACCTGCTGAAGCCGTCCTTCAGCAAGGAAGGGGCGCAGCGCGTGGTCGGGCAGGCAGGCAAGACCCAGGCCGTTCAATGCGGCGTCGCCCTCCGCCAGTGCGACGACGGACGGCTCCGGACGAAGCAGATGATGGCGGACGAAGGCCAGAACGGGATAGGCCACAAATCGTCACGCATTTGTGAGCTGTGTTGATAAGCCTATCCGGGATTGTGGGTCTAGTCTTGGGGCGTGCGTCGCCTTAAGTGTCAGCAGTTATAGTCCGCGCAGGGCCCGCCGCTCAGGAATAATGCTGATGGAACGCAAGCTCGCGGCAATCATGGCCGCCGATATCGTCGGCTACAGCCTGCTGATGGCTGAAAACGAGGCTTCCACCTACGCGAAGCTGCGCGCTGTTTTTGATGAGCTCATTGACCCGACCACTGCTCGCCATGGCGGGCGCATCGTCAAGACGGCGGGAGACGGCTTTCTCGCCATGTTTCCCAGCGTCAACGAAGCGGTTGATGCGGCGCTGGCCATCCAGGAAGGCTTCGACAAGGGCCCGTTCGAGCTGCGCATCGGCATCAATCTTGGCGATGTCATCGAAGACGACGGCGACGTATACGGCGACGGCGTCAATGTGGCCGCCCGTCTTGAGGCCATGTGCGATCCGGGGCAGATATTCGTCAGCGGCGCCGTGGTGATGGCGGCCGACCGCAACAGCGCGGACAGGTTCGTCCGCATCGGCCGCAGGCGGGCCAAGAACATTCCCGAACTTCTCGACGTCTACCGCGTAAGGCGCGCGGGCTCTCCGTGGTCGCCATGGCGGCAGGTGCCGCAGGTGCTGCGCAGCACCGCCGCCCGCTGGTCTTATGGCGCGGCCGCCATAGCCCTCATCCTCATCGGCACCCAAATCCAGCCGCTCCCCCTGGCAGCTATGGTCAGCCGCATCCCGGCGGTCTTGTCGATGGACCAGAGCCGCGCCGACCCCCGGCCGTCAGTGGCGGTCATGCCTTTTGCCGCGATGAGCGGCAGCGGCGAGCAATCGTATTTCGCGGACGGACTGACCGAGGATGTGACGACAGCCCTTGCCCGCAATTCAGAGATGCAGGTAATCGCGCGCGATTCCACCTACGCCGTGCATGGGCAGGGTACGGACGTGCGCAAGCTCGGGGCGAAGCTCGGCGTTGATTATGTGGTTGAAGGCAGCGCCCGCCGTGAAGGCGACCAGCTTCGCGTGTCGGCGCAGCTGATCGATGTAAAGACAGGCGCGCATCTTTGGTCGCGCAGTTTCGACCGGCAGGTCGCCGACGTGTTCACCGTCCAGAGCGAGCTGACCACTGAAATCGTCGCGCAGATCGCGCCCTATATCGGCAGGAGCGAGGCGGCGGCGGCAGCGGAACGCCCGACCGACAATCTGCAGGCCTATGACCTCGTGCTGCAGGCCCGCAACCGCTACCGGCACGGCGCCGATGACCCGCAGGACATTCTGGAGGCGCGGGGCCTCTACCAGCGCGCCCTTGAAATGGACCCGTCCTATGCGGCCGCCCGCGCAGGCCTCGCGCTGACCTTTATCGCCAGCGTGGCGCAGAGCGGTGACGGCCGGGCAAACGCGCCGGAACTCCATCTTGGGCTTAGCGAAGCCCGGCAGGCGGTCCGTCTCGATCCCAATCTTGGCCTTGGCTATCAGGTCATCAGCTTCGGGCTTGCCCTGCAGGGCGACTATTCAGGCGGCTTGCAGGCCGCACGGCGCGCTGTGGAGCTCAACCCTAACGATCCCGACAGCATGATGGCGCTTGCAAAGGCGCAGGTTCGCTTCGGGGAATATGATGATGCCGTCGCCAACGCAGAGCGGGCCCGCCGCCTTCATCCTATGGCGCCCGAGTACTATGCCTATGTGCACGGGCAGGCGCTCTACGCGGCTGACCGCCGCGATGAGGCTTCCGCCGTCATAGAGGAATGCCTGGTCCGGGCGCCGCGCGATGCAAACTGCCTTCTGATTCAGGCCGCTTTGCAGGCCGGGGGCGGAGAGGTCGAGGCAGCCCAGCAGACGATGGCAAAGCTGGTCGAGGCGCACCCGGCATTCTCGCTGGAAGCAGAGCGCGCTTACCGCCGGTTCGGTGACAGGCCGCTGATGGAAGAGTTCCTGCAGGACCTCGCACAGGCCAAGGCTCCTGAAACCGGCTGAGAGTTTTTACAGAGCGACTTCAATCACATAGCGGTGCCCAGTTTCATCCTCTCCGGCGCGCCAATTTTGCCATTTCCACCACGCCAACACCGAAAATTGCCGCCCATTGCCGCTGGAACTACGTCCGCGCGAGGAGCGCGAAATAGCCAAGAGGCGAGAGAGCGTAGTAACGGCGGTGATCGGTGGTGAAAACGTTCGAATCGTTTGCGGCCGAATGACGTATTTTGGCCCAAGGCAAAGCATATTGATCGTTGGACGGACATCGCGAGCCCGTGCCGGGGCGCGCCGCGCTGCCGTTTCCGCCGTCCGGGTGCAATCGCCAATACAGAAACTGCAGGGCGAGCGATCAGCGCTTGTCCGCCGGATGACTGCTCGTCGTCGAAGGGATGCGGGCGATGACCTTGATCTCGAAATCGAAGCCGGCAAGCCAATTGACGCCCACTGCCGTCCAGTTCGGGTAGGGAGGTCCGCCGATCTCTTCCGCCCGGACGGCCAGCACCGTTTCGATCTGTTCGTCCGGGTTGGTGTGGAAGGTGGTGACATCGACGACGTCGTCGAAGCTGCACCCGGCGGCGGCCAAGACCGCGCGCAGATTGGCGAAGGCCCGCCGAACCTGATCCTCGAATACGGGCTCGGGCGAGCCGTCCTCACGGCTCCCGACCTGACCCGACACGAAGAGAAGATCGCCGGAGCGAATGGCTGCGGAATAGCGGTGGATATCGTATAACGCGTGGCGGTTGGCCGGATAGATGGCGTCACGTGCAGGCATTTCGTGTTCCTTTCTGTCTTGATAACGGGAGCGGACCGGCAGCGGGCCGGAGCCGGGGTATCTCCGAGTTGAAACAAGCAGGAGATAGGGCAATCGCATTGCGCGCATTAGCCGTTGAAATCGGCATGCGATGATGCAAAATTCCCATCAATGCCCCGCCCGTCGCTCAACGATCTCACCGCCTTCGTGGCCGTTGCCACACACCGCAGCTTCCGCCGCGCAGCGGACGAGATCGGCACGGCACCTTCCACATTGAGCCATGCGATGCGTGCGCTCGAGGAACGCATGGGCGTGCGCCTTTTGAACCGCACCACACGCAGCGTCTCACCGACAGAAGCCGGGTTCCGGTTGCTCGACCGCCTTCAGCCGGCGCTCGCCTCGCTGGACGAGGCGCTCGACAGCGTCGCGGGGTTCCGGGGCAATGTCGCGGGCACGGTCCGCATCAACGCACCGCGATTGGTGGCCGGGCTTCTCGTTCGCTGGGTTCTTCCGCAGATGGCGGAGCGCCATCCGGACGTGACCGTGGACATCGTCGTCGAGGGGCGGCTCATCGACATCGTGTCCAGCGGGTTCGATGCCGGCGTGCGCCTCCTCGGATCTGTCCCCAAGGACATGATCGCCGTGCCGTTTGCACGCCCGTTGACGTTCATCTGTGTCGCCTCGCCCGCCTATCTCGATCGCTTCGGCGACCCGGGAACGCCCGAGGAATTGCAACGCCACCGTTGCATCGGCCATCGTATGCCCAGCGGCAAATTCTATCGATGGGAGTTCGAACGCGCCGGCCAGGAACTCGTGATCGACGCAAACGGCTCCATCGTCCTCGATGACGAGGAACTGATGGTCGAAGCCGCAATAGAGGGTCTGGGCGTCGCCTATGTGGCGGATTGGGCCGCCGAAGCGGCCATATCCAATGGCCGGCTGCGTAAGGTCCTGACCGCATGGATGCCCGCTCCGGAAGGGGTCGCGCTCTACTATCCCGGACATCGAGCCGTGCCGCCGGCACTGCGGGCTTTTCTCGATGTCGTGAAGGACTTGCGAAAGAAAGAACCTTAACTGGATCAAAGAAGCAGCAATCCGGGCAATCGTAGTGCAGAAGGAGATCCGGCATGATTTCTCGCTTCTGTCGATCGCCATCAGTCGATCTAGCTTACAACCGATTGCATAACGCAGTCAGAACCGCGCGGATGTGCCGCGTGAGGAAAGGAGGCGGGTATGGCTAAGCTCGTTTTCGGAATGAACCAGTCCCTGGACGGCTACGTCGACCATATGGCGTTTGCGCCAGGCCCCACGCTCTTCCGCCACTTCATCGAGGAGGCTCAGAGGCAGGCGGGCAGTGTGTACGGTCGCAAAATGTATGAGGTCATGCGTTACTGGGACGACGATCATCCTGAATGGGATGCAGAGCGACACGCCTTCGCGGCGGCGTGGCGGAACCAGCCGAAATGGGTCGTTTCGCGCTCGTTGAAGTCGGTTGGCCCCAACGCCACGCTTGTTGGGGATGATCTTGAAGGCGCGATCCGCGAGCTGAAGGCCGAGCGCGACGGGGAGATCGAAGTTGCTGGCCCGGACTTGGCGCGAAGCCTCACCGAACTTGGCCTGATCGATGAGTATCGAATCTACCTGCACCCCGTCGTGCTTGGCCACGGCAAGCCATATTTCGCCGGCCCCCGGCCGCCGCTCCGCCTTATGACTAATGATCGGATTGGCGAGGACGTGATCAGGTTGACCTACGTTCCTGCTTGATCTCGCGGCCCGCCGGATGGAATCGCCGCTGAAGTCTGTTTTTGCGTTGCGCCTAAAGCGACGGGAACTGCGTGGGTTTCTCCTGTGTTCGCTTGATGAACTCCATCATGAGGGAAAGTGCTGGTTCGGCATGCGTCTCAAGCAGGAAATGCCCGCCGTCGAAAATATGCGCCTCCATACGAGGCAGATCCTGCATCCAGGACAGCGTTTCGGCGATATCGAAATAGGGCTCGTGACGGCCCCACAGCATGAGCGCCGGCGGTTGCCATTTCTTGAGATAGCCGGCGATCGCATCGAAACGCGCGGCGTGGCTCTTATGATCGGCGATGAGCGCGCGGTGGGTCTCCATGCGGCGGGGAAGATTCATCACGTTCCAGTCCTCGACCCAGGGTTCGCCTTTGATCGTGGCGGCGACCTCCTCTGGCAGGCCGCCGGTATATTGCTCGCGCGTGAATTCAAAGGTCAGGTCGGGGGTCGCGGCCGCTTCGTTCTCTTTTGTTGGTTCTGACCAGAATTTTAACACAGCATCCCACACGGGACCGAAGCCGGTTCGATGCGCGTTTGCGTTCTGGATGATGAGGCCCGAAACCAGCTCGGGCGCTTGCATGGCGATCTGCAGGCCCACAGCGGTGCCCCAGTCATGGATGTAGATGAAGCGGCGTCCGATCGCGAGGTGGGTCAGCAATTCGGAAATTGCCTCGCTGATCGCGGCGAAGGAGGGTGTCGGCGGGACGTCGGACTGGCCATGGCCCGGGAGGTCGGGCGCGATGACATAGGCTGCGCCTGCCAGTCCCGGAATCACGTCGCGGAATGTACGTGCGGAGCTGGGAAACCCATGCAGGAGGAGCAAAGCGGGGTAGGATCGATCGCCCGCAGTGACGTAGGCAAGCTCGGTTCCACCGGAAAGACGCATTCGGCGTTGGGCGGGCAGGCTCATGTCAAGATTCCGTTTTGCTGTCTGGAATGGAGCTCAACTCAAACGAGCGGCGCGAGTTCCGGATGTTGCCGAAGAGCGTGTGGCCGGTCTTCCTCATGTTCGCCTATTTGTCAGTGTCCGCGCAGCGACCGGCGCGAGCGAGTACTGCACCAAGGACGAGGATAACGGTATCGGCTTCGCGACCTTGCGGCGACGAGGATTATCGCCGCCAGAAGGGCTTGGCGATCTCTGCCTCGACCTGCCGTCTCGTCAGACCGATATCGTCGATCAAATGAGGATTGTCCCTCGACATTTGCTCAAGTTCCCAGCGAAAGCGCTTCCGCTCGTCCCAGGCCGCGATAATGCTTCGCAGGGTCGCTAGGCTGTAATGCCGACGCGACATTTCCGCCGGTTCCACGGGCGTTCCCGGCCGCGCTGCCTGATGCGGGGCCGATGCAAGGATATCGTTCATAGCAACCTCCATCGGTTTGAAGGTCCGGGGACCCTCGGCCTGAAAGAGGATGAATTCTGCAGGATACGAACAGCGTCGTAATTAAGCTCTCCCAAATAGTTCTCAAAACTTCCAAACCGGCTATAGATACGCCGCATGCAGGGATCGCGCTTTGCCTTTGGTCCGTTCGTGCTTGATTCCGGTGCGGGAACGCTGCTTCGCAACGATGTCCCCGTTGCCGTTGGTTACCGCGGGCTAAAGCTGCTTGCGGCACTCATTGGACGGCCCGTCGAAATCTTGAGCAAAGCCGAGTTGATGGACGCGGCGTGGCCGGGCACGGCCGTCGAGGAAGGCAACCTCACGGTCCAGATCGCGCTGCTGCGGAAGCTGCTTGGCCCGGCTGCCGACGGCGGCGAATGGATCGCCACGGTTCCGCGCGTCGGCTACCGCTTCACGGGGGCCGTCGAACAGCTCGGTGGCGCGAAGCGAAAACCTTTGCCGCTGCCCGGCAAGCCATCGATAGCCGTGCTGCCCTTCGTCAATGTCAGCAACGATCCCGAGCAGGAATCCTTCGCGGATGGGTTGACCGAAGACCTGATCACCGACCTGTCCAGGATCTCCAGCCTGTTCGTCATCGCACGCAACTCGGCCTTTGCCTACAAAGGAAGGGCGATGGACGTGCGCGATATCGCACAGGACCTTGGCGTGCGCTACCTGTTGGAGGGGAGCGCACGACGCGCTGCGGGGCGCGTGCGCATCAACGCACAGCTGGTCGACGCGGTCGGTGGCGACCATCTGTGGGCGGAACGCTTCGATCGCAGCCTGGAAGATATCTTTGCCGTTCAGGACGAGGTCACCGGTAAGATCGTGGAGGCGTTGCTCGGCAGGCTGCGCGCACCGCCGCCGCGCAATCGGCCCAAAAATCTCGAGGCTTACGATCTCTGCGTGCGGGCGCGCAAGCTGATGGATGATTCGCCGCAGACGGCGCGCGAGGCGCATCTGATGCTCACCCGCGCGGTTTCGCTCGATCCGGAATATGCCGAGGCCTATCGCTGGCTCGCCATGAACCACTGGATGGGATGGGTGCATTCCGGCGGACCAACCGAAACGTCCCGTAGCGTTGCTTTGGAACTGGCGCGCAAAGCCGTGGCGATCGACCCCAACGATGCCGGCTGCCGCTGGGTTTTGGCTTACCTGCTTGCCTATGAGCGCAGCTTCGCCGAGGCGGATGCGGAATTCGCCAAGGCGATCGAGCTCGACCCGAACGAGGCCGATGCCTGGGCGGCATTATCCGACATCGCGGTCCTGGCCGGACGGGTCGAAGAAGGCCTTGAGCACATTCGCAAGGCGTTCCGGCTGAACCCGTTTCCGGCAAGTTGGTACTATCTGGCGCTCGGCCAGGCGCAATATGCGGCCGGCGAATACGAAGCCGCTGTCGAGACACTGCGCAGGGACGAGACTTATCGTACAAGCTCACGCCGTTTCCTGGCGGCAAGCCTTGCCCAACTGGGCCGGCTCGACGAGGCGCGCGCAGAGGCCGAACTGTTCCTCGTCGGCAACCCGCATTTCACCACCCGCCACTGGGCCACGACGGAGCCATTCCGCGACGCTGCGACGCTCGAGCATTTCATTGATGGCTTCCGTAAGGCCGGTCTTCCGGAGTGACGTTGCCGGCGTGACCTCCCAAACGCTTTCGCACCGTTCGGGCGACTATTCCTCAAAGCGACTCGTTGCGTCACGATCGCGCTCGTATCGTCTCGTGAGCGGAAACGGCGGCAACCAGGACTCGCGACGGATGATCCAGCTTTCGTAGGTTGGCATCAGTTGGTCAGGGGCGTCCAGGGATCCCAGGTTCACTTCGACTTCGTCTGCGGTGCGTCCGAAAATGGTCGAGCCGCAGCGGGGACAGAAAAACCGCCCGGCGTAGTCGCGTGTCTCGCCTTCGATCGTCACCGCATCTTGGGGGAACACCGCGGAAGCGTGAAAAAGGGCCCCATGATGCTTGCGGCAGTCGAGACAATGACAAATGCCGACCCGGTATGGGAGTCCCGACGCCACAATTCGGACGTTGCCGCACAGGCAACCGCCAGTGAATCGGTCCATGCTGCATCTCCTCCAAAATCAAGCGGTCGCAATGGCTACAACGAAGGGCACTGTCATTGCAATTGTCCGGCTGCGGGCGGGGGATGCGTCGTCTTCGGTAGTGGCGACAGATAGGTCGCTCGCTGCAGCCGCATGCCGTTGGAGTGTCGGCTTATCGGGACGAAGCGGTCCTTTCGCTCTTGACAAATATACTCGTCAACGGCATTGACAGGAAAGCTTGTCAATGTGAGGGCTGCATGCTCGATATCGAAGTCATACATCGGCCAAGCGCGGCCGCCGCCGCGTTGGAGCCCGTGCGGAGTCAGCTCCTCTCGGAACTGCGGGAGCCGGCCTCGGCCGCCACCCTCGCCACACGGCTCGGTCTCAAGCGGCAGAAGATCAATTACCACCTGCATGCTCTGGAGGAGCACGGGCTTGTCCAAGTTGCAGACACGCGGAAGTGGGGTGGCCTGACGGAGCGGCTCATGGTGGCGAGCGCCACAAGCTATGTCGTCTCGACGAGCGCACTGGGTCCCGTCGGCGCCGATCCGGACCGCACCCCGGACCGCCTGTCGGCAAGCTACCTCATCGCGCTCGGCGCTCGGCTGGTGCGGGAGATCGGGGCCCTCCAGCGCGCCGCAACGGATGCCGGCAAGCGCCTGGCGACCTTGGCGATCGATACAGAAATCCGCTTCCGCTCCGCCGCCGACCGCGCCTCGTTCACGCGTGAACTGACTGAGACCATCACCACGCTGGCGGCACGCTATCACGACGAAACCGCGCCGCAGGGACGGTCCCATCGCCTTGTCGTGACGGCGCATCCTTCACCAGCCAATCCGCAAGGAAAGGACGTTCAATGCCAGTGAAAAAAGATACTGCCGGCAATCGCTCGGTCGAGGCGCAAGTGGATGTCCCCGGTACAGCGCAGGACGTCTGGAACGCGATCGCAACGGGACCTGGAATATCTCAATGGTTCGTGCCGAGCGATCTCGAAGGCCGCATCGGAGGAACCACCGTTTCGCATTTCGCTGCCGATGGAAGCATGGATGCCGTTGCCACCATCACAGCTTGGGAGCCGCCCAAGCGGTTTGTCGCAGAAGCACCGGGTGAGCCGGGAACGGTAGCGACGGAATGGATTGTCGAGGCAAAGTCCGGCGGGCTTTGCACCGTTCGCGTTGTCCATCGCTGGTTCGCGACTTCTGATGATTGGGATGATCAGTTCGAGGCCCACAGCCACGGATGGATCTCCTTCTTCCGCCTGCTCCTCCTCTACCTCACGAATTTTCCCGGGCAGCACGGCTCGGCTTTTCAGCTCTTGGTCCCGTCCTCTGAACCTTTAGCTGATGCATGGCGAAAGCTGGTTGAACCCTTGGGCCTGGCGAATGCGACTGAACAACGGCGCGTGGCTTCGGACGCGCAGGCATTCGAGGGCGTCGTCGAACGAACAGGGCCGCAAGACCATCCCGAGCTGGTGGTGCGGCTGGACCAGCCCGCGCCGGGCTTCGCGCACCTCTTCGCCTTGCCGATGGGCGGGATGACATACCTGTCCGTGCGGTTTTTCCTCTTTGGCGACGATGCAGCGAGCATTGCAAAACGGGAGGAGCCACGGTGGCGAACCTTGCTCGAAAAACATTTCCCAACTTCCGCGGAGTAGGAGCCGGTCACGCAACCGTCTGGTCTACGCGCAATATAGGAGCGCGCGGTTTTCAATCTCCCCCGCGTTCTCAATCTCCCGCGTTCTCAATCTCCATTGCGAGGCGTTTTGCCTAGGGCAAAGGGCTGAGCCTCGTGCTCGACCGCGGTTGCTCTCAGTCCGTCCCCCCCAAACCGCTGCGCACTTTTGGGCGACATGCATTTAGGCCGCCTTCGGTTGGGTACAGGCTAAAGTGGACTTACGTGGGCGGGAGCCAGCCGCCACGTTTCATTGGCGTCGCTGCAGCCGCTAATCAGGGGGCTCGAGCGCCCTATGGTTAGCGTCACGAATTTTGCCCGACGACGCCGGCAACTGACGCCGCCGCCAGCATCATCCCGGTCGCTCGTAGCGGGCGTGGAGCTCCGCCTGGTCCAGCACGTGCCCTTTGATCGCGCGCTCGAACGTCTTCCAGTCGAGTCCAGGCTCCAGATCCATGGTGCGGTCAAGCGCGAAAAGCCGAATGCGGTAGCGATAGGTGCGGCCAACGGTGCCCGATGGCCCGTCATAGCCGATATTGCCCAGTCCGTTGCTGCCTTGCAGCACGTGCATCGGCTCCTCTGGCTCGCGTGCATGCTTGAAACCGCTGGGCAGATCTTCGGCGTCCGCCGGAATCTTATAGACGAGCCAATGGACCCACGGCTCGTGCGTGGCTGGCGTCACCCCCTCAAAAAGGAGCGCGAGCTCGCGCGTGCCGTCCGGGAGACCACGCCAGCTGAAGGGTGGCGAGGTGTTGTAGCCGTCCTTGGTGAATTTCACTGGAACGGCCTCGTTCTCACCGAACGCATCGCTCCCTACCCGCATGGTGACAGCCTCCACTGTCTCCGGGTTTTCCGGTCCAACGCATTCTCAGCCACGCAAGTTCCGGTCTTCACCTCGCGCGCTGGCTTGTGTGCGGCGGGTGCTGCAGGTTGTTGTTCCGGGCCGGGAGCTCGGAACTGCCAGCTGAGGCAGGCGTTTCGCCTGGGACAGGCGGAGCTGTGCGGAACCTCGAACATGGCGCGAAAACCGGCAAGAGAGCAGATCGTGGCAGCGTTGCTCGACCGCTCGGGCCGCACCTACTGCTCGGAACTGGGAATCGATATCCAGAAAAACACGCCTTCACCGCTCTTCCGCTGGCTCTGCGCATCAATTCTCTTCAGCACCCGCATCAGCGCGAAGCTTGCACTCATGGCGGCGAAAGCTCTGTCCGATCAGGGCTGGACCACCCCGCGCAGAATGGCGGAGGCGACCTGGGCCGATCGGACGCGCGTGCTGAACCATGCAGGGTACGCCCGCTACGACGAGAGCACGTCGCGGATGCTGGGCGACACCGCGCACCTGCTTCTGAGCAAATACGGCGGCGACCTTCGGGCGTTGCGCGGGCTCGCGCGAAACGATCCGGCGACGGAACGACAACTGCTGAAGGAATTCAAAGGTATCGGTGATGTGGGGGCCGACATCTTCTGCCGCGAGGTGCAGGTCGCGTGGCCCGAGCTTTATCCTTATGCCGACACGAAGGCGCTTGCTGCAGCGGTGCAACTGGGGTTGGGAAACGATGCTCGCGCTCTGGCGGGGCTGGTCGATCGGCGTGACTTCCCGCGTCTCTTGGCGGCACTGATCAGGACAAGCCTCGGCAAGGATTACGAGGGAGTGATCGAGGCCGCCTTGGCACGGCCGACGGTATGACCATGCCGACCGGGACCTGCGGATAGATGTTTGGTCAGGGCGTATACGCCTCAGAAGGATGGTCGCTGGGCTCGCTATATCCCGCTTGCTTATGCGTGCAGTTCGGCTTCGATGGAGGACAGCCAAACCCGTGCAACTGTGGCGATGACCGTGAGCGTCGCTTTTGTTCCGTTCGCCTCGCCCTTCTCAAAATCTCCCTCGGTTTGCGCCATGGCGTTCGTCACATGCGCAAAGCACACGACGGGGTGGTGTGTTGCAGCGGCAAACGCATACAAAGCCGCGGCTTCCATCTCGACGGCGAGGGCGCCCAGATCCCGCGCAGATGCGATCGCGGTCTCGGTTTCGCGATAAGGAGCATCGGTCGTCCAGGTTGAGCCCCGGCGGGCGACAATGCCGGAAAGCCCCGACAAGGCGTCTTCAATGCGAGCGATAAGCCTCGCGTCTGGCGCCTCCGCGAAGATTGCCGGCGGCAGATAATGATAACTCGTCCCCTCGTCCCGGAGAGCGCGGTCGATCAGAACAAAGTATGGCGTGGGTCCGTTGTCGGTGATCTGGCCGGCGGATGTGATGCTGACGAGCAGCCGGCAGCCGGCCGCAAAAAGCTGCTCGGCAACGAGCACCGCAAAGGAGGCGCCCACCGCGCAGCCGATGATGCCGACCTCTCCGACGCCGTCGAGATCGAAGGCAAGAAGTTCGGTGTGGTAACACGCCCACCCCTCGTGTGCGCGGCTCTGTCCCGCAAGTTTGAGGTGCCGCACCACGTCGCCGTCGGGATCGAGGACACACACCGGAGGGACAGCGGCGAGCGGCAGTCGCTTCTGCCGGCGCGCCTCGCGCAACAGCGCCTCCGGCCGGAACACGGAAGGAGAAGCATGATCCTTGTGGTTCACGATCAGCCATGCGGGCTTCTGATCCATGGGATTCGCCCCAGTGTTCTGCTTCAGGCGGCCGTTTCGACCGGCAGGCCGGCGGCCTTCCATTCGGGATAGCCGTCCTCGAGCCGACGGACGAGATAGCCCCGCTCTCGCAAGGCGGCGACTGCTTCGAACGACAGAACGCAATAGGGGCCGCGGCAATAGGCGATCACTTCCCGATCTGCCTCTAGCTCGCCTAAGCGACGCTCCAGCTCGGCCAGCGGGATGTTGAGGGCGCCTGGAAGATGTCCGACCGCAAACTCGTCCTCTGGCCGCACGTCGAGAACCGTGACCATGCCGTCATGCAGCCTCGAGACGAGATCGTCTCGCGACACCGGTTCCATTGCATCGCGAGCGCGGAAGTAGTCGGCCATGACGCGGCCGATTTCGGCCACGTTTCGCTCGCCGACCCGGCCGAGCGCCTTGATCAGCGCCACCACCTCGGCGTCGCCGGCGAGGCTATAGAGCACGTGCTTGCCGCGGCGCTCCGTCTCGACGAGACGCGTCCGCCGCAGGATCTGCAGGTGGCGCGACGTGTTGGCGAAGCTCAGATGGGCTCGCGCGGAGAGGTCCTCGACACTGCGCACACCTTGCGCCAGGTGCTCCAGAAGCTCGAGCCGGTGCGGATGGCCGAGTGCCTGAGCCACTTCGGCAAGGCTCGTGTAGATCGCCTGTTTCGGTCCGGTGCTTGACACGGCTTCTCCTCAGTGAAACATTCAGCGGAATGATTGAATGTTTCTAGCCCTTTGCAACGAGGAGCGCAAGACCATGATCCTTCGCCAGTTCCTTCACACCGATCCGGTCGGCGTCTCCTACCTGTTCGGTTGCGGCGGCAAAGCAGCTGCGGCCGTCGTCGATCCGGCCTGCGACATCGAGTTCTACCTGCGTGCCGCCGAAGACGCCGGCATGCGCATCCATTTCGTCGTCGACACGCATGTTCATGCCGACCATCTCTCTGCCGGCCGCGCGCTCGCCGAAGCGGCGGGCGCCGCCTACGTGCTCTCGGCGGAGGCGGATGTTGCGTTCCCGTTCAAAGGCGTGCGCGACGGAGAGGTCCTCTCGCTCGGCAACGTCACCGCAACCGTCCTGCACACGCCGGGTCACACGCCGGAGCACATCTGCCTTCTCGTCAGCGACCGCACGCGTGCCGACGAGCCGTGGTTCGTGCTGACCGGCCACACGCTGATGGCCGGCGATCTCGGTCGCACCGAACTCGCCGTCAGCGCCGAGCAAGGCGCAAAGGATCTGTTTCGCAGCGCCGGTCGGCTCAAGGCTCTTCCCGATCATGTCGAGGTGCTCCCCGGCGCCTATGCTGGCTCGGTCTGCGGCCGGCGCCTGAGCGGCAAGCCGTGGTCGACCATCGGTTTCGAGAAACGCCACAACGAGGCCCTCCGGATCGAGGACGAAGCCGCGTTCATTCGCTTCATGCTCGCCGAGATTCCGCCGGCTCCGCCGGAGGCCGCGGCGCTCCGGGCCGCCAATTCCGCCCTGGCTGCGGCGGCGGCCTGAGCCATGGACGAAGCGGCATCGGTTCCAGGCAAGGCGGGTTCACCTGTCAGGCTCGGCCTCAGGGAGAACTGGCCGCAATTCGCGCTGCTCGTCGTGATCAACGCCTTTGTCGGCGGCATGGTCGGAATAGAACGAACGGTGGTGCCGCTGATCGGATCGGAGGAGTTCCATGTCACGTCGACGACGCTGATCGTCTCCTTCATCGTCAGCTTCGGCGTCGTCAAGGCGCTGGCCAATCTGGTCTCGGGCCAGCTTGCCGACGCGTGGGGCCGCAAGCGCGTGCTCGTTTTGGGATGGCTGGTCGGCCTGCCGGTGCCGTTCATGATCATCTGGGCGCCGACCTGGGAATGGGTGATTGCGGCCAACGCATTGCTCGGCGTCAACCAGGGGCTCGCCTGGTCGATGACGGTGATCATGAAAGTCGATCTCGTCGGGCCGAAGTCGCGCGGCCTTGCCGTCGGCCTCAACGAGTTCGCCGGCTATCTCGCCGTTGGGGTGACGGCGTTCCTCACTGGCTATCTCGCCTCGCAATACGGACTTCGGCCAGTGCCGATCTATCTCGGCATCGGCTATGCCGTCCTCGGTGCCGTACTGTCGATCCTGCTCGTGCGCGACACGCGCGGCCACGTTCGGCTGGAGGCCTCATCCCACGCGCAGCAGTCCGCGCCGATCAGCTTTAGGCAGGTCTTCGCGCTCACCTCGTTCGGGGATCGCAACCTGTTTGCCGCCTCGCAGGCCGGTCTCGTCAACAATCTCAACGACGGCATGAGCTGGGGCATTTTCCCGTTGTTCTTCGCGTCCTTCGGCCTCGGTGTCGAGCGCATCGGCATCCTCAAGGCGATCTATCCCGCGACATGGGGTGTCTTGCAGATCGCCACGGGTCCGTTGAGCGATCGCTGGGGGCGCAGAGGCCTGATCGTCGCCGGCATGTGGGTTCAGGCCGCCGGTCTGTTTCTCACCGCAGCGACGCGCCAGTTCGAGTGGTGGATCGTCGGCAGCCTTCTGCTCGGCCTCGGCACGGCGATGGTCTACCCGAGCTTGATCGCAGCCGTCTCCGATGCCTCGCATCCGACCTGGCGCGCCCGCTCACTCAGCGTCTACCGGTTCTGGCGGGATCTCGGCTACGCGATCGGGGCGCTCTCCGCCGGCCTCATCGCCGACAGCTTCGGGCTGTCATGGGCGATCACATCGATCGCCGCGCTGACGTTTCTCTCAGGGTTGGTCGTGGCTGTTGTGATGAGCGAGACCGAGCCCCATCCGTCCTCGAGGAGGGCAACATGACAGCGGCGGCAGATCGCTGCCCGAGCAATTGATCCGGCGCAAATTCGCCACGCCTTTGGCTTACATTGAAATTTGACCGCGACCGGCGGTTTGCCGGCAGTAGGGAAAGAGCTGAAAGCATCTCCGGCCGCAGAGCCGCCAGCGAGTTGGAACGAGCTCTGCCGAGCCCCATGAGAGGAAGGAGCATATTATGACGTTGATTGCACTGATGCGCGCGGCCACGCTCGCCGCCACTGTCGCCGCCGGTGCGACGGCTACAGCCGCCGCGCAAACAACCGCAGCCGATCCCCACGATACGACAGTCGCGCAGGCGGCGCCGTCTCCCGAGCCTGGAGGTATGGCGGGACAAGACCAAGGTGCACAGCCCGCTCAACCCGGCATGATGCCTCCCGGCATGATGGGCCAGGGCATGATGGGCCAAGGCATGGGCCGGGGCATGATGTGCCAAGGCATGGGTCAGGGCATGATGGGCGAGATGATGCAGCCCGGCATGATGGGCGCAATGCCGATGATGCGCATGCGCGGGCACATGATGAAGATCATGTTCGCCATTGCCGACACGGACGGTGACAGCGCACTTTCCTTCGAAGAGATCACCGCCATCCATAAGCGAATCTTCGACAAGGTGGACGCAAACAAGGACGGCAAAGTGACATCCGAAGAGGTTCAGGCATTCATGCGGGAATAGCCGCGCAAGCTGATCGCCGGGCGACAAACCGCGAAGGAGGCTCCCGGGCATGACATCGATCTACCTCGACTACAACGCCAGCACGCCGATCGATCCTTCGGTCACGGCTGCCATGCGGCCATATCTTGAAGAGGCTTTCGGCAATCCGTCGAGCGGCCATTGGGCGAGCATGCCGGCGAAGGCTGCGCTGGAGAAGGCCCGCTGCCAGGTTGCGGCGCTGCTCGACTGCGCACCCGACGAGATCGTGTTCACAAGTGGCGGCAGCGAGGCCAACAACCTGGCGATCAAGGGCACGTTCTTCGCCCTGCGGGACAAGGGCGAGCACATCGTCAGCACCACGGTCGAGCATCCGGCCGTTCTCGCTCCTTGCCGGTTCCTCGAGCAACAGCTCGGCGCGGCAGTGACCTATGTGCCGGTTGACAGCACGGGCCGGGTCGATCCCGAGGATGTGCGTCGTGCCATTACGCCGCGCACCATCCTGATCAGCGTCATGCACGCCAACAACGAGGTTGGCACGATCCAGCCGATCGAGGAGATCGGTGCCATTGCGCGGGAGCATGGCGTCCGGTTTCACACCGACGCTGCGCAGTCGGTCGGCAAGATTCCAACCAAGGTCGACACGCTTGGCGTCGATCTGCTGACCATCGCCGGCCACAAGCTTTACGCGCCGAAGGGTGTCGGTGCGCTCTATGTCCGAAGCGGGCTCAGGCTCGAGCCGCTGATCCATGGCGCCGGGCACGAACATGGCCGTCGCGCAGGCACCGAGAGCGCCTTGCTGGCGGTCGGCCTCGGCGCCGCCTGTGCGCTCGCCGGCGACCTGGAGCCGATGGCACGCGTCCGCGTGCTGCGTGATCGCTTTTGGGACGCGCTGCAGGAGAGTTTTGGCGACCGTGTCGCGCTCAACGGGCACCCTCAGCATCGCCTTCCCAACACGCTCAGCGTTTCATTCGTCGGCATGATCGGTGCCGAGGTGCTTTCGCGTCTCGACGGCGTCGCGGTGTCGACCGGTTCGGCCTGTCACGCCGGCCGGGTCGAGCTCTCCCCGGTGCTCACGGCCATGGGCGTGCCCGAGAAGCTCGGCATGGGCGCCGTTCGCTTCAGTCTTGGTCGAGCCACGACCAGCGCCGAAACCGACGCTGTCGTGGATCAGCTTCGAGCCGTCACATCATAAGGCCTGTCGCGCCGGCGGTTCTTTCGCCGCTGCGGTTTCCTCTGGGCTGAGGGCGCCCGGCCGGAGCTTGAACAGGATCAGCAGCGGCCCGGCGACGAAGATGGAGGAATAGGTGCCGGCGAGGATGCCGAAGATCATCGCGACCGTGAAGGACTGGATGACCTCGCCGCCCCAGATCGAAAGCGCCGCCAACGCAAACAGCGTGGTCACGCCGGTCAGGACCGTTCGCGCCAGTGTCTGGTTCATCGACAGGTCGAGCAGTTCGGCAATCGGCATCCTTTTATAGCGGCGCAGATTCTCGCGGACCCGATCATAGACAACAACCGTATCGTTGATGGAATAGCCGACGATGGTCAGGATCGCGGCTATCGAGGTCAAATTGAACTCTATGCCCGCGACGACGTAGAAGCCGACCATCAGGATCACGTCGTGGAACGTCGAAATGATGGCGCCGAGTCCGAACTGCCACTCGAACCTGATCCAGATGTAGACGAGCATCGCCAGCAGCGAGGCGAGCACGCCCATTGTGCCGTTGAACGCGAGTTCGGAGGACACTGTCGGACCGACAACCTCGATGCGGCGGAACTCGTAGTCGGTCTCGAGTGCGCTCCTCACTTTCTCAACGGCGGACTGTTCGGCAATGTCGCCGCCCCCCTGGGTGCCGATGCGGATCAGCACGTCCCGGGTCGACCCGAACTCCTGCACCTGCACCTCACCCAGTTCGAGGCCCGTCAGCCGCTCACGGATGTCGCCGATATCGGCCTGCTGGCCCTTTGCCTGCACCTCGATGCTCGAACCGCCGCGGAAGTCGATGCCGTAGTTCATGCCGACAGTGAAGAACAGCGCAGCCGAAGCGATCGACAATAGCAAGGACAGCGTGAAGGCGTACTTTCGGAATGCCATGAACGGCACCCGCGTGTCGTCGGGCACCAGGCGCATGACACCGCTGGGCATCGCTTTCGGGCGCTGCCGGCGAAGCCAGAATGCGACCAGCCAGCGCGTCAGCGTGAAGGCCGTGAACACGGTGGTGACGATGCCGATGGCGAGGGTGACGGCAAACCCCTTGATCGGCCCTGAGCCGAGGAAGAACAGGATGACGGCGGCGATCAGCGTCGTCACATTGGCATCGACGACGGTCGCCAGCGCCTGTTTGAACCCGGAATCCATCGACTGCACGATCGAGCGCCCTTGGCGGTTCTCTTCGCGGACGCGCTCGAAGATGATGACGTTGGAATCGACCGCCATGCCCATCGTCAGCACGATGCCGGCGATGCCAGGCAGCGTCAGCGTTGCCCCAAGAACCGACAGGACGGCGATGATCAGTGCGACGTTGGCCAGGAGCGCGACATTCGCGATCAGTCCCAGTCGCCCATAGGCGAACAGCATGAAGCCGACGACGAGGAACCCGGCGATGATCGACGCGAACTGGCCCGCCTCGATCGAATCGCTGCCGAGGCTCGGACCGACGGTGCGTTCCTCGACAATGGTGAGGTCGGCAGGCAGTGCGCCGGCGCGCAGCAGGACCGCAAGGTCGTTCGCGCTCTCCACCGTGAAACTGCCGGATATCTGCCCGGTGCCGCCCAGGATTGGTTCGCGGATCTGAGGCGCGGAGATCACCTCGTTGTCGAGGATGATCGCGAACAGGCGCCCGACATTGGCCTGAGTAGCCTGACCGAAGCGGGTGGCGCCGCGGCTGTCGAAGCGAAACGAGACCACCGGCTCGTTGGTGCGCTGGTCGAAGGTTGCCTGCGCGTCGACGAGGTTTTCGCCGGAGACGATGATCCGGTTCTCGATCAGATGGGGAACCCGCGGCTCGTCAGTCGAATACATCACCGTCGAGCCCGCCGGCGGGCGGCCGGAGATCGCCTCCTCGACCGGGATCGACTGGTCGACCATCTGGAAGGTCAGCTTCGCCGTCTGTCCGAGAATATCCTTCAGCCGCTGCGGATCCTGCAGGCCCGGCACCTGGACCATGATGCGCTCTGATCCCTGTCGCTGGATGATCGGCTCGGTCGTGCCGAGTTCGTTGACGCGTCGGCCAACCACCTCGATCGATTGAGTCAGCGCCGCGGCGATCCGGTAGTCGACCCCGGCTTCGGTCAGCGTAAAACGCAGCAGGCCCGGTTCCGGCTCGGCCATCTCCATCTCGGTCACCGAGCCGCTCATGAAAAGGCCGGTCGAGATCGGCTGTGTCAATCTTTCGAGTGCGGTCTTCGCAGCTTCGATCTGGCCTTGGTCGCGAATGCGGACCTGGATGGAATTGGCGGTGCCGGCAAGCCCGGTATAGCCGATCTGGGCATCGCGCAGCGATGTGCGGACCTCGTCGCGTGCCGATTCGAGGCGTTCGTTGGCGAGGTCCTGCCGATCGATCTGGAGCAGGATGTGCGAGCCGCCCTGCAGGTCTAGGCCCAGCGTCAGTTGCTGCTTTGGCAGCCAATTCGGCAGCGATGCCAGAGTGGAGGCGGGAACCAGATTGGGAGCTGCGTACAGGATACCGGCTAGGACCGTCAGCCAGATGAGAATGGTCTTCCAGCGCGAAAAATGCAGCATGTTCTTGTCCGTTCAGCCCATATCGGGCGGAAACCGCCTCCGACAAGAGCTTTGGCGTTCCGATCGGCGAGCAACTCGGCGAGAGCCCGAACGAAACGCGATGTGAAAGTTTTGGGAGTCGGGGGCCGCGGTCGCGCGGCCAGGATCATGCCGGGAGAAGCGGAGGCGCGCGCGCATCGAAGGCGCGGATCGGCGACAGTTTGGGCCGGTCTTCAGACCCTATTCCAAACGATGCGGCTGACGCGGTTTCGAGCGGCAGGCGCAAATCCGGGATTATGCAAAAGGGCTTGCCGTTTCCCGCAATGGCAGGCGTTCCCGTTTTGAAACGGGAAGTCTCAGCACCAAGGTGGCGCGCAATGCCACGGGCAATGATGATAGTCGGGTGTGTGACTGGTTTGGACGCAGCGAGCCTCATTTGCTCTTTGGCCTGTCCGACCTGGTCGGCTGTTGCCGCAGGAATGGTCCAGATCAGAAAGAGTAACGAAGCGAGCAGCCGCAGGCCAGCACCCGCGCTGAGCAGAACGCCGGGCCTTGTGCTAGCCTGTCTTGGACCGCTTCGTCTCATCTCACCGGTACGGCTCTCATAACACTGCGACTAATACGCTTTCGCCTTCGTTGCCTCAGTAAGCGGCAGGCCGCACTCTTTGTCTAACTACAGCACTTGCATTGCGAATTGAAGCGCACCTTTCACGGACTCAAAGGCGTTGGCCGATGCGCTTCCTTTTCGACGAGGAGCACAAAGGAGGAGGCCGCTCCAGAGCACCACTCGATGTAGCTTGGAGTAGGCGCGTACACTCCTATACGAATAACCAACGAGAAGAATGCCCCGAACAGGGCTCATCTGCCTAGCTTTCCTGGCTTTCTCGGGGAACGTTCAGGCTGCGCGCCGGGACGCGGCCTAACGTGCCACTGCCGGTATTCCTGCCAGACCATTTTGGAGACGCTCATGGCCGACACCTCGAAAAGACTGCGTATTGCCGTGCTCTTTGGCGGACGCTCCGCCGAGCATGACGTTTCGGTGCTGTCGGCAACCAACATCATGCGTGCGCTGGAACCCGCGAAATACGATGCCGTTCCCGTCTTCGTCACCGGCGAAGGACAATGGCTGCTGAGCAGCTTCGAGAATGGCACGCTGGCGAAACCATCGAGCGGTACCGAAGTCTGCCTCGTGCCGGGCGGGCAGGGACGGATGATGGCGATCCCGACCCGTGGCGCGGCCCACGAACTGCCTGACGTCGACATCCTGTTTCCCGCCCTTCACGGCCTCCACGGCGAGGACGGCTCCGTGCAGGGGCTGGCGGAAGTGGCGCGCGTGCCGCTCGCCGGCTGCGGCATTCTCGGTTCGGCCGCAGCCCTCGACAAGGACATTGCCAAGCGGCTGCTGAGTGAGGCGGGCTTGCCCGCAGCGCGGTCCGTCACAATCCACCACGGCGGCGCGCCGGCCTTTGCGGAACTGCAGAGCGCGCTTGGGCTTCCGCTTTTTATCAAACCGGCCCGGCAGGGCTCCTCTGTCGGCGTCAGCAAGGTTTCGGCTGAAAAAGACTATGAGGCAGCGCTGACAGAAGGCTTTAGGCACGACCGCAAGCTGCTGGCCGAAGAATTCATTCGAGGCCGCGAGATCGAGTGCAGCGTGCTGGAGGATACGGAAGGCGGCCTCTTCGTTTCCCGTCCCGGCGAGATCGTGCCGGCACAGAGCCACGGTTTCTACAGCTACGACGCCAAATATATCGACGAGCACGGCGCAGCGCTGAAAGTCCCGGCCGAACTGCCGCAGGAGATCGAAGGCAGTATCCGCGCGATGGCGGCAAAGGCCTTCCGTGCGGTCGGCTGCGACGGCATGGCCCGCGTTGATTTCTTCGTGACGCCGGACATGCGCGTCCTCATCAACGAGCTCAACACCATTCCCGGTTTCACCGATATCAGCATGTATTCCAAGGCGATGGCGGCAAGCGGCGTCAGCTATTCCGAGATCATCGATCGGCTGGTGGCGCACGGGCTGGCACGCGCTGGTCGATCAGCTTGACCGTGCCAACGGCCCAAAAAAGCCGATGATACGCGTTATTCGCTTCTGGCCAGAGTCGAGGAAGGCTATGTCCAAACCCTCAGGGAAGGACGATCCATCAGGCACCACAAACTTCCACGCAAAGCGTGCGATCCCATGATGAACATCCACGTCACTTGTCCGTAGGATGCGGGCACCGGGATGCTTGGCCAGAACTCTTGCGATGTGCGCGAGCAGTTCTTCCGCGCCAGTCGCATGGACTGTAGGATCCGTGTATGTCGCGCCATCGCTCCAGATCGGTAACAGCAACGCCCGCCGCTGCTCGGCGTTCTGATCGGACCAAGCAGCACAATACGAATCGATGAGAAGCGTCAAAGGCATTCTATTCCCCTAATGTAGGCCACTGGTCTGACTCGGCCGACGCTCGGACAACAAAGCCCGAACCCGTCGGCCGACGGCAAAGCGTGGTCCGCCTCAATAAGGCCGGAGACCAAATCCGCTCAGCCAGCCAGAAGGGATCCCTCGCGCGGTCCGGATCGGAGAGATCTCTTATCCGGACTTTCCAGAAATTGCGATAACGCCGCGAAATCATCATGTAGGTGGCCAGCTGCAATCGCCCGTTGGAAGATTGCGTCGTAACTGTCGACCACGGAGCGGTCGATCTTGCGCGCCTCCATCAGCTCCAGGAGATGCTGGAATGCGCCGTAATGCGGGGAGATCGACGAGAGCGTCTCGTCGTCGCTGGCAAACCGGCCAGCATTCGTCCGGTTGATGAGGTCGGCGACAAGCCCGTCAACAACAGGCGCTGTTGCGGTCCACTGCCGTCCCAACTCGCCCAGGTCGATCTCTTCGGCCTGACACACGGCGATCGCATGCAGCGTGCCGAACAGCGCGCCCCACATGAGAGCAAGCAACGCGCTATCAATTGCGTTCGCACGTCCCGGCTCTTCCCCGATATGCTGTACATTGCCGCCCAAGGCACGAAACATCTCCTCGTTCGCGTCGAAAGCCTGCCTTGGCCCCGAGATCAGTATCGTCCCGGCATCAGTGCCGATGAAATCCGGCGTGGCCATGATCGCGCCATCGAGATAGCTGGCTCCGTGCGCAGCAAACCATTCAGCGGCTTCGCGTGCGCCATGCGGCGTTCCCGAAGTGAGTTCCACGACCAGCTTGCCGCGAATGGCTGAAGCAACGGCATCGTCGTGCAGAACTGCAGCGGTTGCCTGGTAGTCGCTTACGTTCACAATGATAATTTCAGCCGCATTGACAGCTTCCAGGACGGACCCCGCGACAGTGGCGCCGAGCGCGGCCAGCGGTTCGGCCTTCTGTTTCGTCCTGTTCCAGACCGTCGTCCGATATCCCGACCGGAGCAGGGCGCGGGCGAGCGCCGATCCCATACGACCCGTCCCCACAACGCTGATTGAAAGCTTCATTGCAACACTCCATACCAATAGATGCCAATAGGCGCGCGGCCATGGTTTTGCCGTCAAGGGCAGAGGTATGTCGGAGTGAATGGCGCGCACAATACGCACCTGGAGGTAAGTGGTTACCCAAAGGTAAGGAGAGCATCATGAATAAGCCGACGGGCAATTGCGGCTTCGCAATCGCGATCAAGGCGATCGAAGGGAAGTGGAAAGTGGATATTCTTTGCGAGCTTGGAACGGCATCTCGCAGGTTCGGCCGGTTGAGGCAGTCGATTCCGGCGATCAGTGAAAAGATGCTAACGCAGCAATTACGCGAACTGGAGGCTGACGGGCTTGTGAACCGAGAAGTCTATCCGGGATCGCCGACTAAGGTCGTCTATTCGTTGACGGAAAGCGGAGCGGCGCTCAATGCTGGAGCAGAGGCGTTATGCCGTTGGGGTGAGCAATTCCCTTCCCGCACCGATGCTTGAGGATGCCGTTCGCCGCGCGAGTTGGACGTTGGTTCATGGCGCTTCGCCGTCGGCCGGAAACAGCGACAACCAATACCGGGCGATATCGTTGCGGCGCATGAAGACGGCCTCCGGCCTGGACAGAACCGTCTCGATTATGCCTTCCAGTGCCGCAGCCCGGTTGGGCTGGCCGGTCCATCGCGCATGGACGGCTATCGTCATCATGCGCGCGCCTTCTTCCCTGGCTTCCCTGATCAGGAAGTCCAGATAGGCTTCGACGTTGTCGACGAAGTCCTTCGGCGTCACATAGCCGGGGCTGACCAGATAGCGGCTGTCGTTCAAGGTCTTGGAATAGGGGACGACCAGAAGGCGCCCGTTCTGTGCCGGCACGAAATAGGGCAGGTCGTCGTTGCACGGATCCGAATCGTACAGGAAGCCGCCTTCCTCGATCAGGATGTCGCGCGTGTTGACGCTGGGAAAGGAACGGCTGTTCCAGCCGATCGGCCGCTCGCCGAGCATCTCGATGAACAGCGCGACGGCGCGCTGCAGATGGCCGCGCTCCTCGTCACGGCTCAGGGTCCATTGTTCGGTCCAGCGCAGGCCATGGCCGAGCAGATCGTGACCCGATTGGCGCAGCCATGCCGTCACCTCCGGGTTGCGCCGCAGCGCCTCGGCACAGCTCGAGATCGTGGCGTGGACACCGTGTCGCTCGAGCAGTCTGGCGATGCGCCAGATGCCGACGCGGCTGCCATACTCGAAATGCGTTTCGGTGCCGAGATCGCGGATGCCGGCCGGCGCCGACAACGGATATTCGCCCCAGCCATCGCTATGGTCGTCGCCCTCAAACAGCGAATATTCCGACCCTTCCTCGTAGCAGACCACGAGATTGACTGCGATCAGACGTCCATCCGGCCAGATGATCTGCGGCGGCCGCCGGCCGTAACCGACGAAATCGCGCAGCGGGCCATGGCGATGCTGGAGCTTCATGGCAGTATAACTCCTGGCGGGTTGCCGATCCGGGTCAGCGAGGAAATCGGGCTCGAGGGCCGGCGCGGAACGGCGACCCAGATCAGATTTACCCTTGGATCCAGGATTTCGCCACAACCAGACTGCAGCAAACCGTATGTCAAACCGCAGAACTCGGGATACAAGAATCCCGATCCACCATGCCAGGCGACAATTTCGGGGCCAACCGCCCTTTGCGGGGCGCTTGTCTGGCCTGGAGCGGCATCAGTACGGCGTATGCATTGATGGAAGTCTGGAGGTGCTCAGCGGGCTGTCAGTCCGTGTGTGCGCCCAGGCGCCACAGCACTGACCGATTCCCGCTCGACCAGCGGGCATTCAAGCTTGGTAATGGGGTAGCGGCCGCGGCCGGGCGGTGCAGGGACTTCCAATTGCTCGATCGCCCATTGCCCCATCGCCATATGCGGCAGGATCGACGTCGTCAAAGGCGGGAACAGATGCCGGGCAATTTCCTCGTCGTCATAGCCGATCACCGAAATATCTCCAGGGATGTGCAGGCCGGCTTCTTTCAGCGCTTCGTAGCAGCCGATCGCGGTGCGGTCGTTCTGGCAGAAGATGGCGGTTGGGCGGTCCTTGAGCGCCAGAAGCTTGACGGTCGCAGCGTAGCCGGCGCTCGCCGACCAGTCGCCCTCGACCACCAGCTCCGCATCGAACGGGATGTCGGCCGTCGCCAGCGCCCGGCGGTAGCCCTTCAACCGATCCTGCGCCGCATGCATCCACGGCTCGCCGGTGATGGTGGCGATACGGCGGTGGCCATGGCTGATCAGGTGGCGGGTGGAGCTCTGCCCGCCGGCGATTTCGCTCGGCACCACGGCGGGGAAGGCGTAGTCGGCGGTATAGCAATTGAGCAGGATGACAGGGATATCGAGGTCGTAGAGATAGTCGGGCGCGGCGATCTCGCGCGTGAAGATGGTCATGTAGATCAGCGCCGAAATGCCTCGCTTGGTCAGTGCCGCAATCGCGCGCGGCTCCATGACGGAATCACCCAAAGTCTGAGCGACCAGCACGACGTTCCCGGCATTCCACGAGGCCTGGCGCGCCCCTTCTATGGCGACGACCGCTTCGGGACTGGTCGCCAGTTGATCGACCGCGAAGCCGATCACCCCGTCCAGACCTTCGAACGAGGCGATAGGGCTGCGAAGAGCAGAGAAGGCTGGTGGCGCATAGCCGAGACCCCGCGCGGCCTCGATCACCCTTTCGCGGGTCTGCTGCGAGAGCCTTATGCCCGGCGTGTTGTTGAGGACGAACGAAACCGTTGCCTGCGAGCAGCCGGCGGCCCTGGCGATATCGGTCATGGTGACGCGACCCTTGGGATTCTTAGCCGATGGCTTTCGGCGCCGGGAGGCTTCAAGGGCAGGATCGCGCAGATCCGTCGGTTCGCTCATGGCATTGTGTTCCAAATTCCCGGCTTGGCTAGCCAGAGGTCGTCCTGGACGTCATTAAGGACGGTAGGGCGGCCGACGACGCTTAACGTTTATAAAACAGGCACTCGATTAATCACTATTATCATCCTGGCAGCCGAATGGCTAGCAGCGCGGAGAGAGCGATACGCGGTTTCTGGAAGATCGATTTCTGGGAATGTGATCCGATTTCAAGGCCGTTAGATGGCTTCGGAAGCCTCCCTTTCTCACCACACGGCAGGCAGACCATTCGCCAGCGGCACCAGGTTTCCAACCAGAGACTAATACTATTTACTAATAGGCGTGAGCGTTCTATTGTCAATTCGTCATGCCCGGCTCGGGACTGAACGGGCCATGACGGGAAGCAGGCGCGTGGCGCGGCATCCGCGGCTCTTGGGCCGGCAAAGCAACACCACGCAATTACGGAAATGTCAGACAAATCCGACTATACGAACAGCCAATGAGTCTCTAAAGTCCAAAATCGCGGCTGGAATGGCGCCGTTCTTTCGCTGCCAGCACCCCTTGAGGAGGAGGCGTCCAGCCGCATTCGACAAGTTCAGATCAGCGAAAATGACTGAATCAAATGGGAGGTTGAACATGAAATCTGCGATACGAAATGCGTCCGTCGCTGCCGCGGCCTTGGCTCTCGGCCTGTCCATCACGGCGATTGCCCGTGCCCAGGATAAACCGACGCTGGCCTTCGTCGTCAACGGCGCTTCCGATTTCTGGAAGGCGGCCGAAGCCGGCGTCAAGAAGGCCCAGGCCGAACTGCCCGACTACAATCTCGAGCTCAAATATCCGGAGCAGTCATCGGTCGCCATCCAGCAGCGGCTGATGGACGATCTGGTGACGGCCGGCGTCAAGGCGATCATGGTTTCGGCCGTCGATCCCAAGACGTCTACCGACGGGCTCAACAAGATCGCCTCGGAGACGGCGCTGTTCACCACCGACAGCGACGCGCCGCAGACCAAGCGGGTCGCCTATATCGGCTCGTCCAACATCGATGCCGGCAAGCAGGCGGCCGAGATCGCCAAGAAGGCGATGCCCGACGGCGGCAAATGCCTCGGCTTCGTCGGCCTGCTCGGCGCCGATAATGCCAAGGAGCGCATCGAAGGCATGAAGGAAGGGCTCGCCGGCACCAAGATCGAGCTGATCGACGTTCGTGGCGACGACATCGACCAGGCCCGCGCCAAGAAGAACGTCGAGGACGCGCTGGTCGCCAGCCCCGACGTCACCTGCATGGTCGGCTTCTATTCCTACAACACGCCGCGCATCTATGAAGCGCTGCGCGACGCCGGCAAGCTCGGCCAGATCACGGTCGTCGGCTTCGACGACGATCCGATCACGCTGGGCGGCGTCAAGGAAGGCACTGTTGCCGCCACCGTCGTGCAGCAGCCCTTCGAATGGGCCTATCAGGGCATGAAGCTGATGGCCGCATATCTCAAGGGCGACAAGTCGGGCGTTCCCGCCGACGGATTGATCATCGTGCCGACCAAGATCATCGGCAAGGACGACGTCGACGACTATGCCGCCAATCTGAAGGCGATGTCCGGCAACTGATGGAGGCAGGTGGCAACAGCTTGTCGGTGTTTGCGCTGCCCCTCATCCGCCTGCCGGCACCTTCTCCCCGTGTGGCGACGGGGACTTGGCCGCAGCGCTGGCGACCCCCTCTCCCCGTTCTTCACGGGGAGGGTAAGGGTGAGGGGCAGCGCCAAACCTTCAGCGGATTGTCCTGCTTATTGTTGACGGGCCTGCACAGGCCCGTCAGTCTTTAGCCCGCCAACTGCTGTCAGGCGTGATGAATTATTCCGACGCATCCATCGGCGCATCCACGACCGCCCCGTTCCTCAGTCTCGAGGGCGTGCGCAAGACCTATCCCGGCGTGGTCGCGCTGGACGGGTTTTCGATGGAGGTCAGGCCCGGCGAGGTCATCGGCCTCGTCGGCGAAAACGGCGCCGGCAAGTCGACGCTGATGAAGATCCTCGGCGGCGTGACCACCCCTGACACCGGCACGATCACCGTCGACGGCATCGCCCATGACGGGCTGACCGTCGAAGCCAGCATCGGTTCCGGCATCGCCTTCGTTCATCAGGAACTCAACCTGTTCGAGAACCTCGACGTTGCCGCCAACATCTATTTCGGCCGCGAGCCTTTGCGCGCCGGTCCGCTTAGGCTTGTCGACCGCGCCAGGCTGCGCGCGCTGTCGGCGCCGCTGCTCAAACGCCTGGGCGCCAATTTTTCGGCCGACACGCCGGTATCGACGCTATCGCTTGCCCAGCAGCAGATGGTCGAAATCGCCAAGGCGCTGTCGATCGAGGCAAGGTTGGTGATCCTCGACGAGCCGACGTCGAGCCTGCCACTTGCCGAAACCGACAAGCTGCTCGATGTCATCAAGGCGCTGAAGGCGGAGGGCATCAGCGTCATCTTCATCTCGCACCGTCTTCACGAGGTTGAGCGGGTCGCCGATCGCGTCGTCGTGCTGAGGGACGGTATGCTTGCCGGCACGCTGGCGAAGAACGCCATCAATCACGACCAGATGGTCAAACTGATGATCGGCCGCATGCTGAAGGAGAGGGAGAAGGCGGCAGAATCGGCGCGCCCGCCCGGCACCGTCGCCCTGTCGGCCAAAGCCATTCGCAGCAGCGCCTATCCCGACCGACCGGTCGATCTCGGCGTCAGGCATGGCGAAATTCTTGGCCTGGCGGGTCTTGTCGGCTCCGGCCGGACCGAACTGGCGCGCGTGCTTTTCGGCATCGAGAAGAGCCTTGGCGGTGCGCTCCAGCTTGATGGAAAGGATCTGGTTCTTGGTTCGGCCGCCGACGCCGTCTCCAACGGGATTTTCCTCGTCCCCGAGGATCGCAAGCTGACCGGAATTCTGCTCGACCTGTCGATTGCCCAGAATATTTCGCTCCCCAATCTTTCGGCGCATGCCCGGCGGTTCCTGGTTTCTGCCAGCGCCGAAGCCGTCACCGCCGAGAAGCAGAAGCGCAATCTCGGCGTCAAAGCGCCCTCGGTGGCGACGCGCACCGGCACGCTGTCCGGCGGCAACCAGCAAAAAGTCGTGCTGGCCAAATGGCTGGCCATGAACCCCAGGGTGATGATCCTCGACGAGCCGACGCGCGGCATCGACATCGGCGCCAAGGCCGAGATCTACGGGCTGATGCGGGCGCTGGCCGATGCCGGCGTCGCCGTGCTGATGATCTCCAGCGACATGGAGGAGGTGATCGGCGTCTCCGACCGCATCGCCGTTATGCATGAGGGCCAGATCTCAGGCATTCTCGACAAGGAACAGTTCAGCCAGGAAAACGTGCTGCTGCTGGCCGTGGGCAAGCAGCCGAAATAATTCGAGGGCATTGGGGAGAAGACGATGAGCAAGAAAGATCTCGGCCTGCTGATCCTGATCCTCGTGGTGGGGGCGGTGGTGGCGATCATCAATCCGCGCTTCCTGCTGCCGATCAACCTCGCCAACACCTCGAACCTGATTGGGCTGTTCGGCATACTGGCGATCGGCCAAGCTTTCGTCATCATCACCGGCGGCATCGAATTGTCGGTCGGCTCGGTGGTCGCGCTGCTCGGCGTCCTGTTCGTCGATTTCATCGCCACGCGGGGCATGGCATGGCCGGTCGCGCTGCCGCTGATCCTCGTGCTCGGCGGCATCATCGGGCTGGCACATGGCTGGCTGATCACGCGGCTCAAATTGCAGCCTTTCGTGGTGACGCTGTGTGGCCTCTTGATCTATCGCGGCGTCGCGCGGTTCTACACTGCCGACGGCACGGCGGGCTTTGCCTTCGGACAGAACTTTCCGGAACTCGAGTTCCTGACCGCCGGGCGATCCTATGGCGTGCCGAACAGCTTCATCGCGCTGATCGTCATCGCCATCGTGATGTGGGTGGTGCTGCACCGTTCGGTGTTCGGCCGCTACCTCTACGCCATCGGCAAGAACGAGGAGGCGGCGAAATATTCCGGCATCCGCACCGGCCGCGTCGTCATGGCCGCCTATGTCATCTGCGGCGTGCTGACGGCGCTGTCGGCGATCTATTTCGCGATGTACACGCGCTCGATCTCGCCGGCCAGCCACGGCCAGTTCTACGAACTCTACGCCATTGCCGCAGCCGTGCTAGGCGGCTTCTCGCTGCGCGGCGGCGAGGGCTCGCTGATCGGCGTCATCCTCGGAACGGTCCTGCTGCAGGAACTCCAAAACCTCGTCAACCTGCTCGGCATCCCCTCCTCGCTCAATTTCGCGGTGATGGGCGGGGTAATCCTCATCGGCGTATTGGTCGACCAGCAATGGGGCGTGTACCGGGAGCGGCGGCTGATGCTGGAGGCAACCCGCAAGGGCACGGCTGGTGCGGCAGCGGAATAACCGCACCGCCTCTTCCTTCTCCCACAAGTTAGCGGAGAAGGTACGGGGCAGCTTAGATTAAGCCCGACATGTCGGAGAAGGCCATCGCCTTGCGCAGCACGTCGGCAAAGCGCTCGCCGGCCGCTTCGCGCGGGCCGCTATTGTCGATCGAGGTGACGCCTGGTCCGGACAACGCCACATTGGCGCTACGCGCCAGCCGCGCCAGCACTTCGCCGCGCGACTCGCGGCCGCGCATCGCCAGCCGCTCGGCCAGGATTCCCGGCGATGCGGTGATCTCGACGATCGCCAGATTGGCATAACGATCACGCAGCGCCGGGATGATGGCGCGGGAGACATTGGCGATGGCGACGCGGCCGTTGGCGACCGACCGGTCGACTTCAGCCGGGATGCCGTAGCGCAAGCCATGCGCCTCCCAGGAGATGGCGAAGGCGCCATCCGCTTCCGCCTCGACAAAGGCCGCATCGGCAAGCGTGTCGTGATCCTCGCTTGCCGTGTCGCTCGGCCGGGTGATGACCCGGCGGACGAACTCCAGCCGCGTCCCGTCGGCAAACAGCGACCGGGCATAGCCGATCACCGTGTCCTTGCCGGCGCCGCTCGGGCCGACGACGGCGACGAAGACCCCGTCGCGGATCGGAAACGCCGCGGCCGACAATTCACGCTCGATCGACGCCGGCGCCATCATGCGACCCGGCGTCCCTGCCGCCAGACGGTGCGGACAACCGGGACATGGTCGTCGAGACGTACCCGAACCACATCGGCGCGCCGGCCCTGTTCGATGACGCCGCGGTCGGCGAGGCCGACTGCCTCGGCCGGGTTCTTCGAGACCATGGCGACCGCTTGAGGCAGGGAAATGCCGTCGACTACGTCGCCGAGGAAAAACGCCGACTGGATCAGGCTGAAGGGAATGTAATCGGACGACAATATGTCGAGCAGGCCTTCGCCGGCGAGCGTGCGGGCCGAAACATTGCCCGAATGCGAGGCGCCGCGCATGACGTTCGGGGCGCCCATCAGCACCCCGAGCCCTGCCGCCTTCGAAGCTTTTGCGGCCTCTTTGGTGGTCGGGAATTCGGCGACGCGGACGCCTTGTTCGATCGCCTCGCCGACATGGCCGGTCGTGGCGTCGTCATGGCTGGCCAGCACGATGCCGCGCTGATGGCAGGCAGCAGCGATGAAGGCGCGGTTCGGCCCAGAATTCGTCCCCGACTCCGCCATCCGCTTCTCACAGAATTGCTGGAATTCGCGATCCGTCAGCTTCAGCTTGCGCTGGTAGTAATAGGCATAGGTTTCCAAATCGACGAACTGGCGCTGTCCCGGCGCATGGTCCATCAGCGACGCCAGCTTGATCCTGTCATCGCCGTCAAAATGCGCGAAGGCTGCGAGGCAATCCGGCGCCGAAACCTCGCAGCGCAGATGGATGAAATGGTCGGCCCGCAGCCGGTCCTGCTGGACGCTGTCCTCGATCGCATCGGCCAGCTTGCGCATGTCGGCCGAATTCATGTCGGCGTCGTCGTCCATGCCGACGCGCAAGGCATCGAGCACGGTGGTGATGCCGGCGGTCGCCACTTGCGCGTCGTGAGCGAGCACCGCGGCGATCGGGTTCCAGCGCACTTTCGGCCGCGGCGCGTAATGGCCTTCGAGGTGGTCGGTGTGAAGCTCGACCAGCCCGGGAATGATGAAATCGCCGCCCATGTCCTCGCCGCTCCGGCCGGCGCCGGCGTCGATCCCGGCGATCAAGCCGTCGCGCAGCACGATCGACCCTTCGATGATCTCGTCGGCAAGCACGATGCGGGCATTGTTGAGAACGGTCTCGGCGGTCATTTCAGGCAGTCCTTGGAGCATTTTGCAGCCGATTGGAATCACCGATTGGGTGAATTGGCGTCGCACAAATGCGGTTAAAACAAATAGCCATTTCAGGCAGTTTTTCTGGCCGGGCGGCGCCCGAGCGCGTGATGGGAAAGCACCATGAACGGGGCGCCAGGTTCGGTTTCGACAAACAGGGTCAGTGCGTCCACCGGCAGCGGGCGTTGCAGGACCTGCGCAAACAGGCTGTCGATTGCTGCGCGAAGACGAGGGCTTTCCTGTGACGAGACACGGCCGGACAGCGTCATATGGAACCGGAAGGTCCCGAAGACGTAGGGGTAGCCCCACTGGCAGAGATTGCGGAATTCAGCCGGCTTCAGCGAGTCAGGGCTGCGCCGTTCGATCTCAGCCTCGCTCAGCGGCGCGCGAAAACGGTCGAAGTCGCGCACCACGTCGTCGGCGAAGCGGTTGAGCGCCGGCAGCGGTGCTTCCGGCACCAGCGCGAAGAAGCCGTCGATCTGGCTGACGACCAGCCGTGGGATCGTCACCACCGGCGTCGTCTCGGCGAAATCGTCCAGCGCCGCGCGAAGCGAGGCCTCCGTCTCGTTCGGGGCCAGCCGGAAGGGCGCCTTCAGCGTCGCATGGAAGCCGTAGCGGCGCGCCGAAGCGGTATGAAAGGCGACTTCCGCCGCCGACAGCTTGCCTACGGCCTCGACCGGCCTTGTGGCGGCGCCGAATGGGTCGCGGCCGAGCCAATTGGCGGCGATCCGCGCCAGCGGTTCGTCCTGCCGGGGGGTGAAATAGATAGCGTAGCGCATCGAAAGTCCTCGTCAACTCCCGCTGCCATAGGCGATTTGCATGACGAAATGACGAAGCTGATGATCGCTCCTGATAACAAAGTTGTTCAGGCGGGTCATTAGCCGACGATTTTTTCGCTTTGGGCCAGTTTGCCGACCCGAAAGAGCCGCGCGATCAGCTCTTCATCAGCCATTCGTGCTCGGGCGCGTTGTGGAACTTCCACGTCCGCTTCGGTCCGGCCATGACGTTGAGATAGTAGAGGTCATAGCCATGGCAGGCGGCGCAAGGGTGATAGCCTTTTGGCACCAGCACGACGTCGCCGTCCTCGATCGCCATCGCCTCATCGAGCGAACGAGCGCCATTCCTGTCGGCATCCGTGTAGACGCGCTGGAAGGCGAAGCCCTGTGGCGGGCTGAGCCGGTGATAGTAGGTCTCCTCGAGATAGGACTCATCAGGCAGATTGTCCTGGTCATGCTTGTGCGGCGGGTAGCTCGACGTATGGCCACCCGGCGTGATGACCTCGACCACCAGCAATGAATCGGCCGGCTTGCCTTCCGGCAGGATGTTGGTGACATAGCGCGTGTTGGTGCCTTTGCCGCGAACCTCCTGGCCGAGATCCTTCGGCGCGATGACGCGGACGGGCAGGCCGCCGCCAAGCCCAGGCGCCGAGCAGACGGCGAGTTCGAGATCGGTGTCGGCAGTCACCGACCAGTCAGAGCCCTGCGGCACATAGACCGACCAGGGCTTGCCTTCGAAGGGCGACATGCGTTCGCCGAGCAGGCCGAGATCCTTGGCGCCCGCCCTAGCCTTGCCCTTGCCGGTGACGAACACCAGGCAGACTTCACGATCCGCTGTCTGCCCGGAGGCTGTTTCGCCTGGCCGCAACCGATGCAGATCGAAACCGACATAGGTCCAGCCGGCGCTTTGCGGCGTCACATGGGCGACGCGGCCATGGCCCTTATCGGCTTTGACGAGCAGTTTCGACATGGCATCATTCCTTCGGTTCGGTGTCGGCCGAAGCCTTGTCCCCGTCGGCCGGCTTGTAGAGATAAAAGAACTGCCAGACGGCATAGCCGGCGAAGCCGAGCGCGATCGTGCCCCAGAACGGTGCGCCGGTGGCAAACTCGACCACCGCCCAGGCCAGGCAGACCGCGACGATGGCAACGCGCCGCCACAGAGGCCGGAAGAACGGATGCTCAGAGTCCTTCATCGGATCAATCCGGGCATCGGATCAGCCATTCGCCGGGAATACTGTATTCAAGCATTGGGGAAGCCCTGTGTTTCAACCGTGTAGCCTGCGGCCGTCATCACCCGCATCAATTCCTTGTAGCCGACTTGCGCCATCTTGAGCGGCGGATTCTTTCTTGGGTCCTGCTCGGCCTCGACCACGAACCAGCCTTCATAACCATAGTTCGCCAGCCTTTCCACAATGGCGCCAAAATCCAGCGAGCCATCTCCCGGTACCGTGAAGGCGCCGAGCGCCACGGCATCGAGGAAGGATTGCTTCTGGCGGTCGAGTTTCTCGATCACCTCCATGCGCACGTCCTTCACATGCACGTGGTTGATGCGCCGGTGATGGTTGTCGATGGCGCGCAGCACGTCACCGCCGGCAAAAGCCAGATGTCCGGCATCGAGCAGCAAGGGAATGCCTTCGCCGGAGTAGCGCATGAACGCATCGAGTTCGGGCTCCGTCTCGACCACCGCCGCCATATGGTGGTGGTAGGAGAGCGGCATGCCTTGCTCCGCGCACCATTCGCCAAACTGCGTGAGACGCTGCGCATAGGCCTTCATCTCGTCGTCCGAAAGCCTGGGCTTGGTGGCGAGCGGCTTCGAGCGATCGCCCTGGATGGAGCGGCCGACCTCGCCATAGACGATACAAGGTGCGTTCACCGCCTTGAACAGATCGATCATCGGCTGGATGCGATCCTTGTTCTTGGCCATGTCTTCATCGACCAGCGTACCGGAGAACCAGCCGCCGCAAAGCGTGACGTCGGCCTCCTTCAGGATCGGCAGCATGATTTTTGGATCGCTGGGAAAACGGCGGCCCATTTCCATGCCGGTGAAGCCCGCCGAGCGCGACTGCGCCAGGCATTCCTCCAGCGACACGTCATCGCTGAGTTCCGCAAGATCGTCGTTCCACCATGCAATGGGGGACATGCCCAGTTTGGCTCTCAAGTCGTTACTCCAGTTCAGGCCTTAGGATCAGCTTCACAGACGGGCTCAAGGCCGCCCGCTCAGCGCTTCCTCGTATTTCTTGCGCGCCGCGTTCACTTGCGGGCGCACCGAGACTTCCGGCACGGCAACATCCCACCAGCTTCCACCGGCTTCGGTCGAAACCAGCGGATCGGTGTCGATGACCAGCACGGTTGTCCTTGTATTTTTCTTCGCTTGCATCAGCGCCGTTTCCAGCCCGGCGATCGACGAAACTTTTTCAGCGATCGCGCCCAGGCTCGATGCATGCGCGGCGAAGTCGATATCGGGCAGAACCTCGTGGCGGGCGTCCTTCAGCAGATTGTTGAAGTTGGCGCCGCCGGTCGCCATCTGCAGCCGGTTGATGCAGCCATAGCCTCTGTTATCGAGCAGCACGATGGTCAGCTTGTGGCCGAGCATCACAGACGTAGCAATCTCGGAGTTGAGCATCAGATAGGAGCCGTCGCCGATCATGACGACGACTTCCTCGTCGGGCTTGGCCATCTTGACGCCGAGCCCGCCTGCGATCTCGTAGCCCATGGTCGAGAAGCCGTATTCGGCATGGTAGGAGCCGGGCGCGCCCGCCTGCCAGAGCTTGTGCAATTCGCCCGGCAGGCCGCCGGCAGCATGAAGCAATATCACGCCGGAACCCATGCCGCGCTGAACGGCGCCGATCACCTGCGCGTCGGACGGATAGGCGGCATTGGTCGACGCCGTCACCTTGCCGGCATCGGCCTGCCAGTCCTTCTTGCCCCTGGCCGCATTGTCGGTCCAGGCAGGAGGCGCCTTCCAGCCCTCCAGCGCCGCACCGAGCTCGGCGAGCCCTTCCGCCGCATCAGTGACGAGCGGCAGCGCCTGGTGCTTTCCCGCATCGAAAGGCTGAACGTTCAGCCCGATGATGGTTTTGCCGGAATTCTTGAACAGCGCCCAGGAACCGGTGGTGAAATCCTGCAGCCTGGTGCCGACGGCAAGCACCACGTCGGCTTCTTCGGCCAGCCTGTTGGCCGCCGAGGTACCGGTGACGCCGACCGCTGCCATGTTGAGCGGATGATCGTCCGGCAGCGATGATTTGCCGCCCTGTGTCTCACAGACGGGCATGCCGGCGTCCTGCACCAGCTTAGCCAATTCACCCGATGCCTGCGAATAAAGCACGCCACCGCCGGCAATCACCAATGGCTTCTTCGCACCCTTCAGCGCCGCCACCGCGGCTGCCAGTTCTTGGCGGTCCGGGCGCGGCCGGCGCTGATGCCAGACCCGTTCGGCAAAGAAGCTTTCGGGGTAATCATAGGCCTCGGCCTGCACGTCCTGGCAGAGCGACAGCGTCACCGGCCCGCATTCAGCCGGATCGGTCAGCACCTGCATGGCGCGGCTGAGCGCCGGGATGATCTGCTCGGGCCGGGTGATGCGGTCGAAATAGCGCGACACCGGTCGGAAGCAGTCATTGACCGTCGCCGTGCCGTCGGAGAAATCCTCGGCCTGCTGCAGCACAGGGTCGGGGATGCGATTAGCGAAGACGTCGCCAGGGAGAAACAGGACGGGCAACCTGTTTACATGCGCAAGTGCTGCCGCCGTCACCATGTTGAGGGCGCCGGGGCCGATCGAACTGGTCGCCGCCATGAAGCGGCGCCGGAAATTGGCCTTGGCATAGCCGATCGCCGCATGCGCCATCGCCTGCTCATTATGGGCGCGGAAGGTCGGCAATTCGTCACGCACCTGATAGAGCGCTTCGCCGACGCCGGCGACATTGCCGTGGCCGAAGATCGCCCAGACGCCGCCGAAGATCGGCATTTTTTTGCCGTCGATCTCGGTCATCTGGCGAGCAAGAAAGCGGGTCAGCGCCTGCGCCATCGTCAGGCGGATCGTCTTGGTCATCTTGTTTTCCTCCGCAGTCCTTATGCCGCGCCTTCTTATGCTGCTTTGCGGCCGCGCGCGGCAAGCCATGCCTCGGTCAGTCTCTCGAAGCGTGATGCCATGTCGGCCACCGCCTCCTCATCCGACATCTTGCCGGCAAGCCATTGTTCGGCTGCGTTGATGAAGATGGTGCGGCCGACGGCGAAGCCCTTGACGATGGGCGCTTTGGCGGTGGCGGCAAAGGCGGCTTCCAGCTCGTCCTGCGGCGCTTCCAGGCCGAGCAGCACAATGCCGCGGCACCATGGATCGTTCTTCAGGATCACCGCCTCGATCTTGGCCCAAGCGCCGGCCGAAGCCTGCGGTTCGAGCTTCCACCAGTCGGGCTTGATGCCAAGCGCATAGAGTTCTTCCAGCGCGCGCGGGATCGTCGTGTCGTCGAGTTCGCCGTGCTTGCCGGCAATGATCTCGATGAGAAGTTCTCTGCCCACTTTCCGCGCGGCCTCGAACAGGCTTTTGAGCTTCTGCTGCTGTTCGGTTTTCAGCGGCTCCGGGTCGTCGGGGTGATAGAAGCACAGGCACTTGATGCAATGGTCGACCGGCCACTCGATCAACTGCGAGCCGATGTCCTGCGAGAATTCGAAACGAAGCGGCCGAGATCCCGGCAGCTCGACCGGCCGGCCAAGCCAGGCGAAGGAATGGCGGGCGAATTCGAACATCGCCTCGCGGCCGTATTTCTCGTCGAGCAGCATGCCATAGCCGGCGCGGCCGGCAGCAACCCTCGCCGCCGCCTTGACCGTCAGCACCTTGAAATCATGGATGCGCGACGGGTCGGCACCGGCCTTCGCCGCGATATCGTCGAGTTGGATACGGTGGTCGCAAGCCAGCGCCATCAGCGAGGGAATGTCGCGCCTGCGCGTCGTCGCCCAATGGATATGGTTGATCGCCGCGTCCTTGCGCAGCGCCAGATGCCTGCTGCCGTTCTTCAGGAAGAACTGCAATTCCTCGAAGGTCGGGTATTCCGGCGCGCAGAGCAGCCGCGACACGGCGAAAGCGCCGCAGGCATTGGCCCAGGTCGCCGCCGTCTCCAGGCTTTCGCCGCCGAGCCAGCCGCGCAGGAAGCCCGACATGAAGGCGTCGCCGGCGCCGAGCACATTGTAGACCTCGATCGGAAAGCCCTTGCCGACAATGCCGTCTTCGAGATCGTCGCTGATCGGCCCGTCATAAACGATGCAGCCCATGGCGCCGCGCTTCAAGACGATGGTGGCCTTGGACAGCGAGCGGATCGTCATCAGCGCACTCAGGCAATCGTCAGTGCCGGAGGCGATCATGATCTCTTCTTCGGTGCCGACGATGAGGTCGCAGTCGGGCAGCACTGTCTTCAGCTGGGCGGAGACCCGGTCGGATTTTACGTAGCGTTCGAACCCTTCGGCATGGCCGGCAAGGCCCCAGAGATTCGGCCGATAGTCGATGTCGAACACCACCTTGCCGCCCTTGGCCTTGATAGTGCGGATCGCCTTGCGCTGTGCGGCATCGCTGTTGGGGCGCGAAAAATGTGTGCCGGTGACGACGATGGCACGCGCCGAGGCGATGAACGCTTCGTCGATGTCGTCTTCCGCAAGCGCCATGTCGGCGCAGTCAGTGCGGTAGAAAATCATCGGCGAGACGCCTTCGTCCTCGACCGACAGCAGCACCAGCGCCGTCAGCCGGTCCGGGTCGGTCCTGAGGCCGGCCACGGAAACGCCTTCGCGCGTCAGCTGCTCGCGGATGAAGCGGCCCATCTGCTCGTCGCCGACGCGGGTGAGCAGCGCCGAGCGCAAGCCGAGCCTCGCCGTGCCGACCGAAATGTTGGCCGGACAGCCGCCGACCGACTTGGCAAAGGAGGTGATGTCCTCCAGGCGCGAGCCGATCTGCTGGCCATAGAGATCGACGGAGGCGCGGCCAATGGTGATAACGTCGAGCGGCGCATGTTTCGCGTCCACGGCTTCGCCCATTCGAACCTCCCATCAGCCTTGTTGTCTTGGGTAACACGCGCGAGCGGCAGCGTGGCGCCGGCAATATGAAATAATAATTCCAATCCATAGTCAATATGGAACACGTATTCCTTTGCTGAAAAGTGCCGCGCAAGGCATGTACGGTGAAACTTTCAAATCAGAAGAAAGTCGTCGAGTATCTGCCACCAGAGCGCCCCGCGGATGTCAACACGGAGCTGCTCCCTTCACCAAGGAAGCGGGCCATCGTCGTTGAAGTACCCGGCGGTCGGACCATCGACGCCCAGGGTCGCCAGGTGAACGACGATCTCGGCCGCCTGCTGCACCGTGCGGTGACCTTTATATCCGTTGAGATCGGTGGCGGTGTAGCCGGGCGCCGCGGCGTTGACCTTGATGCCTTGCGGCGCGAGCTCCCTGGCAAACGCCACGGTGACGGCATTCAAGGCCGTCTTGGAGCTGCCGTAGCCCATCATATTGACAGCGTGGTTCGCGGTGGTGGGATCGAGCGCCCGGCCGATCGACCCGGTGGAACTGCTCACCATCACGATGCGGGCAGCCGGCGCTGCAATCAGCAGCGGCAAGAAGGCCTGCGTCACGCGGATTGGGCCGAAGACATTGACGTCATAAGTGGGCTGGATGTCGGCGATCCGCTGCTGGCTCGGCGGCAGGTCGTAATTGACGGCGATGCCGGCGTTGTTCACGAGCACGTCGAGGCAGGGGCTTTCCGCACTGACAACTCTAGCGGCAGCCGCGACGCTTTCGTCCTGTGTAACATCCAACTCAAGCCACTGGACATCCAGGCCTTCGGCGCGCAGGGCTTGCACTGCTGCCATGCCGCGTTTGGCGTCCCTGGCGCCAAGCCAGACCTTAAAGCCCATCGTCGCCAGTCGCCGGGCGATTTCGTGGCCTATACCCTTGTTGGCGCCGGTCACCAGCGCGTTTTTCGACGTCGTCATTTTGGGAACCTCCTTCTATCCATGTCGAAGACTGAAGATGGCGCGGCGCAGGGAACGCCGCGCGCCGGAAACTCTCCAGCTCTTGCCTAATCCTCTCACGCTGTTGCGCGGCCGGCGCGAATGCGCGATGCTGGCGCAATGAGCGAGGCGCTGCAGGAGTTGATCGAGATCGCCGTCCGCCATGCGCGCGGGCGACGAACACCAACGGCGATCCCCCGCGTTTCGATCGGCCGCAGTGAGGTCACCACGGCACCATTGCCAGGCGTTTGGGGGGCGGGGATCTTATTCGTATTGCAGGGCGCGAAGACGGTTCTGATCGGCGACCGGGCTCTTCGTTACAATCGCGCCAGCTATTTCATCTACACTGTCGACACGCCCACCATCAGCCAGATAGTCGAAGCGAGCGCCGCGCGCCCCTACCTGGCCATTGGCTTGACCCTTGACCTGCAGGCTGTCGCCGCGCTCCTCGTCGAGCTCGGGCCGGCGCTTGGCGGCGACAGTTTCTCCACCTCTCCCGTTGATGATGAGATGCTCGATGCGTTGCGTCGAATGATGCGGCTGCTTGACCGGCCAGCGGAGATTCCTGTGCTGGCGACCATGCTCGAACGCGAGATGTTGTTTCGGCTCCTGCAGGGCCCGCAAGGTGGAAAGCTTCGCGAGCTGGCGCGCGCCGATGGCCATCTGTCGCGGATTGGCCAGGCGATTGCCTGGATCCGGGAGCACTGCCATCAGCCAATCCGGGTCGGAGATCTGGCCGAAATTGCCCATATGAGCAACGCTGCGTTCTACCGCCACTTCAAGGCGGCGACGGCCATGAGCCCGATCCAGTATCAAAAACAAATCCGGCTGCTGGAGGCCCGCCATCTGCTGGTTGCCCAACCGGGCAACGTGGCACAGGTCGCCTTTGCCGTTGGCTACGAGAGTGCTTCACAGTTCAGCCGGGAGTATGCCCGTCAGTTCGGGTCGCCACCCGCACGCGACGCAGCGCGGCTTGTGGCGGGAGGCGAAGCAGCCGTAGAGGTTATTTAGGTCTTGCGCTTGCGGCCGGCATCACGCCGCTTCTCGCCAACCGCGACAGTCAGCGCCATGGCCAGCGCCATCGTCGCCGACAGCGAGCGGAAGCCGGCGAAATCGGCCTCGGCGACCTCGAACCAGACCTTGGCGAACTGGGCGAGCGGCGAGAACGAGCTGTCGGTGATCGCCACGATCGGCACGCCTTGCTCCGAGATGACGCGCGCCTCCTCGATGGCCGCCGGGGCATAGGGCGAGAAGCTGATGGCGATGACGGCATCCCGGGGCGAGGCAAAGCCGATCATCTCGGCGTTGAGGCCGGCGGCCGATTCGATCAGCTGGTTGCGGATCTTGAGCTTGCCCAGCGCATAGGCGATGTAGGAGGCGACCGGATAGGAGCGACGCTTGGCCAGCACATAGACGGTCTCCGCTTTGGCCAGCAAGGCGATCGCATCTTCGAAATGCTCTTCGTTCAACCTGCCTGAAATATCGTTGAGCGAGGTGCTGGCCGCGGCGACGAAGCCGTCGAAGATCGCCCGGTGACCGGCGCCTTCCTCGGCCTTGGCGCGCAATGCCGCCAGCCTTTCGTCATAGGACGAATTGCGCTCACGCAGGCGCTCGCGAAACACCAGCTGCAGGCTGGTGAAGCCGTCGAAGCCGAGCTGCTGGGCGAAGCGGATCAGGGTCGACGGCTGGACGCCGGCGGAGGCAGCGATGCTGGCGGCGGTGCCGAAGGCAATATCGTCGGGATTGTCGAGCGCATAGGCAGCGATCTGCGCGATACGCTTGGGCAGGCTATGGCGCCGTTCCAGGATCGTCGTACGCAGCGTCTCGAAATCGCGGGGCACCCGTTCGTCCATCGTCGCTCCGCCTAGGCCCATCAGTCGATGCCGTGTGTGCCCCATCATAGCGAGCCTGTGCAAGAAGGCCATAAAAAATGAGGCATGCGTTCCATTTCTGGATAAAATGGACTAATTCATCCACACAAAATCTTCCTGGCGACGGAGACAAGGGAAATGGTCGGAGTAGGCCTTATCGGCACAGGCTTCATGGGCAAGTGTCACGCCATCGCCTGGAACGCGGTCGGAACCGTCTTTCCCGACGTGGCCAAGCCAAGGCTGGTCCGTCTCGGCGAGGTCGACGAGGGTCTTGCCAAGCGCCGTGCCACCGAATTCGGCTTTGCCAAGGCCTCCGGTGACTGGCGCGCCGTCGTCAACGACCCGGAAGTCGATGTCGTCTCGCTGACCACGCCAAACCAGTTCCACCCGGAAATGGCCATCGCCATCCTTGAGGCCGGCAAGCACCTGTGGTGCGAAAAACCGATGGCGCCGGGCTTTGCGGAGGCGCAAGCCATGGCGGCGGCGGCGCAAAAGTCCGGCAAGGTGGCGGCTCTCGGCTACAATTACATCCAGAATCCCGCAATCCGCCATATCGGTGCGCTGCTCGACGAGAAGATCATCGGCGAGGTCAATCATCTGCGCATCGAGATGGACGAGGATTTCATGGCCGACCCGGAAGCGCTGTTCTTCTGGAAGCACGAGGCAGCGTCCGGTTACGGCGCGCTCGACGACTTCGCCGTGCATCCGCTGTCGCTGATCGCGGTGCTGTTCGGCCGCGTCGCCCGCGTCATGTGCGACATGGCAAAACCCTATGCCGATCGCCGCGTCGCGTCGGGCGGGCGCCGCGCGGTCGAGACCTACGACATTGCCAGCGTGCTGATGCATCTCGAAAACGGCATTGCCGGCACGCTGCTGGTCAGCCGTTCGGCCTGGGGCCGCAAAGGCCGGATCGCCGTCCAAATCTTCGGCTCGAAGGGCTCGATCCTGTACGACCAGGAGCGGATGAACGAGTTCCAGCTCTATCTCACAGCCGACCGCCCAACCGAGCAGGGCTACCGGACCATCCTGGTGGCGCCGCACCACAAGCCCTACGATGCCTTCCTGCCGGCGCCCGGCCACGGGCTTGGCTTCAACGACCTCAAGATCATCGAATGCCGAGAACTGCTGACCAGGCTGGCCGGCAAACCGGCGCGGATCATCGATTTCGACGAGGGCCTGGAGATCGAGCGCACCGTGCATGCCATGGCACGCTCGTTCAAGGAGCAGCGCTGGGTGGATGTGAGGTAACGCCGACGTTGGCTCCCCTTCTCCCCTTGTGGGAGAAGGTGGCCGAGCGAAGCTCGGTCGGATGAGGGGTGTTGGACAGATCGCTATTTTGAAGTCCTAAGAGCTTAAAATCATTCGATATCTTAACACAGCGTTCCTTCGAACACCCCTCATCCGTCTCGGCGCTGCGCGCCGATCCACCTTCTCCCACAAGGGGAGAAGGGGAAAGCTTCAAGCCGCTCCCGGGCGGCTGGCGACCAGGGCCCGGCGCGCTGCCCGGCGCCGCTCGACGGCGTCGGCAAGGCTGTGCAGCACCGTCTCGGTGGTTGCCCAGTCGATGCAGCCATCGGTGATGCTCTGGCCGTAGACGAGCGGCTTGCCGGGCACGACATCCTGTCGGCCGGCAACGAGGTTGCTCTCGATCATGACACCGATGATGCGCTCGTCGCCTGCCGCGACCTGGCCCGCCACGTCAGCCGCTACCTTCGGTTGGTTCTCCTGCTTCTTGTTGCTGTTGGCGTGGCTGACATCGATCATCAGCCGGGGCGCGACACCGATCCGGGCGAGTTCCGCACTGGCGGCGGCGACGCTTGCCGCGTCATAATTGGGCTGAATGCCGCCGCGCAGGATGACGTGGCAGTCCTCGTTGCCGGTGGTCGTCGCGATGGCGCTGCGCCCGCCCTTCGTCACCGCCATGAAATGATGCGGCTCGGCGGCGGATTTCACCGCCTCGGCGGCGATCCGCAAATTGCCGTCGGTGCCGTTCTTGAAGCCGACCGGGCAGGACAGGCCTGATGCGAGTTCCCGATGGATCTGGCTCTCGGTCGTGCGCGCGCCGATCGCGCCCCAGGCGACGAGATCGGCAATGTATTGCGGGGTGGCCATGTCGAGGAATTCGGTCGCTGCCGGCAGGCCGAGATTGTTGACGGCGGAGAGCACATTGCGCGCCATCCGCAGGCCCTTGTCGATGTTGAAGCTGCCGTCCAGGTCGGGATCGTTGATCAGGCCTTTCCAGCCGACCGTCGTGCGCGGTTTCTCGAAATAGACGCGCATCACGATTTCCAGCCGGTCCGACAGGCTCTCGCGCAGCGTCGCCAGGCGGCTGGCATAGTCCACGGCAGCGGCCGGATCGTGGATCGAACAGGGGCCGGCGACAACGATCAGCCGATCGTCAGTGCCGGTCAGCACGGCGTGGATAGCGTTGCGTGACGCGGTCACGGTGCGCGTCGCCGTCAGCGTGCGCGGTATCTCCCGCATCACCTGGTCCGGCGTACTCAATTCCCTTATTTCCTTGACCCGAAGATCATCTGTGGTCGTCAACACGGCTCTCTGCTCCTGATTGGGAGACCTGCCGGCTGAAACAAAAAAAGCCGCCAGGTCTGGCGGCTGTTCGGATTTTGATGCTGCAATCTTCAGATCGAGCGCAATCCTCCCGCCGCCAGCGAGCTAAAGTCGCTAAAGTACCAGAACGAGGCGGTCGAGTTGATCATGCGCGTCCTATAGCCGAAGCCGAGGCGCTTGTCACGTCTGATAAGGCTACTGATAATGGCGTGAACACCGGCGGGTTTGGTGGGGCATGAAATAGACTGCTTATCTTCAAGGCCCAACATGCTGCGCTGAGCGGTTCATGCAGTCCAGGGATTGAAGAGTTCGATCCCAAAGCCTTCGAAATCGTTCGTATTACGCGTTGCCAAGGTGAGCTCCTGCGCAATCGCGGTGGCTGCAATCAGGCCATCCATCGACGACAGACCGCGACCGCGGCGCTTCGCAAGGCCCATCAGGTCCCCCCAGGCCAAGGCAACCGGTTCGTCCACAGGAAGAACCCTCTGTTCGAAGCGCTGCGGCAGGTCTTGAGCGAGCCATTGGGCCAGAGCCTCGCGTTTCCGGCCCTCATCCATGAGGGCGACGCCGCGTCGGATCTCGGCGATCGACACGACGCTAATGAATGAGCGGTCCTCATCAAGCCCGTCCAGCCAGTCCAGAACGCGTGCGTCCGGCACCGGCCTTGTCACCTCGGACAGGACATTCGTATCGAGCAGTAGCCTCACAGCGGCAGATCACGCGGTTCGTCGCGCTGACGCTCAAGGTTGAGATCGGCGCCGCGCAGCGGCGACTCCAGCAGGAACTCCGCAAGCGTACCCTTGCGCGCGGTCTTCCGTTGCCATTCCTCGGCCGAGACGACAACCACGCTTGGTTTGCCGTTTCTGGTGATCGTCTGCGGCGATGACTGCGCGCGTTCGATAACCTCCGAGAGCCGGGCTTTTGCCCCAGCGACCGTCCAATTGGTATCCTCTTTGGGCGCAGCCAGCATTTCGACCTCCATGACCATTCTGACCATCTTGACTATATGGGGATGGCGATACGGCGGCAACAGGGAAGGAGAGGGTTTTTCAGAGCCCGGGTGCCTTGGTGAGTTTGGTCGAACCGATCGCGCCGGCGTTGATATATTCGGGTCATCTCGGCCGACGCATGGCCGAGCTGCTTCTGGACGATGAGGCTACTCGGCTGATCCTACTCTGGCGACGATCCGGCGATGTTCTGGTCGTAGTCGACCAGCGACCCGGTCATGACGCCCGACTGCGGGCTGACCATATAGCTGATCAGCCGGGCGAGCTGGTCCGGCTTCACCAATTGGCCCATCGGCTGCGCGGCCTCGGCCTTTTCCAGCCAATTGTCAGGTGCATCGTGCCATTTCTTCTGCACGATCGCCTCGCCCTCGGTGTCCATCCAGCCGGGCAGCACCGCGTTGCAGCGGATGCGGTTGCTGCGGTACGCATTGGCGACATTCTTGGTCAGCGTCGCCAATGCGCCCTTGCTCGACGAATAGGGCGCCAGGAACGACTGGCCGCAATGCGCGGACATCGACAGGACATTGACGATCGAGCCAGGCGCCTTGCGGGCGAGCAGCTGCGCCACCACGCCCTGCATCAGGAAGAAGGGACCGCGCACATTGGTCGCGAAGATCGTGTCGAAAAGCTCTTCACTCGTCTCGACCAGCGAACCGCGCGCCGAGGTGGCGGCGGCGTTGACCAGCGCGTTGATGGTGCCGAAATGAGCGATCGCCGTTTCGACGGCCCGCTTGCAGTCGGCCACTTTGGAAACATCGGCGCCGATGAAGATGGCGTCGACGCCGTTTTTCCCAAGTGCGGCGATAGCCCTATCGCCTTTCTCCTGGGAACGACCGACCAGCGCCAGCGCGCGGCAGCCCTCGTCGGCCAGCGCCTCGGCGACGGCGAAGCCGATGCCTTGCGCGCCGCCGGTGACGATGGCGCGTGTTTCGGAATTGCGACCGGCTGAACCGTTCATCGCCTTGCTCCTGTGCTTGATACTTAGATTGTCTTGTCGAGGCGGACGGTCTTGCCTTCCCTAGCCGATTTCAGTGCTGCGTCCGCCAGCCTCAGCGCGACGAGCCCGTCCTTGCCGCTCGGCGCCGCTTTGTTGCCGGATGTCGTCGCGGCGATGAAGGCAGCGATCTCGTTGGCATAGGCGTCGAGGTAGCGGGTCATGAAGAAGTCGTGCAGCGGCGGGCGCGTATAGCCTTTCTCATTGGCCAGTTCGATCGACACCGGCCGCTGGTTCTCGGCCGCGATCATGCCTTTCGAGCCGTGCACCTCGATGCGCTGGTCGTAGCCATAGGTGGCCCGCCGCGAATTGGAGATGATGCACTGCTTGCCGGAGGCGGTTTCGAGGATGACGCTGACGCTGTCGAAGTCGCCGGCCTCGCCGATTTTTTTGTCGACCAGCACTGAGGCGTGGGCGCTGACCGCCACCGGCTCCTCGCCGAGCAGGAAGCGCGCCATGTCGAAATCATGGATGGTCATATCGCGAAAAATGCCGCCCGAGCGGCCGATATAGTCGAGCGGCGGCGGGCCGGGATCTCGCGACGTGATGGTGACCATCTCGACCGTACCGATGGCGCCATCGTCGATCGCCTTGCGCACGGCGGCGAAATGCGGATCGAAGCGGCGGTTGAAGCCGACCATCAAAGTGGCGCCGGCTTTGTCGACCACTTCAAGGCATTCTTCCACTCTGCCGGCGTCCAGGTCGATCGGCTTCTCGCAGAAGATCGCCTTGCCGGCCTTGGCGAACCGCTCGATCAGATCGGCATGGGTGTCGGTCGGCGTGCAGATGATGACCGCGTCGACATCTCCGGCTTTTTCGATCGCCTCGATGGTGCGCACTTCCGCGCCATAGGCTGACGCCAGATCCGTCGCCGCCTTCTCAAAGGCGTCCGCCACGGCGACCAATTTGGCCTGCGGATTGGAGCCCACGGCGCGGGCGTGGACCTTGCCGATACGACCGGCACCGAGAAGAGCGAAGCGGAGAGGCATGGGAATTTCCTTTGAGGATGGTTCGAAAAGAAGTGTGTCGCGCCTGGCCTCAGGCACAGAGCCGCTGGCGATTTTCGGATCGCGGCAGTTCGGCGGCGAGCCGATGATCCGGCGCCGCCTTAGGCCGCAAGTTCCGCCTCCCCGGTCTTGGCGCCGGTGATGTATGAGACAATGTCGTTGCCGTCGGTGTCCTGCTTGCGCAGATTGGCGACGATGCGGCCGCGCCGGAAGACGACGATGCGGTCGCAAAGGTCGAACACCTGGCGCATGTTGTGGCTGATCAGGATCAGCGGCTCGCCATTGGCTTTCAACGTGCGGATGATGTTTTCGACCTGCATCGTCTCCTGCACACCGAGGGCTGCCGTCGGCTCGTCCATGATGATGAGCTTGGAAGCGAACGTCGCCGTTCTGGCGATCGCCACGCACTGGCGCTGGCCGCCCGACATGTGGCGGATGGTGTTGGAAAGGTTGGGAATCTTGACCGCCGTGCGGACCAACGCTGCCTCGGTCGCCTTGCGCATGAACTTGCGATCGAGGATCGAGAAAGGCCCGAGATTGAAAAGCACCTTTTCGCGGCCGAGAAACAGGTTCGACGGCACGTCGAGATCATCGGCAAGCGCCAGGTTCTGGAACACGGTTTCGATGCCGGCCTCGCGCGCCGCAATCGGACCGGCGAAGTTCACTTCGTTGCCGTCGAACCAGATCTTGCCGCTGGTGCGCTGCTCGACCGCCGTGATCTGGCGCACGAAGGTCGATTTGCCGGCGCCATTGTCACCCATGATGGCGACATGCTCGCCCTTGCGCAGTTCGAAGTTCGCGCTTTCGAGCGCATGCACGCCGCCATAGTATTTGGTCAGGTTTTCGGTCTTCAGGACGATGTCCGACATGATCAAGCCCTCATTGCCCGCAGGCGCTGGCGCCACTGGTCGAGAACAACTGCGCCGATGATGATCACGCCCTTGACCATCTCCTGGTAGTAGGCGTCGAGGCGCAGGAAGGTGAAGCCGGAGATGATGACGCCGAAGATCAGCGCACCGATCACCGTTCCGATGATCGAGCCGCGGCCGCCCGACAGCGAGACGCCGCCGATGACAGCCATCGCGATGGCGTCCAACTCGTACATCACGCCCATGCCGGCCTGAGCGGTGAGGTTCTTGGAGCTTAGCACCACGGCGGCGAGCGAGGCGAGGATGCCAGCAATGACGAAGACCAGGATCTTGTGGTTTTGGACATTTATGCCGGACATGCGGGCGGCGTCCTCGTTGGAGCCGATGGCATAACAGTGCTTGCCGTACCTGGTGTATGACAGGATCAGCTGGAACAGAATCGCCAGCGATATGAAGATGATGACCGGCATCAGCCCCTTGCCGATCGCGGCGAAACTTTCGGTGGGAAACGAGATCGGCTGCCCCTTGGACCACCATTTCGCGATGCCGCGCGCCGTGACCATCATGCCGAGCGTGGCGATGAACGGCGGAATGCGCGTGTAGGCGATCAACGAGCCGTTGACCAGGCCGGCCAGCAGGCCGCAGCCGATCGCGACGAGCACCGGCACGATCACCGGCAGGTCAGTCCAGCCCTGCTCGATGAACATCGCCTTGGGGTTAGGGTTGCCGTTGACCGTCGCCACCTGGGCGAAACTCATGGCAATCATCGCCGTGGCGCCGACGATCGAACCCGAAGAAAGGTCGATGCCGCCGGAAATGATCACCTGCGTCACGCCGATGGCGATGATGCCGACGATCGACACCTGCAGGATGATGATCTGCAGGCGCGCTTCGTTGAAGATCGTATCGACGTTGGCGCGGGTGTTGAACAGGAAGCTGTCGCCAAGAAAGACGCGGCCGATCAGCTCGAAGGCGCCGACCAGGATGATGAGCGCCAGGAAAACGTTGAATTCGGCAGGCCATGTGCGCTTCTTCGCATCATAGCTCAGTCCGCCGACGCCATGGGTTGTCTGTGCCAAATCTTGCTTCCTCCGTCAGCAGTCGCCCTCCCGCCTGTCTACGGCGATGAGAGAAAAAGGAGCGGCGCCGTCCCTTTGTTTTGAGCATCGGATTTCCCGATGCTCTTGTTTCGAACATCGGATTTCCTAAAAACCGGTCCGATGCTCTGACGCGCCGCTCCCTATCGAAAAACGGTCCTCTGCCTCAGTTCTTCTGCAGGAACTTGTCGATGTTTGCCGGCGTGACCAGCTGGAACGGGATGTAGACCTTCTGTTCAACCGCCTCGCCCTTGGAAAGCTTGAGCGCTGCGTCCAGCGCCCCGGCACCTTGACCGGCCGCATCCTGGAACACGGTCACGTCGAGATCGCCCGCCTGCATAGCGGCAAGCGCGTCCTGGGTGGCGTCCACGCCGCCGACGACAACCGACTTCATGTCAATGTTGGCAGCCTTCATGGCCTGGATGGCACCGATGGCGCTTTCGTCATTGTTGGCGATCACACCATCGAACGGCGTGCCGGTCGACAGCCAGTTGGTCATCAGATTCTGCGCTTCCTCGCGTTTCCAGTTCGACGTCTGCTTGTCGATGATCTTGATGAAGCTGCATTCCGGAGTGGCGATCACGTCGTCAATGTCCTTGGTGCGCTGCACCGCGGCCTGGTTCGACAGCTCGCCCATGATCACGTAGACATTGGCCTCGGTCTTACCGGCCTCTTTGAACAGGCGGCAGACCTCCTGGGTCTCGAGAGTGCCTGACTCAACCTCGTTCGAGGCGACGAAAGCCTGGTTGTCCGGCAGCGTGTCGACATTGACCGGCTCGCGGTTAACGTAGACCAACGGAACCTTGGCCGCAGCCGCGGCGTCCGACATCGCCTGGGTGGCCGAGGTGTCGACCGGATTGACGATGATCGCGTCAACGCCCGAGGCGACGAAGTTCTTGATCTGGTCGAGCTGCTTGGCGACGTCGTTCTGCGCGTCCTCGACCTGCAGCTCCACGCCGTCCATGCCCTTGGCCTGCTCGATCATGCCGTTGCGCAGCACGGTGAGGAAATTATCGTCGAACAGCGCCATCGACACGCCGATCTTGGCCGCGAGGGCGGACGAACTCATCAGCGCCGAAAACACGACGCCCAAAAGCAGTTTCTTCATTTTATTTCTCCTCCACAGAATTGGTGTCCGGCTGCACCGATCTACCCGGAATCCCCGATCTTCCGGGGAATCTCTCCCGATTGCCATCTCCGTTCCTGATGGCGATTTCCGCGTTGACTGGAGCGCCAAGCCCTCCGTTGAAACAGATGTTCCGGAACGAAAGAACCAAAATACCTATCTGGTGAAATATTTATTCCATTCTGCGTGCGGGCGTCAAGGAGATTCCGAAAGCGGATGCCGGATTTTCGGATAACGCGGCTGAGGGCCGGCAAATCTTCTGCAAGAATCCATCAGGTTGATGGTTCACATCATTGCCGACGCATCGTGGTGCCCGATCTGAACCTGGATCCCTGTCTGAGCCCAGACGTTTTGCCCGAACCTAGATGTTTTCCGGTAGATAGATATCGAAGGGCAGGAAGGTCTGGCCCGGCGCATTGGCAGCGCCTGCCTCGATGGCATGCGCCATCAGCCCGACAAGCTCGCGGCATAGTGCTGCCAGCGGCGTCGAAATCACCATGGTCAGGATGTTGTCGGCGAGCGCCGCGCGCGACTCGGCATTGATCTCGTTGCAGACGACCACCGGCATATTTACGGGCCTCGCTGCCCTGAGCGCCGAGACCGCGCCTTCCATGCCGCCGCCGGCGACGTAGCAGCCGGCAAGATCCGGGTACCGCGCCAGAAGATCGATCATCGCATCATGGGTCACCTGGTTGGCCTCCAGATTGACCAGCGTCTCCAGCACCGTGAATTCCGGCGCATGCTCGCGGAAGAATGATCTGAAGCCGATCTCGCGTAGCTCATGGCCATGGAAGCGATGGCTGCCGACAAAAAGGGCGACCTTGCCGGGTTTCCTCGCCGCCCTGGCGATCATCCAGGCCGCGGTGCGGCCGACCTTGCGGTTGTCGAGGCCGACATAGCCTTCGCGGATGCCGGCGGCAAAGTCGGATAGCAGGGAGAAGACGGGTTGCCCCCTTGCCTTCAGGGTCTCGACGGCTGCCGTCAGCGTCGGATGGTCCGGACCGACAAGGGCGACGGCCCTGGATTTCGCCGCCAGCTTGCGCATCTGGGCAGCGATCTCGTCGGGCGCCAGCGAACTGGCGAAGTCGATGGTTGCGACGCCGCGGAAGCGCTGCGATTGCGACACCGCCAGTTCGAGCTCCCGCGCGAAATCGCTGTAGAAGACATCATTGCCCCTCAGCAGCAGGAAGCCGAGCCGATATTCCGGCAGTTCCTGGCGCATCCGCTGCTTGATCAGTCCGGCGGCGTGATAGCCGATATCGGTTGCAGCCTCATAGACACGGCGTGCGGTTTCCTCGCGCACCGGCAGGCGATTGTTTAGCACCCGGTCGACGGTGGCGACGCTGACGCCGGAGGCGCGCGCCAGATCGGTGATGGTCGGCCGTTTTGCCATGGCTGTCTCTCCGCTTGCCAAAGTTTACATCATTCTGATGGGAAATGATAGAAACTATCTTTGTGACATTGAGCCTATCATGGCTTGGCGTTATTTCTAGCCTACGATGCTTACGACCGCGGCCCGGTCATTGGCCGGGGCGGATCGCAGGACGCTGGTGGAGGCACTCCGATGGACGCAACGATGGACGCAGCACCGTCTCGGCGAGACTACAGCCTGCTCGGCCGCGACGCGAAGCTTGCCGTCGAGACCGGGCTGGCCGCGGCCGAGTGGTATCACACCGACGTGCCCCGCAAGCAGATGAAGGAGCTGATGCAGCGCTCCGACGGGCCAGCGATCCGCGACACCACCATCTGGCTCGGCGCCCTGATCCTGAGCGGCGCGGGCGGCGCCTGGTTCTGGGGCACATGGTGGTGCGTGCCGTTCTTCTTCGTCTATGGCGTCCTCTACGGCTCTTCTACCGATTCACGCTGGCACGAATGCGGTCACGGCACCGCGTTCAGGACGCAGTGGATGAATGATGCGATCTATCAGATCGCCTGCTTCATGATCATGCGCAATCCGGTGACCTGGCGCTGGAGCCATACGCGGCATCACACCGATACGATCATCGTCGGCCGCGATCCGGAAATCGCGGTGATGCGCCCACCGGACCTGTTGCGCGTCGTGCTCAATTTCTTCGGCATTGTCGATGCCTGGCATGCCATGAGCGACATGGTTCGCAATGCGGCCGGCATCATCAGCCCGGCGGAAAAGACCTTCATTCCCGAGCAGGAGCAGCCGAAGGCGATCCGCATTGCCCGCATCTGGACCGCGGTCTATGCCGCGACCATCGCGCTGGCACTTTATAGCGGCTCGTTCCTGCCCTTGATGCTGGTCGGGCTGCCCCGGTTTTACGGCGCCTGGCATCACGTCATGACTGGCCTGCTGCAGCATGGCGGCCTCGCCGAAAATGTCATCGACCACCGCCTCAACAGCCGCACCGTCTACATGAACCCGATCAGCCGCTTCATCTACTGGAACATGAACTACCATGTCGAGCATCACATGTTTCCGATGGTGCCTTATCATGCGCTGCCGAGGCTGCATGAGCTGATCAGGCACGATCTGCCGGCGCCGACGCCGTCGATCCTGGCCGGCTATCGCGAGATGATACCTGCCTTTCTGCGCCAGCTGCGGAATGAGGACTATTTCCTCAAGCGCGCGCTGCCGCCGACCGCGAAGCCCTATCGTGAGGAATTCCACAACGATAACGATGCTGTCGCGGCAGCAGCGGAATGAGATGCGCCCGTACCGGGCAAGTTGACCAAGCAAAATTCTGCCGGGAGGACCAATGAGCGACTGGGTCGAGGCCTGTGACGCCGAAGACATCGACGAAGAGGACGTGATGCGGTTCGACCATGGCGGCCGCACCTTCGCCATCTATCGCAGCCCCGACGACGAATATTTCGCAACGGACGGTCTTTGCACGCATGAGAAGGTGCATCTGGCCGACGGGCTGGTGATGGACGACATCATCGAATGCCCGAAGCACAATGGCCGTTTCAGCTACAAGACCGGGGCGGCCAGGGGCGCGCCGGTCTGCGTCAATCTCAGGACATATCCGGTCAAGCTCGACGCCGGCAAAATCCTCATTCAGATCGGGTGACGGTGATGACGAAGGGGATGGTGATCATCGGTGCCGGCGAATGCGGCGGGCGGGCTGCCTTGGCGCTGCGCGATCTCTTCTATGACGGGCCGGTGACGCTTGTCGGGGACGAACCGCATCTGCCCTATGAGCGGCCGCCGCTGTCGAAAGACGCGATGGCCAGCGATGTGCCCGTGATCAAAGCGATCGCCAGCGATGAGATCCTGGCCGAGAGATCGATCCGGCATATCCATTCGGTTCAGGCGGTCGCGATCGACCGCGCGGCGCATGGCGTGCGCCTGTCGGACGGCTCGATCCTGCCATACGACAAGCTCTTGCTGGCAACCGGATCGGTGCCGCGCAAGTTGCCGATGCCGGGGCTTGGCGCGCGCTGTGTCTATCTCCGGACCTTCAACGACGCGCTGGCCATTCGCGCTCATCTCAGCGCCGGAAACCGCATTGCCATCGTTGGCGGCGGCTTCATTGGCCTCGAGCTTGCCGCCGCGGCACGCAGGCTGGGGGCCACGGTCACTATCATTGAGGCGCAGCCGCGCATCCTGACTCGCGGCGTGCCGGCCGAGATCGCCAAAATCATCCACGAGGCGCATGAAGCCGAAGGCGTCAAAATCCTGTGCGGCGACGGGATCGCTGCGATCGCCGACGACGGCGCCCAGGTGCGCATCGCGCTTGCCGGCGGGCAGGACATCGTCGCCGATCTGGCGGTGATAGGCATCGGCGCCGTGCCGGTGACCGGACTTGCCGCGGAGGCGGGGCTGACGATCGATAACGGCATAGCTGTCGATGCCGCGCTTCGCACCAGCGATCCGGACATCTTCGCCGCCGGCGATTGCTGCTCGTTTCCGGTTGCCGTCTATGGCGGCCGGCGCGTGCGGCTGGAAGCCTGGCGCAACGCGCAGGAGCAGGGCGCGCTTGCGGCCAGGAACATGCTCGGCGCCGGTGAGGCCCACGCGGCGGTGCCATGGTTCTGGTCGGATCAGTACGGCTTGACCTTGCAGATATCTGGGCTCTCGGACGAGGGCAGCAAGGTCGTGCGTCGCGATCTCGACGACGGCGCCTTCATCCTGTTCCATTTGGCGCAGGACGGCAGGCTCGTCGCAGCGAGCGGCATCGGCCCGGGCAACGCGGTCGCCCGCGACATAAGGCTGGCCGAGATGCTGATCGCAAGAAGGGCAAAGCCGGCGCCTGAGGCGCTCGGTTCGCAAACGATCAAGCTGAAGTCGCTGCTGGCGGCATGAGCCGGTGCGGGTTCCGGAACTGGCGGAACGCTAGTCGTTCTAGTGGTGACAACCCGACGCTTGGTAGCCATTGGGCCTCTGCCCGTCCAGGTCACACTGCATAGTTGTTGCCCAGCTACCGGCTCTTGAAAAAAGTGGAATAAGGCTCGGTGTTGATAAGAAGGATCACGCACTGCTCTTCGGACATGCAGGCATCGGCATGCATCTGGTCTGCCTTCTGGGTCCAATATGATCCGGGCCGCAGTTCGATGCCTTTGCCCTCGCCCGTTTCGGGCACCCAGTGGCTCCAGGTGCCCTCGATGACAACGCCCTGATAGTCTGCCGTATGTGCATGTATGGGTGCTTGCCATCCCCCGGGGACTTTCAGCAGCGTTCCGGCCGGACCCACATCGCGCTTGCCCCATAAGGGACCCAGTCGGTGGGGCTGGCCAGGCATTTCCTCATAATACGGCACCTTCTCAACGGGCAGGTATGTATTCTCCAGCGCGCAAGTCTGAGACGGCAGGATAATAACTGCGGCTATCGCCGCCACGAGCTTTGGAAAAAGCACCGACATCTCCCTCAATGTTGCCACGTTGCCACGAAACTATTGGTAGCAGGGAAGAAGCCTATTGTGGAATGCCGGACGAACAATGATATTGCGTCCGAGATGTATACTCGATCATCCAATTCTGCCGATCCTGTCCATCTTCTCGGACAATTCCTGCGTGACCTCAGGCCAGCGGAGGCGAGTTACTGCCGGGCCGAGGTAACGCGGCCTTGAGGCATCGGCCTGCAATTCCAAAAAGGAATTCGCTTCCATTTCGTGGCCGAAGGCACCTGTTGGGTGCTTGTCGAGGGGTCTGAACCGGAGCGGCTGGACAAGGGCGACGTCGTGCTCCTTCCGCATGGCACCAAACATGTCATCGCCGACGACCCTGACGGTGCGGTGACCGATCTCGCGCTCCTGGGCCCAAGACAGATATCCGACACAAGCTATTCCCTCAACACCGGCGGCGGGGTGCCCGATCCCTCATTTTCTGCTGCACCGTGGATTTCGAGGAACCGCTGGCCGATCGACTGATTGGGTCCATGCCCGCAAAACTTGTGCTTCGCGAGGGACCGAACCGTACCCGGTCACTCGGCATGCTGCTGGAGGTAATGGCGGCGGAGATGACGGAAGAAAGCGTAGGCTCGGCCACGATAATGGCCCGTGTGGCCGATGCAGCCATCAGCATCATTGTTCGCGATTGGGCTGGGGATAGCGATGACCATCGCCGAGGCTGGCTCGCTGCGCTGCGCGATCGAGGACTTGGCCCCGCCCTGCTCGGCATCCATACGAGGCCGGGGGAAAGCTGGTCTCTGGCCCGACTGGCGAGAACTGCGGCCATGTCGCGGTCCACCTTCGCAGAACGTTTTTCACTTGTCCTCGGGATATCGCCGGCCCGCTATGTGCTCGAATTCCGAATGCGCGAAGCAAAACGCCTGCTCCTTGACCCGAGCCTGACGATCCCAGCCATCGCCACGCGCCTGGGGTATGCTTCCGAAGCCGCTTTCAGCCGTGCCTTCAAGCGGACCACAGGAAACCCTCCCGGACAAGTTAGGCGCTTACGAACCGCTTCCGAAGCGGGGCGCGAACCCCGAGCCTAAGTGCGCGGATGCAAGGGATTGCATCAAGGGCAATAGGCTCTTTGGCCGAGTGCGTCGTCCACTTGCATTTGCGCTCTCGTATCGGCTCTCGCCAACAGCAGCTCAACCCCAGGGCGGCTGTGGTCGTCAGGCACCAAGAGTCGGATTTCACCACTAAAACAACGCCTTCAGCTCCGGCAATTTGTGGTTGACCAGCCAGCCATAGTAATTTTCCTCGGGCAGCTTCTCCGGTTCGCCCGCGTCGCGGCGCCTGTCGTTCTCGGCCTTCAGCGCATGGGCGCGCTGTTCCGGATTGCCGACATTGTAGAGTGTCGATGTGATGCCGGGATTGCCCGATATGTCGAAGCCGGCAATGCTCTGGTAGGCATCGATCGATTTCCGGATCGTCGCTGCGACATAATCCAGTGTTAGGTCCGGATCCATGATGGTTTTGTAGACCGCGTTCGGATCGCCGACGTCGAGCTTCGGCAGGCCGGAAACCTGGTGCACGAGATCGCTCATCTGCAACGCGGTCAGCGGATTGAGCTGACCAAGGCCGAAGGTCTGGCCGGCATAATAGGGCTGGAAGAAGGTGGCGCCGAAGCGGTCGTCGGGGAAGATCTCGCCGCCGACAGTCTTGCCGCGAAAGGACTGGTTCCACACCTGCTCGCGGCATTCCCAGAGCGTGTAACTATCCGTTTTGCCGGCGCATTCCTGGAATTGCGGCCGCTGCACGAAATCGGTGATGTCCTCGCCTTCATAGGCGAAGGACAGCTTGCTCGAGAGATAGGAGATCGCCTTGACGTAGTAGGTCTGCAGCCGGTCATAGGCGTCGACATTGTAGGTGTGCTCGCCGACGATGGCGCCGACGATATGCATCGGGTCGATGCCATAGGTCGCCGCCGCTTGGCTGATCTTGCCGCGAAGACCGGCGTCGTGCTGCAGCAGCGCATAGACCTTGCTGTATTTTGCCTGGAAGGTGGTGTTGGTGGCCTGGGTGCGCCGGTTTGAGGCGCCCGGTATGTTGGGCTGCTCGGCATGACTGTTGCCCGGCGGCACCATCGTCGCCGCTTCGGCGGCGAACATGGCTGTCGCCAGCGTCAGCCCGAGAATGACGAGGATCAGTTTTTTCATGCGCGCCGCCTGCAACAGCGCATAACCCCCGGAATCGATTTTCGGGGTCATGCGCAAAACCAACTGAATAACGCCCCTTGCACGCCCAACTGATGCGCGGCGCTGTAGTTGCCGGGCAAACTAGGTAAAGCTGGATGGGGAGTCGAGAGCCCTTGCGCCTGGCAAGACAAAAGCTGGCCGGATGCTTCCATTTGGCCACACGTTTCAGAATTTGCCGGCTCGCCCGGCCCATTTCTTGTAGGATGGATCGCCTGCTACAGGATGAAACGCGACAAATCCGTGTTTCTGGACAGGTCGCCGACATGCTTTTGCACATAGGCGGCGTCGATGGTCACCGCCGTGCCATGGCGGTCCGGCGCGTCATAGGAGATCTCGTCCAGCACCCGCTCCATCACCGTCTGAAGCCGCCTGGCGCCGATGTTCTCGACGCTGGCGTTGAGATCGACGGCGATGCCGGCCAGCGAATCGATGGCGTCGTCGGTGAAAACGAGATCGACGCCCTCGGTCTTCATCAGCGCGATGTACTGCTTGATCAGGCTGGCCTCGGTCTCGGTCAGGATGCGGACGAAATCGTCCTTCTCCAGCGCACGCAGCTCGACGCGGATCGGCAGACGGCCCTGCAGTTCGGGCAGCAGGTCGGACGGCTTGGCAACGTGGAACGCACCCGATGCGATGAACAGGATGTGGTCCGTCTTCACCGGCCCGTATTTGGTCGCGACCGTAGTGCCTTCGACAAGCGGCAGCAAGTCGCGCTGCACGCCTTCGCGGGAAACACCGGCGCCCATGCCGCCTTCGCGCGAGGCGATCTTGTCAATCTCGTCGAGGAAGACGATGCCGTCGTTTTCGGTCGATTCGAGCGCCCTGCGCACCACCTCGTCCTGGTCGAGCAGCTTGTCGGACTCGTCGCCGACCAGCACTGTGTAGGATTCCTTCACCGTCGTCTTGCGCGTCTTGGTCTTCTGGCCGCCCATCGCTTTCGACAGCATGTCGTTGATGTTCAACACGCCGATATTGGCGCCCGGCATGCCCGGGATCTCGAAGCCGGGCATGCCGCCAGTGCCGGTATCGCTCACCTCGATCTCGATCTCCTTGTCGTCGAGCTCGCCGTCGCGCAGCTTCTTGCGGAAACTGTCGCGCGTGGCCGGGCTCGCCGTCTTGCCGACGAGCGCTTCCAGCACACGTTCCTCGGCATTGATATGGGCGCGCGCCTTGACATCCTCGCGCATTTTCTCGCGCACCAACCCGATAGCGATCTCGACCAGGTCGCGGATGATCTGCTCGACGTCGCGGCCGACATAGCCGACCTCGGTGAATTTGGTCGCCTCGACCTTGACGAACGGCGCACCGGCAAGGCGTGCCAGGCGGCGCGAGATCTCGGTCTTGCCGACGCCGGTCGGGCCGATCATCAGGATGTTCTTCGGCATCACCTCTTCACGCATCTGGCCTTCGAGCTGCTGGCGGCGCCAGCGGTTGCGCAAGGCGATGGCCACGGCGCGCTTGGCGTCCTTCTGGCCGATGATGAAGCGATCGAGTTCCGAAACGATCTCGCGGGGCGAAAATGTGCTCATATTCCTAAATTCCACTTTGCCACTGCCGGATGGACTCGAACGGATGCAGCAGCATGATCACGTTGAGTGTCAGATTGTCCCGGATGATGTAGCCAACACCGAATTCGAAGATGACGGACAGGGTCACGATCACCCATATAGGAAGCCTGCGCGCCATCACAAATCCCAGCACCATCGCCAGCGTGTCCGCCACCGAATTGATGATGCTGTCGCCGTAATAGTCGAGCGAGATCGTGCCGGCGCGGTAGCGCTCGATGATCAAAGGGCTGTTCTCGAGAAGTTCCCAGCCGCCCTCTATGACGACCGCAAATGCCAGCCTGAGCCCGATCGGCGAGCGCGGGAACAGAAACCAGGCCAGCGCATAGAACAGGAAGCCGTGGATGAGGTGCGAGAATGTGTACCAGTCGGAAATATGCTGGGAATTCTCCGAACTCTGCACGATGCCGTGCCACAGCTTGACATAGCCGCATGTGCAGATCGGCGTTCGGCCCATGCCGTAAAGGGCTCCGGCCTGGAATATGATCAGGCCGAGGACGAGCAGAAGCCCCATCCGCCAACTGTCTTCATAGGCCGAGACGGTCTTGTCGGCGCCGGTTGTGCTCATGTTGTTACTGCCCCTCTTCGGCGTCGCCCTATTCGGCGTCACCCTCTTTTACATCGCCCTCTTCGGCATCGATTGCCATCAGTACGGCGTCGCCATATTCCGATTGCCTTCGATCGATAGCTCTGAAACCGGCCTTTTCATAGGCACGGATCGCTCGTCCGTTGGATGGATCCGGGTCGATGATGACACGCGGCACCCCTTCCGCGAACAGCTGTTCCACGAACTGCCGGACAATCGCCGAGCCGTGGCCGCGTCCGATAAGCTCAGGCCTGCCGATCGACAGATCAATGCCGAGCGTACCGAACGGCTGGTCGCTGTAGGGATGGCCGTCCTCCAGATGCGGGTCGTAGCTCTGCATGTACCCGATCGGCTCGCCGTCGAGCTCGATGATCAGCGGCTCAACGGAAATGCTGTCGATGTGTTCGCGGATCTGGGCGATCTCCGTCTCGGGATCGTCCCACCACTCCGCGACATGCGGCTCGGCCAGCCATGCCGCGATCATTGGCAGGTCCGCCTCCGTCACAGGCCGAAAGTCATATCTATTTTCTTGTTTGGCCATGATCTTCTCCGAACCGAAGGTCAGCGAAGCAAAAACCGGTTTCCACTTTTCGGGATCATGGCCAGCGATCGGCTCAGCCGGCATCGAGGGTTTCGATGACAAAGTTGTTGTTGGTGTAGACGCAAATGTCGGATGCGATCTGCATCGCCTTGCGGGCGATTTCTTCGGCATCCTTGTCGGAGTCCATCAGCGCGCGCGCCGCGGCCAGCGCGTAGTTGCCGCCCGAACCGATCGCCATCACGCCATGTTCGGGTTCGAGCACGTCGCCGGTGCCGGTCAGCGCCAGTGAGACCGACTTGTCGGCAACCAGCATCATCGCTTCCAGCCGGCGCAGATAGCGGTCCGTGCGCCAGTCCTTGGCGAGTTCGACGCAGGCCCGCGTCAATTGCTCCGGATATTGTTCGAGCTTAGCCTCGAGCCGCTCCAGAAGCGTGAAGGCATCAGCGGTGGCGCCGGCGAAACCGGCAATGACATTGCCGCTTTTGCCAATGCGGCGCACCTTCTTGGCGTTGCCTTTCATGATCGTCTGGCCAAGGCTGACCTGGCCATCACCGGCGATCACCACCTTGCCGCCCCTGCGCACGGTCAAGATCGTCGTGGCGTGCATGGTCAGTTCATTCGACATATTCTGCTCCGATCAGCACCGGTCCCGAAAAGGCGATTGGCGCGTTACGAGTGACTTGATCGACCATATGTATGCATAGGTCCGATGATTGCCAACCGGCCATCCGCCAGGCTCGATATCCCTTGGCATGGCAACTGGCAATCGCCGGATCATGCTGCTAGAAGGCTCTCGTTTTCAAGCATGTGGACGCTTGGAACGCCTGAACTCTGGACAAGGATGAGGTCATGCCGCCCCGTTCCGCCAACGCCAGCCGCAAGACTGGGGAAACCGACATCTCCGTATCGGTCCAGGTCGACGGCTCGGGAAAATCCGATATTTCGACGGGCGTCGGCTTCTTCGACCACATGCTGGACCAACTGTCGCGCCATTCGCTGATCGACATGACGGTCAAGGCCAAGGGTGATCTGCACATAGACGACCACCACACGGTCGAGGACACCGGCATCGCGCTCGGCCAGGCGCTGGCCAAGGCGTTGGGCGAGCGGCGCGGCATCATGCGCTATGCCTCGGTCGATCTCGCCATGGACGAGACGCTGACGCGCGCGGCGATCGACGTCTCCGGCCGTCCTTTCCTTGTCTGGAACGTTGCGTTCTCGTCGCCGAAGATCGGCACGTTCGACACCGAACTGGTGCGCGAATTCTTCCAGGCCCTGGCGCAGAATGCCGGCATCACGCTGCATGTCACCAGCCACTACGGCGCCAACAATCACCACATCGCCGAGACCTGCTTCAAGGCGGTGGCGCGTGCGCTGCGCATCGCGCTTGAAAGCGACCCGCGCCAGCCGGACGCGGTTCCTTCCACCAAGGGATCTCTGAAGGGATAGGCGATGGCGATCTACGTCGTGATGGAACCGCCGGGCCGCGGCGAAAAGCCTGACACAACGGCCTTTGTCCGTGATGGGTTTTCCTGGCTCGGCTTCCTCGTGCCGCCGCTGTGGCTGCTCTGGCACCGGTTGTGGATCGAGGCAGCACTGGCGTTTGTCGCCATGGCTCTCCTTTCGATGCTTGCCGAAGGATTGAACCTTGGGCTCGCCGGCCCGCTGCTGTCGCTGCTTGTATCGCTCTACGTCGGTCTGGAAGGTCAGGCCTTGCGGATTGCCGCGTTGCGCCGTCGTGGCTGGCATGAATGGGGAGTTATCGCGGCCGACAGGATCGACGATGCCGATACGCGCTATGTGCTGGAAACCGAAACGCATTCGGATGAGCAAGCGCCCGCGCAACGCATCATCCCGGATCCAGCCCATGCCCGGCCAGCGCAGATGGGCATCGCGCTGGGGCTGAACCACGCTCCGGGAAGACCCTGATATGCGGGTCGCGATCATCGACTACGGCTCGGGCAACCTGCGCTCGGCCACCAAAGCCTTCGAGCGCGCCGCGCATGAAGCCGGTATAGCCGCCGCGATCGACCTGACCGCCGACGCCGAGCGTGTTAGGACCGCCGACCGCGTCGTCCTGCCCGGCGTCGGCGCCTATGCCGATTGCGCGGCCGGGCTGCGCGCTGTGGCCGGCATGTGGGAAGCGGTCGAGGAGGTCGCGACCGTCAAGGGGCGGCCGTTCCTCGGCATCTGCGTCGGCATGCAGCTGATGTCGGAGCGGGGCCTGGAAAAGACTGTTACAGAAGGTTTTGGCTGGGTCGCCGGCGACGTCAAGGAGATCACCCCGGCCGATTCGGCGCTAAAGATACCGCAGATCGGCTGGAACACGATCGAGCTCAAGCGCAAGCATCCGCTGTTTTCCGGCATTCCGACCGGCACCAAGGGATTGCACGCCTATTTCGTCCACTCCTATCATCTCGACGCCAGGAAAGCCGACGACGTGCTCGCGATTGCCGATTATGGCGGTCCGGTGACGGCCGCTGTTGTCAGCGACAATCTCGCCGGCACGCAGTTTCATCCCGAAAAGAGCCAGGCGCTTGGCCTGGCGCTGATCACCAATTTCCTGCGCTGGAGGCCCTAGGATAATGAGCAAGAAAGGCTACTGGATGGCGATGATCGATGTCCGCGATCCCGAGGGCTACAAGCAATATATCGAGGCGAACGCGGCGGCGTTTGCGAAATATGGTGCGAAGTTTCCCGTGCGTGCGGGGCGTTACGCGAACCCGGAAGGGGCGACAGGCAACCGCCACGTCCTGGTGGAGTTCGAGTCCTACGACAGGGCGATAGAATGCTACGAGTCGCCTGAATACCGGGAGGCATTGAAGTACAGGCTTGCCGCCTCGACCGGTCACTTCGTCATTGTTGAAGGCGCCTGAACGGTGATCCTGTTCCCGGCCATCGACCTCAAGGACGGCAAGTGCGTGCGCCTGAAGCACGGCGATATGGCGACCGCGACGATTTACAATGACGACCCGGCCGCCCAGGCCAGGGCTTTCGAGCAACAGGGCTTTGAATGGCTGCATGTCGTCGACCTCAACGGCGCCTTCAAGGGCCAGAGCGTCAACAGCGCGGCGGTCGGCGCCATCCTCAAAGCGACAAAAACCCCGGTGCAGCTCGGCGGCGGCATCCGCACCCTGGCGCAGGTCGAGGACTGGCTCGATCGCGGGCTGGCCCGCATCATTCTCGGCACGGTGGCGGTGCGCGATCCGGATCTGGTCAGGCAGGCCTGCAAGGCGTTCCCGGGCAGGATCGCCGTCGGCATCGACGCCAAGGGCGGCAAGGTAGCGGTCGAGGGCTGGGCCGAGGCCTCGAGCCTCGGCGTCATCGAACTGGCGAGGAAGTTCGAGGGCGCCGGCGTCGCCGCCATCATCTACACCGACATCGACCGCGACGGTGTGCTGACCGGCATAAACTGGGATGCCACCATCGATCTCGCCGAAGCGGTTTCGATCCCGGTCATAGCCTCCGGGGGGCTCGCCTCGATCGCCGACATCGTGCGCATGACCATGCCCGATGCGCAAAAACTCGAAGGCGCCATCTCCGGCCGCGCGCTATATGACGGGCGTATCGATCCGGCCGAGGCACTGGCCATCCTGGCGGCAGGATCGGAGAAGGCGAGGGCGCGATGAAACTCTCGATTATCCTCGCACCCTATGACAGCGGCCTTTACCACGCCGGCTTTGGCCAGGGCCCTGACGCCATCATTGCCGGCGGGCTTGTCGATGAACTTGCCTTGCGCGGCCATGATGTCATCGTCGAGGACATCGGCGAGGTCGGCGATGCCCAGAAGCGCGAAATCGCGACAGGTTTCGCGGTCTGTCGGGCAGTCGCCACCAAGGTCGACATGGCGCGCGACGATGAGCGTTTTCCCATCGTGCTCGCCGGAAATTGCCTGACCGCCGCCGGTGCGGTGGCTGGCGATACCGCGGATTCGATCATCTGGATCGATCAGCATGGCGATCTCAACACGCCCGAGACGTCCGCCTACGGCTTTCTCGACGGCATGGCGCTGGCGACGACGCTGGGGCTCTGCTGGCGCCCGATGACGTCAGCGATTCCCGGCTTCCAGGCGATCGACCCGTCGCGGTGCATGCTGGTCGATGCGCGCGACCTCGATCCCGATGAAAGGCGGCTTCTAGAGACGTTGCCGATTATTCGCGCCCAATGGACCGATGCACTCGGCAATGTCGGAAGGCTCAAGGCGGCCGGCGCGGCCCAAGTCCATTTGCATCTGGATCTGGATGTTCACGATCCGGATGTGCTGCAGGTGAACCGCTATGCACGGCCGGGAGGTCCAAATCCGGAGGAACTGCGGCAACTCTTTTGCGGGCTGGCCAAGTCGATCCCGATAGTCGGCGTCACCCTGTCTGCCTACGATCCTGCCTTTGACGCCAAGGGCGAGGTTCCGCCTGTCGTCGGGCAATTGCTTGGCGATTTTCTTGCCGCGCTTGGGAGGATCTGATGCTGAAAGCCCGTGTCATCCCCTGTCTCGACGTCAAGAACGGCCGCGTCGTCAAGGGCGTCAACTTCGTCGACCTGGTCGATGCCGGCGATCCGGTCGAGGCGGCCAAGGCCTATGACGCCGCCGGCGCTGACGAGCTCTGCTTCCTCGACATCACCGCCTCGTCCGAAAATCGCGAAACCATCTTCGACATCGTCGCCCGCACCGCCGAACAATGTTTTATGCCGCTGACCGTCGGCGGCGGCGTACGACAGGTCGCCGACATAAGAAAGCTGCTTTTGGCCGGCGCCGACAAGGTGTCGATCAACACGGCGGCGGTGAAGAATCCCGATTTCGTCGCCGAGGCGGCCGATAAGTTCGGCAATCAGTGCATCGTCGTCGCCATCGACGCCAAGAAAGTGTCGGCCGAAGGCGAGGCCGCCCGCTGGGAGATTTTCACCCATGGCGGCCGCGAGAAGACCGGCATCGACGCGGTCGAATTCGCTCAGCAGATGGTCGATCGCGGCGCCGGCGAGATCCTGCTGACGTCGATGGATCGCGATGGCACCAAGGCCGGCTACGACATCGCGCTCACCCGCGCGGTAGCCGACGCCGTGCGTGCGCCGGTCATCGCCTCCGGCGGCGTCGGCACGCTCGATCACATGGTCGAGGGCATTCGCGACGGCCATGCCGGCGCGGTGCTGGCGGCATCGATCTTCCATTTCGGCACCTACAGCATTGCCGAAGCCAAGGCGCATATGGCCCGCGCCGGCCTGCCGATGCGGCTGGACACCCTAGGTGATCGGCTCTAAAGCAAAGTGGGAGCCGGTTGTCGGGAAAGATCATGCTTAAACAAGCAGATAGATGGCGCTATGGTTGAGTTTTCGCTCTCCGAGCTGGAGACAATCATCAGGGAACGCGCGCATTCCGGCGATCCGGATTCGTGGACGGCAAAGCTGTTCGCGCGCGGCATCGACAAGGCGGCGCAGAAGCTCGGCGAAGAGGCGGTCGAAACGGTGATCGCGGCCGTTGGCGGTGACAGACAGGCTCTCGTTTCGGAAAGCGCCGATCTCATCTATCATTGGCTTGTCGTTCTGGGCGTCGCCGGCATTCCGCTTGCCGATGTCCTGACCGAACTCGAACGCCGCACCGGTCGTTCGGGCATCGCCGAAAAGGCGTCTCGGCAGGACCGGGGCTGATCGCTGCGGAGGGTAGGAAACTCGATGGACCAGCTCGCCCCCACCGAGAAATATTCGCCCTTTCGTTTTTTCTCAGCGGAGCAATGGTCGCAGTTCCGCGCCGACACGCCGATGACGCTCGGCGAGGACGAGGTCCGTCGCCTGCGTTCGCTCAACGACCCGGTCGACCTCGAAGAGGTCAAGCGCATCTATCTTTCGCTGTCGCGGCTTTTGTCGGCCCATGTCGAGGCGAGCCAGCTTCTGTTCAGGCAGCGCCAGGCCTTCTTCAACGCGATGGATGTCGTCAAAACGCCCTTCATCATCGGCATTGCCGGCTCTGTCGCGGTCGGCAAATCGACCACGGCTCGCGTGCTCAAGGAATTGCTGGCGCGCTGGCCGTCGAGCCCCAAGGTCGATCTGATCACCACTGACGGCTTCCTGCTTCCCAACGAAATCCTGCGCCGCAACAATCTGATGGAGCGCAAGGGCTTTCCCGACAGCTACGATGTCGGCGCATTGCTGCGTTTCCTGTCGGGCATCAAATCGGCGCAGCGCAATGTCCGCGCGCCTGTTTATTCGCACCTGACCTACGACGTCGTTCCCGGCGAGTTCCAGACTATCGACCGGCCGGATATATTGATCTTCGAAGGCATCAACGTGCTGCAGCCGGGCAAGCTGCCGAAGGACGGCAAGATCGTGCCTTTCCTGTCGGATTTCTTCGACTTCGCCATCTATATCGATGCCGAAGAGGAGCTGATCCATCAATGGTACATCGCCCGCTTCATGCGGCTGCGCGAGACCGCCTTCCGCAATCCGGACTCCTTCTTCCACCGCTATTCGCAACTTTCGCAGGCAGCGGCCCGCGCCATCGCCGAGGGCCTGTGGACCAACATCAATCTGAAGAATTTGCGCGAGAACATCCTGCCGACGCGAGCCCGCGCCGATCTCATCCTGCGCAAGGGCGCCAATCATCTGGTCGAGGAAGTGGCGCTCAGGAAGCTGTAACGAAGCGGTTAACGGCGCTTTAGGCAGTGCCCGCTATCGTTCGATTGCCAATTCCAGAGCATTTGTCGGGAGCAGCCGGTGATCAATATGCCTGCATTGCGCCGGCCTGACATTTCCGCCTGGCGCGGAACACTTGCTCCGCGCCGGCTTCTCAAATTCGCCTCGGTGGGGCTTGCGGCCACAGTGCTCTACGCGCTTTGTGCCAGCCTCTTCGCCAGTGCCGGGTCAACATACCTGCCGCCGGCCACAGCCTCCGTCGCCGCCTACGCGGTCGCGGCAATATTCTCCTATCTCGGCCATAAGTTCTTCACGTTCATGTCGGCCGGCTCGCATCAATTCGAAGCGCCGCGTTTCGCCGTGCTGACCGGTTTCGGTCTTGCCATCGCCTATCTCCTTCCGCTGCTCCTCGTCGGGCAGTTCGGCCTGCCGGTCGCAGTTCCGATACTGCTCACTTGCCTTCTCATTCCCGTGGTCAACTTTGTCGTTCTCGAACGCTGGATCTTTTCCGGCAGCGTCAGGCCTGGACCGTGACCCAGAGCGGGTGCCGGTTTTGCAAAAATCCGGTGCTTAAACAAAGAGATAGACGGCGATACGGCTCTAGCCGGGATAGGTCACCCGCCGCAGCGTCAGATTGATCCGCCCGCCATTCCTAAGCAGCGCCGAGGTCGACGGATAAATGCGGTCGACGCCGTGAAAACAGAGGCGGCCTTCGCCACCAAGCACGACGACGTCGCCGCTTTTCAGCCTGAACGATTTGGTGCCGCCTTCGCGCGTGCTCTGGCCGACCCTGAACAGGCAATCGTCGCCCAGGGAAACGGAAACGACCGGCGCGGAGAAATCGATCTCGTCGCGGTCTTGATGAAGGCCCATCTTCGCGTCGGGCGAATAGAAATTGACCAGGCAGGCCTCCGGCGGATGCGGATATGCTGACACGTCCCGCCACAGCTGCAGCAGTATGTCGGGGATCGGCGGCCAGGGCGTTCCGGTCACCGGGTGCGTCGGCTGGTAGCGATAGCCGAGCTCCTTGTCGGTGACCCAGCCGAGCGAGCCGCAATTGGTCATGCGCACACTCATCTCCTTGCCGGTGCGCGGCATCGCCGGCACGAACAGCGGCGCTTCCTGCACGACCTGCCTCACGTCCTCGACCAGCGCTTCCTGCACCGCGCGGGACAGATAGCCGGGCATGTGGCGGACGCCTTTGGGCAGGACGAGCATGGTCGCTTGATCCGTTGGTCTGGAAGAACCAGAATGCCACTGTCAAATGAAAACGGCGACCCGAAAGCCGCCATTGTCGATTGCTGTTGCCGATCTGGCCCGATCTGGTCAGGCCTGATCGAGATCCGGGATACGCAGGACCTGCCCCGGATAGATCTTGTCCGGGTGGGTCAGTATCGGCTTGTTGGCCTCGAAAATGATCGTGTTCTTCGCACCCTTGCCCTTGCCGTAGCTCTTTTCGGCGATCTTCCAGAGGTTGTCGCCTTTCTTGACCGTATAGAAGGTCGGTTCCTTGGCCGGGGCAGCGGGGGTGCCGGCCTCGGGTGCGGCGACCTGCAATTCGTCCGCCTGCACCTTGGACACGCCGAGCGTGTTGCCGACGGCGATGACGGCCTTTTCGAAGATCGACTGATCCTTGACCACGCCTTTCAGGACAGCCGTATCGCCTTTGACGTCGACTTCCACATTGTCGGTGCCGAGCGCGTGCGAATCGAGTTCTTTCTTCAGCGTATCGGCGGTCGGCTCCGGCTCATCGTCGCCGAAGCCGAGCTTCTTGCCGACGCCCTTGACGAAATCAAACATGCCCATCTGCGGTCTCCTTGCTGTGGCGATACCGAACTTGCCACCTACAACCTTGAATTGGAAGCCGCGCAATTGATGTCGCGCCTACCGATCGGTTCGAAAACCGGAATCGCTCGCACGATGGGTAGTTACAAAAATGTCAGAGCGCACTTATGACGCGCGTCGCTCTAATCGTCGTCCACCCGACCGCGCAGCTTCTTGATTGTGCCGCGTCCAGCCTTGGTCTTCAGCCGCCTTTCGACCGCGCCTTTCGACGGCCTCGTCTTTTTGCGCGGCGGTGGCGGCGGTTCGGCGGCCTTGGCGACCAGTTCCGCAAGCCGCGCCCGGGCGTCCGCCCGGTTCTGCTCTTGCGTGCGGAAGCTTCCGGCCTCGATGACGATGACGCCGTCCTTGGTGGCGCGCTGGCCAGCCAGCTTTATGGTTCGCGCGCGGACGCGCTCCGACAGGCCCGGCGCATTCGCCGCATCGAAGCGCAATTGCACCGCTGTCGCCACCTTGTTGACGTTCTGGCCGCCAGGGCCGGACGAGCGGATGAAGTCCTCGTGCAGGTCATCCGGATGGATCACCGCATCGTCGGCGATGATGATCTTGTCGTCGGCGTTCATGCTGCAGTCATGGCGCGGCGGACGAAAAAAGAAAAGGCCGTTCCCCGGGGTCGGGCCTTGAGGTGCAGATATCCAGCCGGCGATTATTCCGCGGCTTCGCGCATGCGTGGGGCGGCGCCGAGCACGATGGCGTCGACATGAGCTTCGAATTTTTCGAAATTGATGGCAAACATGCCGACCAGCCTCGCCGCCTGCAGGTCATAGGCTGAGGTATCGGCCCAGGTCGATCTCGGATCGAGAATGGCGCGGTCGACGCCCGCAACCGCCACCGGCACATCGAAACCAAAATTAGCGTCGGTGCGGAAATCGGCCCCTTTCAGCGAGCCGTCGAGCGCCGCGGCAAGCAGCGCCCGCGTCGCCTTGATCGGCATCCGCTTGCCGGTGCCATAGGCGCCGCCGGTCCAGCCGGTGTTGACCAGCCAGCAATCGACACCGTGATGGGCGATCAGCTCGCGCAGCAGATTGCCGTATTCCGACGGATGGCGCGGCATGAACGGTGCGCCGAAACAGGTCGAAAACGTCGCTTCGGGTTCGGTGACGCCCTTTTCTGTCCCAGCCACCTTGGCGGTATAGCCGGAGAGGAAATGATACATCGCCTGCGCCGGAGTCAGCCGGGCGATCGGCGGCATCACGCCGAATGCGTCGGCGGTCAGCATGATAATGTTTTTCGGGTGACCGGCGCGGCCTGTCTTGCTGGCGTTGGGGATGAAATTGAGCGGATAGGCGCAGCGCGTGTTTTCAGTGAGACTGCCGTCGTCGAAATCCGGCACGCGGCCCGCATCGAGCACCACGTTCTCCAGCACCGTGCCGAAGCGTTGGGTGGTGGCGAAGATCTCCGGCTCGGCTTCGGCCGAAAGCTTTATCGTCTTGGCATAGCAGCCGCCTTCGAAATTGAAGATGCCATGCGGACCCCAGCCGTGCTCGTCGTCGCCGACCAGCGTGCGCGACGGATCGGCCGACAGCGTCGTCTTGCCGGTTCCCGAGAGGCCGAAGAAGATCGCCGCATCTCCGCCGGTGCCTTCATTGGCCGAGCAATGCATCGGCATCACGCCCTTCGCCGGCAACAGATAGTTGAGTACGGTGAACACCGACTTCTTCATTTCGCCGGCATAGGAGGTGCCGCCGATCAGCACGATCATGCGAGAGAGATCGACGGCGATCACCGTTTCGGTGCGGGTGCCGTGGCGGACAGGATCGGCGCGGAACGACGGCAGGTCGATGATCGTCATGTTAGGCACGAAATGCTCGAGCTCGGCGGCTTCCGGGCGAATGAGCAGATTGCGGATGAACAAGGAGTGCCAGGCAAGCTCCGTGACGACCCTGGTCGTCAGCTTCAAGTCCTCGTCGGCGCCGCCGACCAGATCCTGCACGTAAAGATCCTTGTCCGCCGCATGGGCGCGAAAATCGGCGAGCAGCGTGTCGAACTGGGCTGGCGAAATCGCCTTGTTGTTGTCCCACCATACATGCGGCCCGGTGGTCTCGTCGCGCACGACGAATTTGTCCTTGGGCGAGCGGCCGGTGTGCTGCCCGGTCTCGGCGACGAGCGCGCCATGCGCCGTGAGCCGGGCCTCGCCGCGGCGGACCGCTTCCTCGTAAAGGACGGCCTCCCCGAAATTATAGCGCACCGCGCCTGTAGTCGTTAGGCCGATCCGATCGATCGCCCATGCGGGATTGCGTTTGCCGGCTTCCGACATGAGGGGTTCCTTCTTCGATTTGCAGCATCCTGGCCGGCGAATTTCCGGAGCCCCCACAAGGAGACTGTAACGGTGAGAACCAGAAAAGCCAAATGATATCAAATAATTAATCGATTTAAATATTTTGAAAGTTGTTTAAATCGTTTATATGTGCAAAAAGTCAGGTAGTTGCCCACAGGATTGGCGGTCTTTAACAGTCCAATCCATGTTGAGGTGAAATCGTGGCCGCCGGCATGCCGCTCGTGACAGCGGACGAAGCCTGTGCCACATTTTGTACCTAATTTGTCCTGCAAAAGCCCCTTCTCGACCAAAGAAGGGACAGCTCATGAGGGAGCCACTTGAAATGGCAACAATCGCGCTTGTCGACGACGACCGCAACATTCTGACGTCGGTGTCGATCGCCCTGGAATCGGAGGGATATCGCGTCGAAACCTACACGGATGGGGCGTCGGCGCTGGAAGGCCTGGCGGCGCGCCCGCCGAACCTCGCCATCCTCGACATCAAGATGCCGCGCATGGACGGCATGGAGCTTCTGCGCCGGATGCGCCAGAAATCCGACCTGCCGGTGATCTTCCTGACGTCCAAGGACGACGAGATCGATGAGCTTTTCGGCCTCAAGATGGGTGCCGACGACTTCATCCGTAAACCCTTCTCGCAGCGTCTTCTGGTCGAGCGGGTTCGCGCCGTGCTGCGCCGTGCCAGCGCCCGCGAGGCGTCGGCCAAGACGCCCAACCAGCAGGCCCGTTCGCTCGAGCGCGGCCAGCTTGTCATGGACCAGGAGCGTCACACCTGCACCTGGAAAGGCGAGCCGGTGACGCTTACCGTCACCGAATTCCTGATCCTGCATTCTCTGGCTCAGCGCCCCGGTGTGGTAAAAAGCCGTGATGCGCTGATGGATTCGGCCTATGATGAGCAGGTCTATGTCGATGACCGCACCATCGACAGTCACATCAAGCGGCTTCGCAAGAAGTTCAAGGCCGTCGATGATGACTTCGAGATGATCGAAACCCTTTACGGAGTCGGATATCGGTTCCGCGAAGCATGAATTGATGCATGTCGCCCAAAAGTGGTCCCGGTTTTGGGACAACGACATGCTCAAAACTTAATGCATGTCGCCCAAAAGTGGTCCCGGTTTTGGGACAACGACATGCTCAAAACTAAAAACTGAGCGGGGGCTGCTATTCGATGGCAGTGGACGTAGAGCGAGTGAGACGGACGGGCGCCCGGCGCCCGTCGCGGATTCTGCCGGCATTCCTGTCGAGAATCACGGTGCCGATGCGCCGCTTCCTCGGCCACCACATCTTTTCCAGCCTGACGCGACGCATTCTCTTCCTCAACCTCGCCGGCCTGGCCGTCCTGGTCACCGGCATTCTCTACCTCAACACGTTTCGCGACGGGCTGATCGATGCCCGCGTCGAAAGCCTGATGACCCAGGGCGAGATCATCGCTGGCGCGATCGCGGCATCGGCGACGGTCGAGACCGATTCGATCAGCATCGATCCGGAAAAGCTGCTGGAACTGCAGGCCGGCGAAAGCCTGGGGCCCGGCTCCGATCAGCTCGACAATCTGGATTTTCCGATCAATCCGGAGCGCGTCGCGCCGGTGCTCAGGCGGTTGATTTCGCCGACACGGACGCGCGCCCGCATCTATGACCGCGACGCCAATCTGCTGCTCGATTCCCGCCATCTCTATTCGCGCGGCCAGATCCTTCGCTACGATCTGCCGCCGACCGACAAGGAAGAGCCCGACCTTCTGGAACGTATCCAGAAATTCGTCTTCGACTTCTTCCGCAACACCGCGCTGCCGGTCTACCATGAACAGCCGGGCGGCAATGGCGCTGCATTTCCGGAGGTGGTCAAGGCGCTTACCGGCAGCCCGTCGACCATCGTGCGGATCTCCGAACAGGGCGAGCAGATTGTTTCGGTCGCCGTGCCGATCCAGCGCTTCCGCGCCGTCCTCGGCGTGCTGATGCTGTCGACGGAAGGCGGCGACATCGACAAGATCGTCGCGGCCGAGCGCAAGGCGATCCTGCGCGTCTTCGGCATCGCCGCCCTTGTCACCGCCATCCTGTCGATGCTGCTCGCCTCGACCATCGCCAACCCGCTGCGCCGGCTGTCGGCGGCGGCGGTCAGGGTGCGGCGCGGCGTCAAGAATCGCGAGGAAATCCCGGACTTCTCCGACCGGCAGGACGAGATCGGCAATCTGTCGATCGCCGTGCGCGACATGACCAATGCGCTCTACGCCCGCATCGAGGCGATCGAAAGTTTCGCGGCTGATGTCTCGCACGAATTGAAGAACCCGCTGACCTCGCTGCGCAGCGCGGTGGAGACCCTGCCGCTGGCCAAGAACGACACGTCGCGCGGCCGGCTGATGGAGATCATCCAGCACGACGTCAGGCGGCTGGACCGTCTCATCACCGACATTTCCGACGCCTCCCGTCTTGACGCCGAGCTCGCGCGGGAAGACGCAGGAACCGTGGATCTCAAGAAATTCATCACGGATCTGGTCGACGTTTCGCGCACGGCGACGCGCAACAAGAAGACGGTCGAGATCGAATTCAAGGTCGCCAAGCTGCCGCAGGGCGTCAAAGGCTACTTCGTCGCCGGTCATGATCTGAGGATCGGCCAGGTCATCACCAATCTGATCGAGAATGCCCGCTCCTTCGTTCCTGAAGAGCGCGGCCACATTGCCATATCTCTGGCGCGCGCCGGCAAGGTCAACATCATCACCGTCGACGACAATGGTCCCGGTATAAGGGCCGACAACATCGACCGCATCTTCGAACGCTTCTACACCGACCGGCCGGCCGGCGAGGCGTTCGGCCAGAATTCAGGCCTCGGCCTGTCGATCAGCAGGCAGATCGTCGAAGCCCATGGCGGCACGCTGACCGCCGAGAACATCCCGGGCACCAAACCCGGCGAGATCAAGGGCGCGCGCTTCGTCGTGACACTGCCGGCCGAAGGCTGACGCATGATCCAAAAAGTGGGTACCGGTTTTCGGAACAAGATCATGCGTAAACCAAAAAGCATGATCCCGAAAAAAAGTGGGGACCGGGTTTCGGACAAGATCATGCCTGATCCGACTGTGCAGGCTGAGAACATTCACGGCACGGCGATCCTGATCGGCGAGCGTGGTGTCCTTATCACGGGACCGTCCGGCTCGGGCAAGACGACGCTGGCTCTCGCCCTCATCGATCATTGTCGCCGGCATGGATTGTTTTCGCGGCTGATCGGTGACGACAGGCTCCTCGCCGCCGATCACGCGGGGCGGCTGGTCTGCCGGGTGCCCAGCCCCATCGCCGGCCTCGCCGAGGTGCCTGGATTCGGCCCGCGGCCATTGTTGTTCGAGCCCGGCGGCGTGATCGACCTTCGCGTCCGGCTGGTGCCAGCAAGCGAGGTGGCCCGCTTCCAGGAAGATGTCAGCGAGCCCATTGCGGGCTGTCCGGTGCCGCGCATTGATCTTGCCGAACGCAATGTTCCGGCGGCCTTGCCGGCCGTGATGGCGCGGCTGCTAATTGCGCCTTTCGTATAATCCAATTTCAAATTTTTGCTGCAATGCGTCAAAATGGCCTGCGCCGGTGCAATTTTGGGCTTGTCAACGCGCCTCGCGTCGACAAGATAGCGCTCCCGCCGCCTGCATGGCCGGCGAGCATGAAACGCCTATGAAGCGGCGATGACGGGAGCCACCAAAGAATGATCGGACTCGTGCTTGTAACGCACGGTCAACTGGCCGCCGAATTCCGCCATGCCGTGGAACATGTCGTCGGGCCACAAGACAGTTTCGAGACCGTGGCGATCGGCGCTGATGACGATATGGAGCAGCGCCGCAGCGACATCGTCGATGCCGTTGCCCGTGTCGACACCGGGGCAGGCGTCATCGTTTTGACCGATATGTTCGGCGGCACGCCCTCCAATCTCGCCATTTCGGTGATGGAATCCGGTCGTACCGAAGTCATTGCCGGCATGAACCTGCCGATGCTGATCAAGCTGTCCAGCATTCGCAAGGGCGACAATATGAGCGTAGCGCTGGACGAGGCGCAGGCGGCCGGGCGCAAATACATCAATGTCGCCAGCCAGCTGCTGAGCAGCAAATGAACGCGCTGTCGGCCAAGAAGGGTGACATCGTCCGGGAATTTCCAATCGTCAACCAGCGTGGCCTGCATGCCCGCGCCTCGGCGAAGTTCGTTCAGGTCGCCAGCGGCTTCGACGCCTCCGTCCAGGTCGAGAAGGACGGCGTCACGGTTGGCGGCACCTCGATCATGGGCCTCATGATGCTGGCGGCGAGCCCCGGCTTTTCGATCCGCGTCACCGCCAGCGGCCCGGAGGCCGAGCAGGTGATCGACGCACTGGAGCAACTGGTCGCCTCCCGCTTCGGCGAGGAGTCCTGACGCCCAGAGCACCGCGCGTCCTTTGGGCATGGTGCTTCCGAAAATCGATTCCGGTTTCGCGCCGGTGCGCCTCCGAAGACATGTACGGATAAAGATTTCTTTATATCCCATTGTCGTCCGACCGACGATCTGCTAGTCAGGCCGGCAACTCGCGCCCTTCGACACGCCTTCCGGCGCGGGCGCATCCCGAAGACAATTCACATCGGAGCACTGCCATGACGGGTAGCAATGACTGTGTGGTCGCCGACATCTCGCTTGCCGGCTGGGGCCGCAAGGAGATCGAGATCGCTGAGACCGAAATGCCGGGCCTGATGGCCTGCCGCGAAGAATTCGGCAAGGCGCAGCCGCTCAAGGGCGCGCGCATCACCGGTTCGCTGCACATGACCATCCAGACGGCGGTGCTGATCGAAACGCTGAAGGCGCTCGGCGCCGATATCCGGTGGGCCTCCTGCAACATCTTCTCGACCCAGGACCATGCGGCCGCGGCCATCGCCGAGGCCGGCATTCCGGTCTTCGCCGTCAAGGGCGAGACGCTCGAGGACTACTGGGTCTACACCGACAAGATCTTCCAGTGGGCCGATGGCGGCACCTCCAACATGATCCTCGACGATGGCGGCGACGCCACCATGTACATCCTGATCGGCGCGCGTGCCGAAGCCGGCGAGGATGTGCTCTCCAATCCGGGCAGCGAGGAGGAAGAAATCCTGTTTGCCCAGATCAAGAAGCGGATGGCGGCATCGCCCGGTTTCTTCACCAAGCAGAAGGAAGCGATCCGCGGCGTCACCGAAGAGACCACCACCGGCGTCAACCGGCTCTATCAGTTGCAGAAGAAGGGCCTGCTGCCGTTTCCGGCGATCAACGTCAACGATAGCGTGACCAAGTCGAAATTCGACAACAAATATGGCTGCAAGGAATCGCTGGTCGACGGCATTCGCCGCGGCACCGACACGATGATGGCCGGCAAGGTAGCGGTCGTCTGTGGCTATGGCGACGTCGGCAAAGGCTCTTCGGCATCGCTCAAGGGCGCCGGCGCCCGCGTCAAGGTCACCGAGGTCGATCCGATCTGCGCATTGCAGGCGGCGATGGACGGCTTCGAAGTCGTCACGCTCGAAGATGCCGCCCCGACCGCCGACATCATCATCACCACCACCGGCAACAAGGATGTCGTCACCATCGACCACATGCGGGCGATGAAGGACATGGTGATCGTCGGCAATATCGGCCACTTCGATAACGAGATCCAGGTGGCGTCGCTGCGCAACCTGAAGTGGACCAACATCAAGCCGCAGGTCGACATGATCACCTTCCCGGACGGCAAGCGGATGATCCTTTTGTCCGAAGGTCGCCTGCTCAATCTCGGCAACGCCACCGGCCACCCGAGCTTCGTCATGTCGGCGTCCTTCACCAACCAGGTGCTGGCCCAGATCGAGCTGTACACCAAGCCCGGCCAGTATCAGAACCAGGTCTATGTGCTGCCGAAGCATCTCGATGAAAAGGTCGCGCGCCTGCATCTCGACAAGCTCGGCGCCCGGCTTACCGAACTATCCGGCGAACAGGCCGCCTATATCGGCGTGACCACGCAGGGACCGTTCAAGCCGGAACACTACCGCTATTAACCACAGCGGAAATTACCACTAGATATTGATGCCGGGCGATTGACTTTTCGCCCGGCTTTATTTTTGCGCTGATTGATTCTTCACGCCGATTCGCGCAAGCGCTATGGTGCTGATTCGCGGGTCCGGGGACGAGGGCCGACACCCGCATCAGGGCGGTCTTGCATTCAGGCGGCGAAGAGGACCAGGACATGCCGGGGGATTACCCGCCTTGCGCGGGACAGGCCGTTTCCGGCGGCCGCAACGATTCGGTGACCATGGGTTCCGCTGCCAGAGGCGGAAGCCTCTTATGGCGCGCTGGCAGCCGCGTCGGAAAATTGCTTGCTTCTTCCGCGCTCGTCGGTCCGCTGCTTGGCCTTTCGGCACATGCTGGACCCGCTGCTGCGTCCAAAACCGGGCTGTCGGTCAGCACGGTCGAGGTCATGCAACTCGCGATGTTTGTCGGCGTCATGGGTGCCGCACTTGTCTCGGCCATTTTCCTGATCCGCGAACGGGCGCGCACCTCGGCGCAGAATGTCGAACTCAGAGCCCGCCTGGCCGACGTCAACGCTGCGCTGCAGCGCTCCGAGGCGCTGCTCAACCTGCGCGGCCAGCGTGTCGTCGTATGGGCCTCGGAAAACAAAAAGCCCGAGCTCGTCGGGACATTGCCCGTTGAAAGCGGCGCTCCGGAAGACCGTGCCGCCTTCCTCGCCTTCGGCCGTTGGCTGATGCCGCGCTCGGCGGCGGCGCTCGAAAATGCCGTGGCGGGGCTGCGGGAAAAGGCGAAGCCGTTCGATCTCGTCATCGAATCGCAGGCCGGTGCGCCGCTCGAAGTGCACGGGCGCAAGAGCGCAGCACACGTGGTCGTCCGCTTCGTCTCGCTTTCAGAAACGCAGCGAAGCGAGGCCAGGCTGAAAATCGAGAACCAGCGTCTCGCCGCCGACTATGACACCATGCTCGGCCTTCTCAACGCACTCAGCATGCCAGCATGGCTGCGCACGGCGAACGGGCGGCTGAAATGGGTCAACCGCGCCTATGCCAAGGCGGTCGAGGCGGAAAACGCCGAAGCTGCAGTTCGCGACGCGAAGGAATTCCTGGGTGGCCAGGCGCGCGAAGCAATCGCTGCGCAGCACAAGTCGCATCCCGTCTTCGAGCAGGCGCTTTCCACCGTGATCGAAGGCGACCGCCGCATGTTCGCCGTGACCGACTTCGCTGGCGCCGACGGCTCGGCGGGTCTTGCCTGCGACACCAGCGCCATCGAAACCATCCGTAACGAATATGAGCGGACCGTGCGGAGCCACGCCGACACGCTCGATCAGCTCAACACCGCCGTGGCGATTTTCGATACCGACGAAAAGCTGCGGTTTTTCAACCAGGCGTTCCAGAAACTATGGGGTCTCGACAGCGGCTTCCTGCACAGCGCTCCCGACAACGCCTTGTTGCTCGATCGGCTGCGCAGCGAAGGCAAGATCGCCGAGCAACCCGAATGGCGGCGCTGGAAGGAAAGCCTGCTTGGCGCCTATCGCGCGGTCGAGTCGCAGGAACATTGGTGGCATCTGCCGGACGGCAAGACCATCCGCGTCGTCGCCAATCCGCAACCCAAGGGCGGCGTGACCTGGGTATTCGAGAACCTGACCGAGAAGATGGACCTTGAAAGCCGCTATCAGACCGCGGTGCGGGTTCAGGGCGAGACGCTCGACAATCTTGCCGAAGGCGTGGCCGTGTTCGGCCCGGACGGCAGGCTCAGATTGTCGAACCCGGCATTCGCAGCACTTTGGGGGCTGGACGCTGACGCCGCCAAGCCCAACATTCACGTCTCCACGATCCGCGATCTGTGCGACCGGCGCGCCGCCGACAGCCCCTGGCGCGGGTTCGTTGCCGCCATCACCGGTTTCGACGACGAGCGCCGCGACCGCCACGGCCAGACCGAGCTGAACAACGGCACCGTGCTGCGCTACGCGATGATCCCGCTGCCAAACGGGCAGGTGATGATGACCTTCGTCGACGTCACCGACAGCGTCAATGTCGAGCGTGCGCTGAAGGACAAGAACGAGGCGCTGGAAAAATCCGACCAGCTCAAGAACGAGTTCGTGCAGCACGTCTCCTACGAATTGCGCTCGCCGCTGACCAACATCATTGGCTTCACCGAGCTTCTTTCGCTGCCGTCGACCGGGCCATTGAGCCAGAAGCAGCGCGAATATGTCGAGCATGTCGGCTCGTCTTCCGCGGTCCTGCTCACCATCGTCAATGACATCCTCGACCTGGCAACCGTGGATGCCGGGATCATGGAGCTCGACATCTCCGAAGTTCACGTCGACCGGACCATCGCCGCCGCCGCCGAACTAGTTGCCGACCGGCTGGAAGAGCATTCGATCAGGCTCAAGATCGACGCGGCCACCGCGCCAAAGACGTTCCACGGCGATGAAATCCGCATCCGCCAGATCCTCTACAATCTGCTGAGCAATGCCGCGAACTACGCTCCGGAGGCGAGCACCATCACGCTCGCCTGTCGCTCGCTTGCCGAAGGCGTGGAATTCTCCGTTCACGACGATGGTCCCGGCATGCCGCCCGACCTGCTCGATTCGGTGTTCCGGCGTTTCGAACCGCGCACCAATGGCGGCCGCCGGCGCGGCGCCGGCCTCGGTCTGTCGATCGTCAAGAGCTTTGTCGAGCTGCATGGCGGCAGCGTCCGCATTGAGACCGGCAAGGACAAGGGCACCACCGTCATTTGTGCCTTTCCGGATACACCGTCCGGCATCCGCGCGGCGGCCGAGTAGCGCGCTCGATGACAGGCGTGGTGCTGGAGCGTTTTCTCGCCGACGAGGCTGCGACCGCAAGGCTGGGCGAGGATCTGGCCATGTCGCTGCGCCCCGGCGACGTGCTGGCGCTCAAAGGCGATCTCGGCGCCGGCAAGTCGAGTTTGGCGCGGGCGCTGATCAGGGCAATGACCGACGATGCCGGTCTCGACGTGCCGAGCCCGACCTTCACGCTCGTCCAGAGCTATGAGGCGCGTGTTCCCGTCCATCATTTCGACCTCTATCGCCTGTCCTCGGCGTCCGAACTGGACGAACTGGGTTTCGACGAGGCGCTGGCGCAAGGCGCTGCCCTGGTCGAATGGCCGGAACGGGCAGAGGCCTATTTGCCAAAGACTTCGGTTCTGATCGAACTGGTCCATCAGGACGACGGACGCCTGGCGAGATTGTCGGGACAAGGCGCTGCCGTCGAGCGAGCGGCACGATCGCTGGCCATGCGCGAGTTTCTCGAAAGAGCTGGCTGGGGTGAAGCGCAAAGACGCTATTTTGTCGGCGACGCCTCGGCCCGCTCCTATGAGATCGTCTCGCTGGCCGGCCTGCCGCCGCGCGTGCTGATGAACTCGCCGCGGCTAGTGCTCGGGCCGCCGGTCCGCGACGGCAAGCCCTATGCGGTGATCGCCCGCACCGCGCAATCGGTCGCGGCCTTCGTCGCCGTCGATCGGGCATTGCGGGCCGGTGGCGTCAGCGCCCCGGAAATCCACGCGCAGGATCTGGACCAGGGCTTTCTTCTGCTGGAGCATCTTGGCTCGGATGGATTTCTCGGCCAGCATGGTCAGCCGGCGGCGGAGCGCTACGCGGCGGCTGCCGAACTGCTTGCCATGATGCACGGCAAGGCATGGCCCGATCGCATCGAGGCCGCGCCCGGTGTGTTTCACGACGTGCCGCCTTTCGACCGCGACGCCATGATGATCGAAGCCGAATTGCTGCTCGACTGGTATGTGCCGGCGATATCAGGCGCCCCGGCAAGCGATGCATTGCGCGCCGGCTATACAAAGGAATGGAATGCGGTTCTCGACCGGTTGGAGGGGCGCGAATACACGCTCATGCTGCGCGACTTTCATTCGCCCAACATCATCTGGCGCGGCGAGCGTACCGGTCACGATCGCCTCGGCATCGTCGATGTCCAGGACGCGCTGATCGGCCCGTCCGCCTACGATCTCGCCTCGCTGGCCATGGATGCGCGCGTCACGCTTTCGCCTGAGATCGAGCGGCGAACGCTCGACGCCTATATCGCCGCGCGCCATAAGGCTGGCGCCTTTAACGAAGACGAATTCGTCGAGACCTATGCGATCATGGCGGCGCAGCGCAATTCGAAGATTCTCGGCATTTTCGTCCGGCTCGAAAAGCGCGACGGCAAGCCCTATTATCTGAAACACCTGCCGCGCATTCGCGATTATCTCCGGCGGGCGCTGGCGCATCCCGGGCTGGCCAGCTTGCGGGATTTCTACACAGTCCATGGCTTGCTGGAGGAACGGCCGCTGTGACAACACGCCCCAAAACCGCAATGGTGCTTGCCGCCGGGCTGGGAAAGCGCATGCGGCCAATCACCGACACAATGCCGAAACCGCTGGTCAAGATATCAGGCAAGACATTGCTCGACTGGAGTCTGGACAGCCTGACTCGTGCCGGCGTCGACAAGGCCATGGTCAACGTCCATTATTTTCCCGAGCAGATCGTCGCCCACGTCGCCGCGCGCCGCGCGCCGCGCGTCGTCATTTCCGACGAAAGCGAAAGACTGCTCGATTCCGCCGGCGGTATCGTCCATGCTTTGCCGGAACTGGGAGGGGCTCCCTTTTACATCGTCAATGCCGACACCTTCTGGATCGATAGCGGCGTGCCCAACCTTGCCCGCCTCGCCCTTGCATGGGACGCGGCGAGAATGGATATTCTGCTGATGCTCGCGGACCCCCAGTCAGCAACCGGACACAGCGGCGGCACCGATTTCCTAATGGCGCCGGACGGCGCCTTGCGGCGTTCGAAAGGTGACCCGACAGGCCTGATCTATGCGGGCGCGGCGATCGTCCATCCCAGGCTTTTCAAGGATGCGCCGGCCGGCCCACACTCGCTCAACGCCTATTTCGATGCGGCCATCGCAGCCGGCCGCCTGTACGGCATGGTGATGCACGGCCATTGGATCACCGTCGGCACGCCCGACGCCATTCCGCTTGCGGAAGCGGCCGTTGCCACCGCTCTTGCTGAGTCGCCCGGCACTCTTACCGAGTTGACCAGCGCTCTCACCGAGTTGAAATGAGCGGCTCCCGCCGCGTTTTCTCGATCCCGCCCGGAGCGCCGTTTCTGCCGACGCTGGCCGAGGCCCTGCTGTCAGGGCGCCTCGTTTCCGGTTTCAGCTTCGACGGCGACCCGCTGGCGCTGGCCGACGCCACCATCTACGTGCCGACGCGCCGAGCCGCACGGGCGCTGCGCGGCGTATTCGTCGACCGTCTCGGCGGCCGCTCGGCGATTCTGCCGGTCATCCGCCCGCTCGGCGAGTTCGACGAGGACGAAGCTTCATTCGAGGCCGACGCGTCGGCCGCCATCGAGCTCGCACCGCCGATCGCCGCGATCGAGCGCCTGCTGCTGCTGGCGCCGCTGGTCCGCGCCTGGAAACGCCGCCTGCCGGCGCATGTCGCGGCACTTTTCGACGAAGAGATCGTCGTGCCGGCCTCCGCCGCCGACGCCATCTGGCTGGCGCGCGACCTGGCTCGGCTGATGGACGAGATCGAGACGGAAGGTACGGACTGGACCAAGCTCGCCGATCTGGTGACCGGCAACCTCGCCGGCTGGTGGCAAGTGACGCTCGATTTCCTGAGCATCGTCACCGAAAACTGGCCCAACCTCCTCGAGGAACGCAATCGCTCCAACCCGGCCGCGCATCGCAATGCGCTGATAAGGCTGGAAGCAGCACGGCTGAAGCGCAATCCGCCGGCCGGACCGGTGATCGCCGCCGGCTCCACCGGGTCTATTCCCGCCACCGCCGAACTGCTTGCGGTGATCGCCGGCCTGCCCAGCGGCGCGGTCGTGCTGCCCGGCCTCGACCTGATGCTGGATGAGCCGTCATTCCAGGCAATTGCGGCGCCCGGCGCGCGGCCGGCCTTGCTCGGCCATCCGCAATACGGCCTGGCAAAACTGATCGGCAAGATCGGCGTGCTGCGCGGCGATGTCGAGGAGATCGCCATTGCCAAAAGGCCGCTCACGCTGCGCGCCGCCCTTGTCGGCGAGGCGCTGCGGCCTGCCGAAACCACTGAGCTGTGGGCCGAGACGCGCGCCGGTTTCGCCGCCGGTGACATCATTGACGCCTTCGTCGACGTGACGCTTCTCGAAGCCGCCGGCGAACGCGACGAAGCCGTAGCGATCGCCGTCGCGCTCAAACGAGCCGTCGAACAGCCCGGCCAGCGCGCCGCACTCGTCACCGGCGACCGCGCCCTGGCGCGGCGCGTCTCAGTCGAGCTCTTGCGGTTTGGTGTCGTCGCCGACGATTCGGGTGGCACCCCGCTCATCAACACGCCTGCCGCTGGCCTGCTCAGGCTGGCGCTTCAGGCCGCGTTCCGGCCCGGCGATCCGGTCGCCCTGCTGTCGCTGCTCAAGCACCCGCTGCTTGGCCTCGGCCTGGAACGCGCAAGCGTCCGTCATGCGGCGGAGATCATCGAACTGGTGGCGCTGCGCGGCGGCACCGGCCGCCCCGACATTGCATCGCTGCCTGAGCTCTTCGAGATCCGTCTCATCAGCCTGGGCGATGCCCGCCCGCCGTTCTGGTTTTCCCGCCTGACTGTGCGAAACATCGAGGGCGCCCGCGAATTGCTCATCCGCCTTGCCGCCGCGCTGGCGCCGCTGATCGCCTTTCGCAGTCAAGCCGAAACCGATCTTGCCGAATTGACCCGGGCCAGTGTCGTCGCGCTCGAAAGTCTTGGCCGCACCGCGGATGGCAGCCTGAGCGAGCTCTATGCCGGCGACGCCGGTGAAAAGCTCGCCGAGCTCTTGCGCGGGCTGGTCGCTGCCTCGGCGTCGTTCTGCTTCGCGGCGGACGAATGGCCTGACGTGATGGAGGCGCTGATCGCGCCCGAAACCGTCAAGCCGGCACAAGGCACCGACAGGAACATCGCCATCTGGGGTGCGCTGGAAGCCCGGTTGCAGAACGTCGACACGCTGGTCATTGGCGGGCTCAACGAGGGCGTGTGGCCGCGCAAGCCGGAAAGCGACCGCTTCATGTCGCGGCTGATGAAGACCGGCATCGATCTCGAACCGCCCGAACGGCGCATCGGCTTGGCCGCCCATGATTTCCAGATGGCGATGGGCGCGAAGAAAGTGGTGCTGGCGCGCTCCGCCCGCTCGGGCGACGCGCCGGCGGTGCCGTCGCGCTGGCTGCAGCGCCTCCTGACCTTCATCGGCAAGGACCATGCGGCGGTGCTTCGCCGGCGTGGCGATGAATTCCTGTCCTGGGCCCGTGCGATCGATGCCGGCGAAAGAAGAGACTTCGCGCCGCGACCGCAGCCGAAGCCGCCGCTGACTGTGCGGCCTCAGCATTTCTCCGTCACCGAGATCGAGACGCTGCGGCGCGACCCTTACGCAGTCTATGCCAGGAGGATTCTTGGCCTGATGCCGCTCGATTCGGTCATCCGCGACCCGGGCGCCGCCGAGCGCGGCACGCTGTTTCACGCCATCCTGCATATTTTCTCGCGGACAGTGGCCGATCCGCTTGTGCCGGAGGCGCTGGACGGCCTCATCGCCGCCGGCCGCCAATGCTTTGCCGAGGCGGCCCTTCCTCCCGATGTCGAGGCGGTGTGGTGGCCACGCTTCGAAAAGCTCGCCGCCGGCATCATCAAATGGGAGCGCGGCCGCGCCTTCGCCGTGACACGGCGCCACGCCGAGGAGCGCGCCGAGAAAACCGGCGTCGGCCAGTCCGGCGTGACGCTGTCCGGCTATGCCGATCGCGTCGATCTCCTGGCTGGCGGCATGGCTGACATCCTGGACTACAAAACCGGCTCCTCGCCGTCCAAGGCGCAGGCCCATACGCTGCTTTCGCCGCAATTGGCGCTCGAGGGCGCGCTGCTCAGGCGCGGCGCCTTCAAAGGGCTTGGCGCGCGCGAGCCGTCGCAGCTGGCCTTCATCAGGCTGAAGCCGAACGGCGAGGTATTCGAGGAATCCATCCTCGAATACAACCGCAAGCCGCGAACCGCCGCCGATCTCGCCGAGGAGGCCTGGGCGCGGCTCGAAAAACTGCTGATCCATTATGCCGACCCGACGACCGGCTATTTGTCACGCGCGCTGCCGTTCCGCGAGGGCGAGACCGACGGCGATTACGACCATCTCGCCCGCGTGCTCGAATGGTCCGCCGGCGGCGACGCCGACGACGAAGGAGGGGAGGCATGAAGAAGGCCTATCCCATCCCGACCGACACCGCCGCCAGCCAGGCAAGCGCCTCCGACCCGAAAAATTCCGCCTGGGTGTCGGCCAATGCCGGATCGGGCAAGACCCATGTGCTGGCCCAGCGCGTCATCAGGCTCTTGCTGCGCGGCACCGATCCATCGAAGATCCTGTGCCTGACCTACACCCGCGCCGCCGCCGCCAATATGTCGAACCGGGTGTTTTCGACGCTGTCCGAATGGACGGCGCTTGGCGACGCCGAACTGGCAACTAAGATAGCGGCGCTGGACGGTCGCCAACCCGATCGCGAAACCATGCGCCGCGCCCGCCGGCTGTTCGCCGAGGCGCTGGAGACACCGGGCGGGCTGAAGATCCAGACCGTCCACGCTTTCTGCGAATCGGTGCTGCACCAGTTTCCGCTAGAGGCCAACATACCGGCCCATTTCGAAATGCTCGATCCGCAGATGGAGGCGTCGCTCTTCGCCGCCGCCCGCCGTGACATGATCTCGGGCACGGCCGCCGGCGATGCAGGACTGGCCGAGGCATTCGCCACCATTCTGGAGCGCGGCGGCGAACATGGGCTCGACGCGTTGCTGACCGAGATCGTGCGCAAGCGCGACGGCTTGCGCGCCTTCATCAGCGCGGCCGGCGGCGATGGTTTCCGGGCGCTCTTCGACGAGTTTAGGTTTCGTGCCGGCATTACCGCCGAAGGCCTGGCGGCGTCCGTCTGGCCGCTGCCGGGCTTCCTGCCGGACTATTTCGTCACCTTTGCCCGCGCTGCCGAAGCCGCCGATGCCCGCATCGTGCTGAACAATTTGCTGCCCTACGCCCATCTTGCCTTCGCCGAGAATGATCCGGTTCGCCGGCTGCAATTGCTGGCAAAAGCCTTCCTGCGGGCGGATGGCGAGCCTTATGAGCCGGCAAAGACGTTCAAGAAAGCGTTGCTCGACCGATTGCCGGATCTTGCCGAGCGCTATCAGGCGGCGGCCGATGCCATCCTCGAAATCTCCGATCGATTGGCCTTGTTCAGGATGGTCGAGGGCACACTTGCCGCGCTGACCATCGCCGACTGGCTGATCGCCCGCTACGAGCATTTGAAGCGCGCCCGCGGCTTCCTCGACTTCAACGACCTCATCACCCGAACGGTCAATCTTCTGGCGCGGCCCGACGCCGGCCCTTGGGTGCAATACAAGCTCGACCAAGGCATCGACCATATCCTGCTCGACGAGGCGCAGGACACCAGTCCCGACCAGTGGGAGGTGGTGAAGCGGCTGGCCGAGGAATTCTTTGCCGGGCTCGGCGCGCGCGACAATGTTCACCGCACGGTGTTTGCCGTCGGCGATGAAAAGCAGTCGATCTATTCCTTTCAAGGAGCGGCGCCCGATTCCTTCGCCGACTCAAGGCTGCTGTTTTCCGGAAGGGTGCGCGACGCCAACGCCGCCTTCGCCGATCTCAAGTTGACCTGGTCCTTCCGCTCGACCGACGACGTGCTTGCGGCGGTGGACCGTGTCTTTGCCGACCCGGTCGTGCGGCGCGGCATCAGCCACGATCCCGATCCGCTGAACCACAAGGCGATCCGTACCGATGCGCCGGGCTATGTCGAGGTCTGGCCGTCGATCGGTGCCGACGTCGTCGACGAACCCGACGACTGGACACAAGCCGTCGACCACGCCCATGCGCCGGCGGTGCGTGTCGCCGAAAACGTCGCGGCGACCATTGCCGGCTGGATCGGCGCCGGCGAGATCATCGAAGGCCGCGGCAAGAAGCTTCGGCCCGGCGATGTGCTGGTGCTGGTGCGCAAGCGCGATCGTTTCGTCCATGCGCTGACGCGCGCACTGAAGCGCCGCGACATACCGGTCGCAGGCGCCGACCGGCTCAGCCTGCCCGGCCATATCGCGGTAAAGGACCTGATCGCGCTCGGCCACTTTCTTGTCCAGCCTGAGGACGATCTGTCGCTTGCCGCCGTGCTGCGCAGCCCGATTTTCGATATTTCGGAAGAGATGCTTTTCGCGCTCGCCGGCGAGCGGCCGTCCGGCCTCTCAGTGATCGCTTCGCTCAGGCAGCAAGCCGGCGAAAGCGCCGCCTTGGCCGCAATCGTTGCCCAACTCGACACATGGTCTGATGAGGCCGCATTCAAGCCGGTGTTCGAATTCTATGCCGGGGCTCTCGCCCGCGACGGCCTGCGCAAGAAGATGATCGCGCGGCTCGGGCCGGAAGCCGGCGACATCCTCGATGAGTTCCTGAGCTTCTGCCTGGCCGAGGAACGGACCGGCCTGCCGGGACTGGAATCCTTCCTGTCGACGCTGGAAAATGCCGGCCCCGAGATCAAGCGTGAAATGGACCAGACCCGCGACGAGGTTCGCGTCATGACCGTGCATGCCGCCAAGGGCCTGGAGGCGCCTGTCGTGTTCCTGGTCGATGGTGGCTCGGCACCGTTTAGCGACCAGCATCTGCCGAGACTGATGCCGTTCGATGGCTCGGGCGACCATTGGGACGGCAAGGGCTATCTCTGGCGCTCGGCCAGCGATGTCGCCAATGGATTTTCGCGGGCCGCTTCGGTCCGCGCTCGCGAGCTGGCCGACGACGAATACCGCCGGCTGCTCTATGTCGGCATGACCCGCGCCGAGGACCGGCTGATCGTCTGCGGCTATCACGGCAAGCGGGCACCGAACGCCGGCACCTGGCATTCGATCGTCAGCCGCGCGCTGGTCGGCGCCCGCGAAAGCATCGAGCGGCAGCACCCCGCCACCGGCGAGACCGTGCATCGCTTTCACGTGACAAAATTGCCGCCCGTCGCACTGGCGGCCGCCGAAGAGGCGCGGCAGACGCTACAGTTCGAGCCGTTGCCGAAGACCCTGTTCCAGCCCTTGCCGCCGTTCGAGGATCTGCCGCGGCCGCTGTCGCCGTCCGGTGCCTCGGCATTGATCGACGAGGCCAGGGAAGCGGTAATCGACACCGGCTCGCCGGTGCTGGACACCGAGGCGGAGCCTGGCTTTGCCGTGATGCGGGGGCTGGCGCTGCACAAATTGTTGCAGATGCTGCCCGGCATTGCGGAGGCCGAACGCCGCGATGCCGCTGAGCGCTATCTCAGGTGCGCCGGGGCGCAATGGCCTGAAACCGAGCGCGACAAGGCCTTGGCCTCGGTGGCAGCGATCCTTGCCGACAGCCGTTTCGATCAGCTGTTTGCGCCGAATTCACGCGCTGAAGTCGCGGTCATGGGCAGCCTGGAGGTCAAGGGCAAGCTGCGCTCGATCTCCGGCAAGATCGACCGGCTGGCGGTCACATCAGGCAAGGTGTCGATCGTCGACTACAAGACCAACCGGCCGGCGCCTGCAATCCTGTCGGACGTTCCACCGGCCTATGTCCTGCAACTCGCGCTCTATCGCGCGCTGCTCCAGCCGCTTTATCCCCGGCATGAGGTCTCGGCGGCGCTGCTGTTCACGGAAGCGCCGCGGCTGATCGAGCTGCCGCCGGTGGTCATGGACGACGCCCTTGCCCGACTCACGGGAGCGTGACACAACAGCTGCTTGAAGAAGGGCGCGACCACCACCACATTTGGTGCGACAATAACTCTCGAAAGGATTTTCGCATGGCCACCGTCAAGGTCGACAAGAGCAATTTCCAGACCGATGTGCTTGATGCCAAGGAGCCGGTCGTGGTCGATTTCTGGGCGGAGTGGTGCGGGCCGTGCAAGATGATCGCGCCGGCGCTGGAAGACATCGCCATCGAACTCGGCAGCAAGGTCAAGATTGCCAAGCTCAATATTGACGAGAATCCCGAGCTTGCCGCGCAGTTCGGCGTGCGTTCGATCCCGACGCTGATGATCTTCAAGGGCGGCGAAATGGCCGACATGAAGGTCGGCGCCGCGCCGAAGACAGCGCTGTCGCACTGGATCAATGGCAATCTCGCTTGATCCGACCCTGAATCTCTGCATTCAAGCCCGGCCTCGCGCCGGGCTTTTTCGTGGCGTCATCTACAGCGCCGCGCGTCCTCTTGGACGCGCAAAGGACGCTGTAGGACTTGATCTTGCGCATGACCCAGAAAATCGAATCCGATTTTCTGGGTCATGCGCTGGTCCGCCCTGGCACTCGCCACTTGCCGCCTCATGCTCTTGTCTGGCTTAAAGCAGGAGAACGACATGACCGGATCCGCCAAGGCCACCGTCTTCATCGACAATGAGCGCGTCATCGTCACCGAATACCGCTTCGCCCCAGGCGACAACACCGGCTGGCACCGTCATGGCCACGATTATGTCATCGTGCCGCTGATGGACGGCAAGCTCAAGCTCCTGACCAAGGACGGCGAATCCTTCGCCGAAATGAAGAAGGGGGCGCCCTATTTCCGCAAGGAGGGCGTGGAGCATGACGTCATCAATGCTAATGAAGGCGAGTACGCCTTCATCGAGATCGAGCTGAAGTAATCCACCAAGGCCGTCTCAGGCCGCCAGGGCTGGAGGCGCGGTCACCAATCCGCGATACGATCGCCTCCGACGAACTGTGCACTTTTCTCGGTATATTCAAACAGTTCTATCTTCACGTCGTTAGGATCGCGAATCCATGCCTGGTAGGTATCATCGCACGCGTGTTTCTTTGAAGTGATATCAACGCCTTTCGACCTTACGTGGGCGATCGCGGCGTCAATGTTTTCCACTTCGAGGCAGAAGTGGTTGATCTGGTTCAAGTCGCTATAGCTGGCCTCATCTTTCTGGAACACCTCGATGTGGCTGCGGCTGCCGCAATTGAGGTAGAAACCGAAAATCTTGCCGTCGCGCAGGAAGTTGAACTGGGTGTCCATGCCGAGGACGTCCCGATAGAAGCTTCGCGTCACTTCGAGGTCATCCGCGAAGATGCAAACGTGAGCGAGCTGCTTTACCTTGATCATGACTGGCTCCTCGCGGTGATCTGACGAAATCCGGCGTCATCGTGGCCTGGTGAACCAGCGCCTCAGACCGGCGGCGTGCCGTTTTCGGCCAGCACTGCGCCGGCCAGATAGAGCGAGCCGCTGATCAGGATGCGCGGCGGCGGTCCGTCCCACGTGTCGCGCAGCAGCATCAGCGCGTTGGCGACGGAGCTCACCGGTTCGGCCGACAGGCCGGCCTCGACGGCGCGGATCGCCAGTTCGTCATTCGGCACGCTGGCCTCGCTGAGGCTCACTGGTACCGTGTAGACATGCCGCACCAGGCCCTTGAAGGCGCGGAAATAGCCGCTCTGGTCCTTGGTGTTGATCATGCCGGAAATCAGGAACAGCGGCCGCGGGTTCTTTTCCTCCTGCTCGGCCAATGCCTCGGCGACGACCACGCCGGCGCCTGGATTGTGGCCGCCGTCGAGCCAGATGTCGGCGCCCTTTGGCGCCAGTTCCGTCAGCCTGCCTTGCGGTAATTTTTGCATCCGCCCCGGCCAGGTGACTTTGGCCATCGCCTTGTCGGCGACGCGATGGCTGATCTCGAAGCCCGCCGCCTTGACTGCCGCAATAGCCGCCGCCGCATTGGCGAACTGGTGGCGCCCCGGCAGGCGCGGTGGCGACAGGTCCATCAGCCCGTCTTCGTCCTGATAAACCATCCGGCCGTTTTCCTCGAAGGCGAGGAAATCCTGGCCATAGACGAAGGCGGCACAGTCGAGCCGCTCGGCGGTTTCGATAAGCACCTGCAGCGCCGTCTCGCTTTCCTGCGCGCCGATGACCACCGGGCAACCGGCTTTGATGATGCCGGCCTTTTCGGCGGCGATCAGTTCGACACGGTCGCCGAGATAGGATTCGTGGTCGAGCGAGACCGGCATGATCACCGACACCGCCGGCTCGCTGATGACATTGGTGGCGTCGAAGCGGCCGCCGAGACCGACCTCGATGATGACGGCATCTGCCGGATGTTCGGAAAACAGCAGGAAGGTGACGGCGGTGAGGATTTCGAAGACGGTGATCTTCTGGCCTTCATTGGCTTTGGCGACGCGGGCGATGGCGTCGGCGAAGACCTTGTCTTCGACCAGCCTGCCGCCGCCATCGGCGGCCAGCCGGTAGCGCTCATGCCAGTTCACCAGATGTGGCGATGTGTGGACATGGACGCGGTGGCCGGACGCTTCGAGCAGCGCCCGCGAAAACGCGGCGCAGGAGCCCTTGCCGTTGGTGCCGGCGATATGGATGACCGGCGGCAGATGGTCCTGCGGCTTGCCAAGCCGCTCCAGCAGCCGCGAAATGCGGTCGAGCGAAAGATCGAAGCCCTTCGGATGAAGCGACATCAGGCTTTCGATTTCGCGGTCGGCGGCAAGCGTGGTCATGGGAGAATCCTAGCGCATGACCCCGAAAATCGAAAATCGATTTTCGGAAAGGATCATGCGCGAAATCAAGATGCTACAGCGCCACAGATGGCGCGCAATCGCGGTTAGCGACGACGGATGTCGCGTCAGGCTTGCGGGCGTGCTTCCGCCGGGAGCGCGATCGGCGGCAGGATTTCCGGCTCCAGCGGCTTTTCTTCTTCCGGCAGCTTGAGCAGCATTTTCAGGAGCCGCGCGATCGTCTGGCGCATCTCCAGCCGCGACACCACCATGTCGACCATGCCGTGCTCCATCAGATACTCGGAGCGCTGGAAGCCGTCGGGCAGTTTTTCCCGGATGGTCTGCTCGATGACGCGCGGCCCGGCAAAGCCGATCAGCGCGCCGGGTTCGGCGATGTGCACGTCGCCCAGCATGGCGTAAGAGGCGGTGACGCCGCCGGTGGTCGGGTTGGTCAGGACGACAATATAGGGAAGACCGGCTTCCTTCAGTCGATCGACGCCGATCGTGGTTCTCGGCAATTGCATGAGCGACAGGATGCCTTCCTGCATGCGGGCGCCGCCGGATGCCGCGAACAGGATCAGCGGCCGCTTGCGTTGCACTGCGACCTCGAAGCCACGAACGATGGCGTCGCCGGCGGCCATGCCGAGCGAGCCACCCATGAAGGCGAAGTCCTGCACGGTCACCACCACCGGCAGGCCCTCGACGGTGCCCAGCGCATTGATGATCGCGTCCTCCAGCCCGGTCTTGGCCTTGGCGTCCTTCAGCCGGTCGGTGTAGCGCTTCTCGTCGCGGAATTTCAGCGGATCCTGCACCACCTTGGGGTTTTCGAGCATCTCGTACTTGCCGTCGTCGAAGAAGAATCTCAGCCGCTCTTTGGCCGAGATCTTCATGTGGTGGCCCGAGGACGGGATGACGAACTGGTTCTGCTCCAGGTCCTTGTGGAAGACCATCTCGCCGGTCTCCGGATCCTTGATCCAGAGGTTCTCAGGCATGTCGGTGCGCCGGCCGAGCATCGAATTGATCTTCGGGCGAACGTAATTGGTGATCCAGTTCATCGCGTCGGCTCCTGTCCTGACGAAGAGTTAGACCATGATCCCGAAAAGTGGAAACCGGTTTTCACTGGAGATCATGGTCAACCAGAAGATCAAGACTATTCGGCGGCAGCAAGGCGGGCCGCGCGCACGCCTTGCGAAAGCCCGCTGACCAGCGTGGCGACCGCCTCGGCCGGGTCGGCGGTCTTTTCACCCTTCGGCCCCAGAACATTGGCGACGGCATTGACGATCGCGGTGCCGACGACGACGCCGTCGGCCGACGCTCCGATGATGCGCGCCTGCTCGGCGGTCTTGACGCCGAAGCCGACGCAGACCGGCAGGTCGGTATGGCCCTTGATGCGCCTCACCGCCGCCGCCACCTTGCCGGTGTCGGCAAGCGCCGAGCCGGTGATGCCGGTCATCGACACGTAATAGACGAAGCCGGAGGTATTTTGCAGCACCTTGGGCAGCCGCTTGTCGTCGGTGGTCGGCGTCGCCAGCCGGATGAAATTAATGCCGGCCTTCAGCGCCGGAATGCAAAGCTCCTCATCCATTTCCGGCGGCAGGTCGACGACGATCAGCCCGTCGATGCCGCTGGCCAGCGCATCCCTGAGGAAGCGGTCGACGCCGTGGATGTAGATCGGATTGTAGTAGCCCATCAAAACGATCGGGGTTTCATCGTCGGTGGCGCGGAATTCAGAAGCCATCCTCAGCGTCTTGACCAGCGTCTGGCCGCCTTTCAGCGCGCGCAGGCCGGCCGCCTGGATCGCCGGGCCGTCGGCCATCGGATCGGAAAACGGCATGCCCATTTCGATGATGTCGGCGCCTGCCGTGGGTAGCGCCTTCATGATCGACAAAGCGGTGTCATAGTCCGGGTCGCCGCTCATGAAATAGGTGACAAGCGCCGGGCGGCCTTCGGCCTTCAGCTTGGCCATGCGTCGGTCGATGCGGGTGGTCATGATCAGATCTCCATGCCCAGCATATTGGCCACCGTATGCACATCCTTGTCGCCGCGGCCGGACAGGTTGACGATGACGATCTGGTCCTTGTCCATGGCGGGTACGATTTTCACCGCATGCGCAATGGCATGGGCGGATTCGAGCGCCGGAATGATGCCTTCGACGCGCGTCGTCAGCTGGAACGCCTCCAGCGCCTCGTCGTCGAGAACAGGCACATAGTCGACGCGGCCACTGTCGCGCAGCCAGGAATGCTCCGGCCCGACGCCCGGATAATCGAGGCCGGCCGAAATCGAATGGCCGTCCATGATCTGCCCGTCGGCGTTCTGCAGGAGATAGGTGCGGTTGCCGTGCAGCACGCCGGGCGCGCCGGCGTTCATCGAGGCGCAATGTTCGATGCCGTCGAGGCCGCGGCCGCCGGCCTCGATGCCGATGATCTTTACGCTGCGGTCGTCGAGGAACGGGTGAAAAAGGCCGATGGCGTTCGAGCCGCCGCCGACGGCGGCGATGATGGTGTCCGGCAGCCGGCCTTCCTGTTCGAGGATCTGGGCGCGCGCCTCAATGCCGATCACCGACTGGAAGTCGCGCACCAGCTCCGGATAGGGGTGCGGGCCGGCGGCAGTGCCGATCAGGTAATAGGTGTCCTCGACATTGGTCACCCAATCCCGGAGAGCTTCGTTCATGGCGTCCTTGAGCGTGCCGTGACCAGCAGTGACCGGCCGCACCTCGGCGCCGAGCAGCTTCATCCGGAAGACGTTCGGGCTTTGCCGGGCGACGTCGGTGGCGCCCATATAGACGACACACGGGAAGCCGAAACGCGCCGCCACGGTGGCCGACGCCACGCCATGCTGGCCGGCGCCGGTCTCGGCGATGATACGCTTCTTGCCCATGCGCTTGGCCAGCAGGATCTGGCCGAGGCAGTTGTTGATCTTGTGCGAGCCGGTGTGGTTCAAATCCTCGCGCTTGAAATAGACCTTTGCGCCGCCCCCAAGACCCTTCGCCGAGGAAACCTCGCGAAGATGCCTGGTCAGGCCTTCGGCGAAATAAAGCTTCGACGGCCGCCCGGCATAGTGGGTTGAAAGGTCAGTCAGTTCGGCCTTGAAATCCGGATCGTCCTTGACCTCGTTCCAGTGCCGCTCGAGGTCGAGGATCAGCGGCATCAACGTTTCGGCAACGAAACGACCGCCGAAGATGCCGAACATGCCCTGCTCGTCGGGTCCGGTGCGGAAGGAATTGGGTATCGCCGGCTTGTTCATCGCCGATCTCCTACTTCTTGGTTGGAGCTTGTCCTTGTCGGAAAACCGGTTTCCTATTTTCCGAGACATGCTCCGGGTTCTATCCTTCAGGCTGCGCGGGTATCCCGCGCGGCTCTGACGGCCCGGAAAAACTGTTCGATCAGCGCCGGGTCCTTGACGCCTGGCGCGCTTTCCACGCCCGAGGAAATGTCTAGTCCGGGCGGGTTGGCAAGCCGAAAGGCATCGCCGATATTGGCGGCGTTGAGCCCACCGGAAAGCATGTAATCGACGCCTGCGTCAAGGCCGGCCAGAACGCGCCAGTCGAAGGCAATGCCGTTGCCGCCCGGCAGTTCCGAACCCTTCGGCGGCTTGGCGTCGAACAGGAAACGGTCGGCAATGCCGACGAAGGGTCTTATCCGCTCCAGGTCGGCAGCCTCGCTGACCGGCAGCGCCTTCATCACCGGCAGGCCATAGCGGGCCTTGATCTCGGCCACCCGCTCCGGCGTTTCCGAGCCATGCAGCTGCAGCATGTCCGGGCGCATTTTTTCGACGATTTCATCCAGGAACGCATCACCGGCGTGGACCGTCACGGCAACCGCCTTGGCCTTGCCGATTGCCGCTTCACGCAAGCGGCCGGCTTCCGCCGGCTCGACATAGCGCGGGCTTTTGGCAAAGAAAATAAAGCCGACATGGCTGGCGCCGCCGGCCAATGCCGCGGCCAGCGCCTTGTCGGTCTTCAATCCGCATATCTTGATGTCGAGCGCCATGCCGCGGGATTGGCACGAAACGGCAAAAGAGTCGAGAAAAAGCATCCTGTTTGCCACCAGCGCGGAACGCGCTACCTTACTTCAGATAGTACAGGCGGGAGCAAACAAGCATGGCAGACGAAACCGTCGCCCAACTCAGGCAGAAGGTCGCGCAGGCCCGCGAGGTCATTGCTCATCTGATGGACAAGGCCGCCTTCAACGGCGCCGAGGCACACCGCGCGCTCGACTATTTCAGCAATGACGCCTTCAAGAAGGACTTCCTGCCATGGCCGCGCCATACCGACGAGGGGCTGCGCCCTGAGGAGTTGAACGCGGCGAATGATGACTGACCGGCAGTGCAGAACCTATTGATGCCGGCGGGACAGCGCCCTCCTCTGTCCTGCCGGACATCTCCCCCACTTGGGGGGAGATCGGACGTCACGCCGGCTTTCGCCAATCTCCACCCGTCGCAGGAGTCAGCAAGACGCTGAAGCTGGCAATCTCCCCCCTCGTGGGGGAGATGTCCGGCAGGACAGAGGGGGCGCGAAGGATCGCTACAGTTTTTATTCCGCTCCCTACAAGCATTCTACTCGAACATGATCGCTTGCAGCGCGCCGCCATTGCGCTTGAGCCAGTCTTTGCAGCGCTCGGTGTCGGGGCAGAGCTGCTCGCACAATTTCCAGAATTTCGGGCCGTGGTTCATTTCCTTGAGATGCGCCACCTCATGCGCGACGAGATAATTTATGACCGGTCGCGGCGCCATCATGATGCGCCAGGAGAAGGACAGATTGCCGTCGGAGGTGCACGATCCCCAACGGCTCGACGTGTCCTTGAAGCGGATCGCCTTGGCGCGCTTGCCGATCGTCCCGGTGTGCTTGACCACCAACCGCTCGATCTCGCGCTTGGCCTCGCGCTTGAGGAAATCGGCGATGCGGCGCGGCAGGTGCACGCGCTCGCCATGCACGATCATGAGCGGACCGCGTTCGTCGCACGACAGCGTGACGGTACCGCGTTTCGAGGGCTCATGAACAATGCGATGTGGCACGCCGCGCACCGGTATCTTGATGCCGGGCCGCACCTGCGGCCGGTTGGGCACCTTGGCCAGCCGCTGCTCCAGCCAGTCCTGGTGGCGGTCCAGGAATTTTTCCACTTCGCCACGGCGCAGGCCCGGCGGCACGGTGATGCGCAAGCCGCGGCCGCCGGAATCGATCCGCAGCGTCAGGCGCCGCGCCCGGTCGCTCTCGACGATCTTGAGCGGCAGCGTGCGGCCGGCAACACAATGCTCTCGCTCCACGACGGGGGCGGGCCTGGGTTTGGTCAGGTTGCGGAAAAAGCCGAATGACATGGCGGGACGATACGTGATTCGAGGAAAACGAATAGAACAAAAAAGAAACGGCGCCGCTGACGCGACGCCGTGTTTGATTATTTATCGGGGCAAGTGCCTTACTCGTCCAGTAAGCCTGGCGTGGATTTGCCACCCCGTTTGCCAGTCCCCGTCGAGCCGGTCGATCCGCCGCTTGTGGGGCCGCCGGTTGTGGGCGATGTCGACTTGTTGCGGTTCGCCATGAAGCGGTCGAACTCTTCCTGGTCCTTGGCGCGACGCAATTCCCTGGCATATTCGTCGAACTCGCTCAGCATCTCGTCGAGCTTGCGGCGCTCTTCGTTGAGCCGCTCGAGTTCCTTTTCGCGCCAGTCGTCGAAAGCAACGTTGCCGGTGCGGGCGGAGCCGTGGCCCCAGCGCGCCGCTCTGTCGGAACCGCGGCGGCAGCCGGCGAAGATGCCGTCGGTCGCGCGGTTGACGTCGCGCTTGAAGCCTTCAAGCCGGTCGCCCCAGATGATGTAGGCGAGCATGGCGAGGCCGAGCGGCCAGAACACCATAAAGCCGATCACCATCAGTGCGATGGTCGCCGGCGTCCAAGCCGGACGGATCAATGCAGATGTGTTCATTTTCTCCCAATCCTTCAGTTGGAGACAGCCAATCCCGGCTGCGTGGAATCGAAATGGGAAGGGAAAAACGGCTATTCAAGACAGTCGCAGCCAAAACCGGACAAGCATTTGAAATGGTTATCGCTTTTTGACCGATTCAAGGGAAAGAACGACCAGGCCGGCAAGCAAGGTGGCCGACGGTTCTGCAGCGAAAGTCCGGCGCCGGTGCATTGACTTGATGCTTCGGATGTCCGTTTCAAAAATCCAGGGGTGCGTTATCGACGACCTCTTTCATCACGAAGAAGGTTCTCGTCTGGCGAACGCCGGGCAATGCGATCAACTGGTCTCCGTGAATTCGGTTGAAATCCGCCATGTCGCCGACCCTGATCTTCAGAAAATAGTCGAAGTCGCCCGCCACCAGATGGCAGTCGAGGATGAATTTCAGTTTCGCGACGGCCTTCTCGAAATCCGCGAAACTCTCCGGGGTCGAGCGGTCGAGGACGACGCCAACCATCACCAGCGCGCCTCTGTCGACCTTCTGCGGTATCACCACCGCCCTGACATGGCTGATGTAGCCTTCATCGAACAAGCGCTGCGTGCGGCGGTGGCACGTCGCCGGGCTGACAGCGACCGACTGCGCCAGCTCTGCATTGGTCAGTCGTCCGTTGTCCTGGAGCAGGCGCAACATTTTCAGGTCGATCCGGTCGAGCGGTGCTCGCATGGAAGATTCTTCCGATATTGGCGTTGAAAATTGAAGCTATATGACAATTCCGCGCTGTTAGGCGATGCCTCGGACATTTTAAGTCCGATCTTTGAGAGCACCTTTCAAGGCAAAGATGATAGTGTTCACCGCATCACATCGCAATGAACAGGAACAAGAGAGGGCACTCTCATGCTCGAGAAATTCGAACGCTATCCGCTCACCTTCGGGCCGACCCATATCGAGAAACTGGAGCGGCTCGGCGCTCACCTCGGCGGGAAGGTCGATCTCTACGCTAAGCGAGAGGATTGCAATTCCGGCCTCGCCTTCGGCGGCAACAAATTGCGCAAGCTCGAATACATCATCCCGGACGCGATCGCCTCAAACGCCGACACGCTGGTCTCGATCGGCGGCGTTCAATCCAACCATACGCGCATGGTGGCGGCCGTCGCGGCGAAGATCGGCATGAAATGCCGCCTCGTGCAGGAAAGCTGGGTACCCCATGAAGATGCCATCTACGATCGCGTCGGCAACATCCTTTTGAGCCGGATTATGGGCGCTGATGTCCAGATGGTCGATGAGGGCTTCGATATCGGAATTAGGGAAAGCTGGGAGCAGGCGATCGCGGATGTGAAGGCGAAGGGTGGCAAGCCTTATCCGATTCCGGCCGGGGCTTCGGTGCATAAATATGGCGGCTTGGGTTATGTCGGCTTCGCCGAGGAGGTCCGCGCGCAGGAGAAGGAACTCGGCTTTGCCTTCGACTACATCGTCGTTTGTACCGTCACCGGTTCAACTCATGCTGGCATGCTGGTCGGCTTCGCCAAGGACGGCCGCGAACGCAACGTGATCGGCATCGACGCATCCTGCACCCCGGCGCAGACCAAGGCGCAGGTACTCAACATTGCGCAGAACACCGCGACGCTGGTCGAACTCGGCAAGGAGCTCAATGAGGATGATGTCGTCCTGATCGAGGATTATGCCTACCCGGTCTACGGCGTCCCCTCTCAGGAGACGAAGGAAGCAATCCGTCTCTGCGCGCGCCTCGAAGGCATGATCACGGATCCGGTTTACGAGGGAAAATCCATGCAGGGCACGATCGATCTCGTGAAGAAGGGTTATTTTCCCAAGGGATCCAAGGTGCTCTACGCCCACCTCGGCGGTGCTCCAGCCATCAACGGATATGCTTACACATTCCGCAACGGCTGAATGCTTTTTAGTTGCAGCACGTATCCCTCTGACGATATCCGCGTCCGCCGGCAGACAGGGATTCCAGGAGGGCTGCAGCCGGCCGCGACGAATGCGCATGTCTCTTAGCCTGCCTGCAGCACCATGGCGTCGACCGCCCGCACCAGCATGTCGAGATCCTGAGGCCGCGACAGGCGGTGGTCGCCGTCGGGGATCAGCGACAGCGTGACGTCGTCGGCCGGCAGCAGGCCGACCAGTTTCAGCGCATGGCTCGGCGGCACGTCTGCATCGGCCAGCCCTTGCAATATGTGGACGGGGCAGTGGGTGTCGATCGGCCCGTTCATTGTCAGGTTGTTGCGGCCGTCCTCGATCAGCGCACGGGTGTAGATGTAAGGCTCGGCCGAATAGTCCGACGGCTCCTCGAAATAACCCTTTTTGGCAAGATCGCGCTTCTGCGCTTTGGTCAGCGCCGGCTCGACCAGCTCTGCGGTGAAATCCGGCGCCGGCGCCAGAAGCACCAGGCCGGCGATGCGGTTCTCGCCCGATTTGTGCAATTCTTGGCGCAATTCCTGGACCATGCGCAACGCGATCCATGCGCCCATCGACGAGCCCACCAGGATCTGCTTGCCTAGCGTGAAATGGTGGAAGACAGCCAGGCTTTGCGAAAGCCATTTCGAGACGGTGCCATCGGCAAAGGCGCCGCCCGATTCGCCATGACCGGAATAGTCGTGGCGCAGGAATGCCCGGCCTTGTCCGCTCGCCCATTCCGCGAGCTTCTCGGCTTTGGTGCCCAGCATGTCCGACTTGTAGCCGCCGAGCCAGACGATGCCTGGCGCGGCACCCGCAGCGCGCCTGACAGCAATGCTGGTTCCGTCGACATCGATAAAAACCGGTGCGGTCATGGCTCACTCCTCACGCAGGTCTTTTGACACAGCTGGCGGTTCAACGAAAAGTGCTCGGCAACTTTCTTCGTTTGGTACAGGCTGAAGTCAGGGAACAGGGTGATTTCCTGTGAACGCTGTGCTATTGACTCCGGCCGCGCGCTCACCACATTGGCGCGTTCGCAATCTGAATTGAAAACCCTGAACGAAACGGCTCAAGGAGACCACGACCATTCGCAGACCTTTCAAAGCAACGGCGCCCACCAAGGAGGGCCCGCGCTCCAACCGTGACATCCGGGTTCCCCGGGTCCAACTTATCGACGCCGAAGGCCACAACCATGGCGATGTCTCCATCAACGACGCATTGCTGCTCGCCGAAGAGGCTGGGCTCGATCTGGTCGAGATATCGCCCAACGCAGTGCCGCCCGTCGTAAAAATTCTCGATCTAGGCAAGCTGAAATACGCCAACCAGAAGAAGGCGGCTGAGGCGCGCAAGAACCAGAAGGTCATTGAGATCAAGGAGATCAAGATGCGCCCGAACATCGACAGCCATGATTACGAGACCAAGATGAAAGCGGTCCGGCGGTTTTTCGAGGAAGGTGACAAGGTCAAGCTGACATTGCGCTTTCGCGGCCGCGAGATGGCGCATATGGAACTCGGCATGCAGCTTCTGAACAAGGTTCGCGAGGAAGTGGCGCCGATCGCCAAGGTCGAAGCTGAGCCGAAGCTCGAAGGCCGCCAGATGATGATGGTGCTGGCGCCCCGCTAAAGCGATCCCGTCAAAAGCAAAGGCCGCTTCGGCGGCCTTTTGTTGTTTTTGTCTCCGCCATGATTTCTCCGCAAGTTGCATCGACAAGGATTCTGGTTGCCGGTCCTCGCGGCGAAAGGATTGTCCCATGGCCGCTGCGGCACGTTCTCCGATTGAAAAGTCGTTCGACGAAATGGGCCGCTATCAGCGGCGCCGGCGCGTCCTGCTGGCACTGCTGATCGGAGCTTTTTGCGCTTTGCTGATCTTCGGCGGCTCCACGCACGATGAACTGGGCCACGAACGCATAGAGGGGCAGTACGGGATCGCCCTGCTATTGATCGGGATCGGCGGGCGGCTCTGGTCGATCCTCTATATCGGCGGCCGCAAGTCGGCCGAAGTGGTTGCTACCGGCCCATATTCGGTGATGCGCAACCCGCTGTATTTTTTCTCCACCGTAGCGGCCGCCGGCATCGGCGCCCAGACCGGCAGCGTGATCGTCTCGGTGGCGTCGGCGGTTTTGTGCGCGGCCGCGTTCTACATCGTCACGCTGCGCGAGGAACGGCATTTGACGACCGTGCTCGGGGCGCCGTACAAGGACTACATCGCACGCGTGCCGCGGTTTTTTCCCAATCCCCGGCTTTATCGCGATCAGGCCGAAGTCACCTTCACACCGCGCATCTTCAATCATACGCTGCGCGACGGCTTGATGTTCGTGGCTTCCATACCGTTTTTCGAACTCATCGAGTCCGGACAGGAAAGCGGGGTAATTCCCGTCCTCTTCTGGCTGTATTGAGCCGGATGGGCAGGCAAAGGAGGCGGACATGCTACCCGCCTTCTCGCTTCTTTTCCTCGCGCGTCGTTGTCCCAAAACCGCTGCGCACCTCGGGTGAAGCCCGTGGGCAGGCTTTTGGGCGACATGCATTAAATTCGCCTGAATCATCTTGCAAGGCGTCCCGGCGATCGGCGGGGCGCCTGTTTCTTGGCCAGACGCTGCGATCGCTGGCGAAGTTCCTCGACGATCGGATTCCCGACATGCTTAATGAAGCTAAATCGGCGCCGGCCGAACAAGCGCAGGCCAAGCGTGCGCTGGGCAGATATCAGCACGCGCGCAGGATGGTGCTTGCCGCCCTCGTGGTCGTCATGTTCGCAGCGCTGCTGTTTGGCCAGTCTGCTTTTCCTCCCGAAAGCGTGCCGCACGAAACGATCGAAATGGTCGGCGTCCTGCTGATCTTTCTCGGCATTGTCGGGCGCTTGTGGTCGACGCTCTATATCGGCGGACGCAAATCCTCCCAGGTGGTTACCGGCGGACCCTATTCGATCACCCGCAATCCGCTCTATGTCTTCTCCTCGATAGCTGCCGCCGGCGTCGGCGCGCAGATGGGCTCGATCACTGCGGCGATCGGCTTCGCGATGATTTGCGCCGCCGCCTTTCATGTCGTCATCCTGCGCGAAGAGAAGTTCCTGAAGGAGGCCTTCGGAACTCCATTCCAGACCTATATGGCGCGGGTGCCGCGCTTCTTCCCGAAGCTTTCGCTGTATCAGGAAGGCGATACCGGCAGCTTCAAGCCGCGCCTGCTGCGGACGACGCTGCTGGACGGACTGGTATTCCTCGTTGCCCTGCCGTTTTTCGAATCGATCGACGGCGCCCAACTATCGGGCATACTGCCGGTGCTTTTCCGTCTCCCATAGGCAAGATCCCGAACCGAAGGTCTGCGACGGCCAAAGTGGGAACCGGTTTTGCTGCGCTGACCTCCAGTTCGGATAAGGTCATGGGAATACCTGACACTGGACAGAGCGTCGCATCCTTGCAGGTGTTGCGCGCCGGCCCGCTTTGACGTATAGCACCGCCGTTCCCAAAAACCGCCCGGCAGGGCATGCCGTGGCGGTTTCATTTGCTTTTCGGGCTTTGGTCGGCCTGAAGCGAACAAAAAGCGCGATGATGCGCACATAACGGAGTAGCAAAATGCCCAAGATGAAGACCAAGTCAGCCGCCAAGAAGCGGTTCAAGATCACAGGTACGGGTAAAGTCCTGTCGGCTGCGGCCGGCAAGCGTCACGGCATGATCAAGCGTTCCAACAAGTTCATTCGAAATGCCCGCGGCACGATGGTTCTGGCTGAACCGGATGGCAAGAAGGTCATCAAGAATTTTCTGCCGAACGGCCTCTAAGGCATTCGGGCTGGACAACGTTTTAAGGAGATCATGACATGGCACGCGTAAAAAGAGGCGTCACCTCGCACGCCAAGCACAAGAAGGTCCTGAAAGCCGCCAAGGGTTTTTATGGCCGCCGCAAGAACACCATTCGCATCGCCAAGCAGGCGGTGGAAAAGTCGCTGCAGTATGCCTACCGCGACCGCAAGAACCGCAAGCGTTCGTTCCGCGCTCTGTGGATCCAGCGCATCAATGCCGCGACCCACGAGCATGGCCTGACCTATGGCCGCTTCATCGACGGTCTCAACAAGGCCGGCATCGAGATCGATCGCAAGATCCTGTCGGACATGGCCATCCACGAGCCGCAGGCATTTGCCGCACTTGTGGCCAAGGCCAAGATAGCGCTCGAATACCTCAAGAACACCACGCCGAACGCTTTTGAAAGCGCTGTAGCCTAACCAGCGCCTTCCCAAGCACTTCGACACTTGATTTGGGAAACCCGCGCTGGCAGGGCTGGCGCGGGTTTTTCTTTGCCTCCAATCGGGCCTGAAACATGAGTGACATGGAAACTCTCGAAAATTCCCTGATGAGCGACATTGCGTCGGCCGCCGACGAGCAGGCGATCGAAGCCGTGCGTGTTTCAGCGCTCGGCAAGAAGGGCTCGATCTCCGAAATGCTGAAGACGCTCGGCTCGATGAGCGCAGAAGAGCGCCAGATAAAGGGCCCGGCTATCAATGGCCTCAAGAACCGCATCACCGAGGCGCTTACCGCGCGGCGCGCCGAACTGAAGGACGTGGCGATCGCCGCACGGCTCGCGGCGGAAAAGGTCGACGTCACATTGCCGGTGCGGCAATCGCCGGCCGAGCGCGGCCGCATCCATCCGATCAGCCAGGTCAGCGACGAGATTGCCGCGATCTTCGGCGATCTCGGCTTTGCCATCGCCGAAGGCCCCGATATCGAGACCGATTATTACAATTTCACCGCGCTGAATTTCCCGGAAGGCCATCCGGCGCGCGAGATGCACGACACCTTCTTCTTCCAGCCGGACGAGAAGGGCGAGCGCAAGCTTTTGCGCACCCACACCTCGCCGGTGCAGATCCGCACCATGGAGATGCAGAAGCCGCCGATCCGCATCGTCATTCCCGGAAAAACCTACCGCCAGGATTCCGATGCCACGCACTCGCCGATGTTTCATCAGGTCGAAGGGCTGGTGATCGACAGATCAGCCAATGTCGCCAACATGAAATGGGTGCTGGAGGAGTTCTGCAAGGCCTTCTTCGAGGTGCCGCAGGTCAAGATGCGCTTCCGGCCGAGCTTCTTCCCGTTCACCGAACCCAGCATGGAGGTCGACATCCAGTGCGATCGTTCGCGGCCGGGCGAGGTGCGCTTCGGCGAAGGCTCCGACTGGATGGAGATCCTCGGCTGCGGCATGGTCCACCCTAATGTGCTGAGATATGGCGGGCTCGATCCCGACGAATATCAGGGCTTTGCCTGGGGCATGGGCATCGATCGCATCGCCATGCTGAAATACGGCATGCCGGACCTGCGCGCCTTCTTCGACGCCGATGTGCGCTGGCTGTCGCATTACGGTTTCCGGCCGCTCGACATGCCGACGCTATTCGGGGGCTTGAGCGCATGACAGCGGCCCACACCGGCGGCTGCCGCTGCGGCGCCGTGCGGTTCGAGGCTTCGGCCGAGCCGCACCATGTCAGCTATTGCCATTGCGGCGATTGCCGGCGGGCCAGCGGCGCGCCGGTGTCGGCTTTCGTCGGCTTCCTGACCGAGCAGGTCGCCTTCACGGGCAAGGCGCTGAAGATGTTCGAGAACGGGCCGGTGACGCGCTCCTTTTGCGGTATCTGCGGCTCGCCGATCGCCTATGTCGACGAGCGGCTGGCCGACCACATCTATTTCATGCTCGGCGCCATGGACATGCCGGCCTATTTCAGGCCGACCCACCACGCCCATGTGCGCGAGCAGCTTCCCTTCCTGCACATGCCCGACGCGCTGCCGCGCCATTTGAAGACCAGCGTACCCAGACCAGACGGAACACGGTTATGAAATTCACCCTCTCCTGGCTCAAGGATCACCTCGAGACCGACGCCTCGCTGGCCGAGATCGTCGAGCGGCTGACCTCGATCGGCCTCGAAGTCGAGCATGTCGACGACAGATCGAGCCTAAAACCCTTCGTCATCGCCAAGGTGCTGACGGCGGTGCAGCACCCCGACGCCGATCGGTTGCGCGTGCTGACGGTCGATACCGGCGACGGCAAGGCCCCCGTGAAGGTTGTGTGTGGAGCGCCGAACGCCCGCGCGGGCCTGATCGGCGCCTTTGCAGCACCCGGCGTCTATATTCCCGGCATCGACGTGACGCTGACGGTCGGCAAGATCAGGGGCGTCGAAAGCCACGGCATGATGTGCTCCGAGCGCGAGCTGGAATTGTCCGACGAGCATGACGGCATCATCGATCTGCCGGAGGATGCGCCGGTCGGCACCAGCTTCGCCGCCTATGCGCATCTCGACGACCCGTTGATCGAGATCAATTTGACGCCGAACCGGCCGGATGCGACCAGTGTCTACGGCATCGCTCGCGATCTGGCGGCCAGCGGCCTCGGCCGACTCGTCGGCGGAGCAATCATGCCGCATGCCGGCAGCGGCATGTGCCCGGTCAAGGTGACGATCGAGGCGCCGGAGCTCTGCCCCGGTTTTGCGCTGCGCCTGGTGCGCGGCGTGAAAAACCGCCCGTCGCCGAAATGGCTGCAGCAAAGGCTGATCGCCATTGGGCTTCGGCCGATCAGCGCGCTGGTCGACATCACCAATTTCGTCACCTTCGATCGCGGCCGGCCCTTGCATGTGTTCGACGCGAACAAGGTCGCCGGCAACCTTACCGTGCGCCGGGCGCGCGACGGCGAAAAGGTGCTGGCGCTCGACGGCCGCGAATACACGCTGACGCCTGACATGTGCGTGATAGCAGACCAGGACGGCGTCGAATCCATCGCCGGCATCATGGGCGGCGAGCATTCCGGCTGTGACGAGAACACCACCGACGTGCTGATCGAATCCGCACTTTGGGATCCGATCACCACGGCCCGCACCGGCCGCACGCTCGGCATCATCAGCGATGCACGCTACCGCTTCGAGCGCGGCGTCGACCCTGAATTCATGGTGCCAGGCGTGGAACTGGCGACCAAGCTGGTGCTGGATTTCTGCGGCGGCACGCCGACCGAAATCGAGGTGGCCGGCTATGGCGGCCACAAACCCAAGATCGTGTCCTTCCCACTGTCGGAAGTGAAGCGGCTGACCGGCATAGAGGTGCCCAGGGACGAGAGCCTCGACATCCTTTCGCGCCTCGGCTTCAAGCCGCAAGGCGCGGGCGATGTCGTCAATGTGGCGGTGCCGTCGTGGCGGCCGGACGTCGATGGCAAGGCCGACCTGGTCGAGGAGGTGATGCGCATCCATGGCGTCGACAACATCGCTCCGCAGCCGCTTGGTTCTCACGATGCGGTCAACGCAAAAATCCTGACGACGCTGCAGGTCCGCACCCGCGCTGCCAAGCGGGCGCTGGCGGTGCGCGGCATGATGGAGGCCGTCACCTGGTCGTTCATTCCGGCAAAACATGCCGAACTGTTCGGCGGCGGCCAGACAGCACTCAAGCTCGCCAACCCGATCGCTGCCGACATGTCCGACATGCGGCCATCGCTGCTGCCGGGCCTGATCGCCGCCGCGCAGCGCAATGCCGACAAGGGCATCGGCGATGTCGCGCTGTTCGAAGTGTCCGGCACCTATGAGGGCGATGCGGCCGACCAGCAGCGGCGCGTCGCCGCCGGCGTGCGGCGCGGCACGGCCAAGCTCGACGGTTCCGGCCGTCATTGGGCCGGCAATGCCGGTTCGGTCGGGGTGTTCGACGCCAAAGCCGACGCGATCGCAGCACTTGAAGCCTGCGGCGCGCCGGTCGACCGGCTGCAGATCGAGGCCGGCGGCCCGGCCTGGTATCATCCCGGCCGTTCCGGCACGATCAAGCTCGGGCCTAAAGTCGTTCTCGGCACGTTCGGCGAATTCCACCCGAAGACGCTGGAGGAACTGGACGTCTCCGGGCCGCTCTGCGGCTTCGAGGTTTTCGTCGATGCCGTGCCCGAGCCGAAGGCCAAGCCGACGCGGACCAAGCCGAGACTGGAACTGTCCGCCTTCCAGGCGGTCAAGCGCGATTTCGCCTTCGTCGTCGACAAGGCGGTCGAAGCCGGCACACTGACCCGCGCAGCCAGTGCCGCCGACAGGAAACTGATCACCAACGTCTCGGTCTTCGATGTTTTCGAAGGTGCCGCACTCGGCGCAGCCAAGAAATCGATCGCCATTGAAGTATCGATCCAGCCGGTCGAAAAGACGCTGACCGACGAGGATTTCGAGGCGCTGGCAAAGCGCATCGTCGAGAATGTGCATAAGCAGACCGGTGGCGTGCTACGGGCGTGACGGCTGCGGGCACATGGCGATCACTGTTGTGCCGTGGTGAGCCTATCTCCGCAGAAGTTGGCAGGACAGAGGGGGTGTCTCACGCCCACGTCTTGCAATTATTTTTGCATTGCGCGGCGCTCGAAAAAGGGGCGCCGAAACGCCCCGTTTCGATTACTCCGTCGATCACCGTTCACCCATTGACCAGCGCCAGCAGCTCTTCAGTGTAGCGCTTGCCGACGACCTTCTCCGGCGACAGGGCGTCGGCAAGCGCCGCCACTTCCGCCTGGCTCAGCGCAATCTGTGCCGCTGCCGCATTTTGTTCCAGATGGCGGATTTTTCGCGCGCCGGGGATCGGCACGATGAAATCGCCCTGATGCAGCACCCAGGCGAGCGCCAGCTGCGCCGGCGTCACGCCCTTCTCCGCAGCCATTGTCTCCAGCGTCGCGATAACAGCCGCATTGGCCGCCATGGCGTCGGCCTGGAAGCGCGGTAGTCCACGCCGCCAGTCGTCGGCTCCGAGCACCTCGGGCTTGGCGATCGTGCCGGTCAGCAGGCCGCGGCCGAGCGGGCTGTAGGGGACAAAGCCGATGCCGAGCTCGCGGCAGACGGCAAACACCTCTTCTTCCGGATCGCGGCTCCACAGCGAATATTCGCTCTGCACGGCTGATATCGGATGCACCGAATGCGCCCGGCGAATGGTCGCCGCACTCGCCTCCGACAGGCCGAGCGCGCGCACCTTGCCCTCGCGCACCAGCTCGGCCATGGCGCCGACCGTATCCTCGATCGGCACATTGGGATCGACGCGATGCTGGTAGTACAGGTCGATCACCTCGGTGCCCAGCCGCTTCAGCGACGCTTCGGCGACCGCCTTGACGTGCTCGGGGCGGCTGTCGACACCCGCCATGCGCTCGACGCCGTTGCCTTCTTCGAGAATCTTGAAGCCGAATTTCGTCGCGATCGTCACTTGGTCGCGCACCGGCTTCAGCGCCTTGCCGAGCAGGATCTCGTTCTCGTAAGGGCCATAGACCTCGGCCGTGTCGAAGAAATTGACGCCGATCTCGACGGCGCGGTGCAGCGTGGCAATCGACGCCTTCTCTTCCTGGCCGCCATAGACGAAGCTCATCCCCATGCAGCCGAGGCCGACCGGATAGACTTCGAGTTCAGTTCCAAGCTTGCGGGTTTGCATCACGAGTCTCCTTGTGGTGATGCGACGGAAATAGCGTCTTGCATCGCGTTCGATAATCGGCTCTCATTTGCACGGGCTGTTCCAAGAAATAGATCAATGACGCGAACCCATCTTTCCCAGCTTGCGGTGCTGGCAACCGTCGCCCAGTGCGGCAGCTTTCGCGGCGCGGCCAGGGAACTCGCCATCGCGCCATCGGCGGTCAGCCATGCGGTGTCCAGCCTGGAGGCACGTCTCGGCGTGCGGCTCCTGGCGCGCAGCACGCGCAGTGTCGCCCCGACCGAGGAGGGCGCGCAGCTGCTCGAGCGGCTGAGACCGGCGCTGTCGGAGATCGATCTGGCCCTGGAAGCGGCGGTCGAGGCGCGCGACCGGCCGGCCGGCAATCTTCGGCTGACCGTGCCGCGCACCGCCGCGCATCTGGCGCTGACGCCGCGGCTCGGCGCCTTTGCATCGGCCTATCCGGACATCGTGCTGGAGATCGTCATCGAAGACCGCTTCACCGATGTGGTCGAAGGCGGCTTCGACGCCGGCGTCCGGCTCGGCGAGAGCCTGCAGCGCGACATGATCGCGGTGCGCGTCGGGCCAAACCTTCGCGGCGCCGTCGTCGGCGCGCCATCCTATTTCGCAACCATGCCCAGACCGCGCCATCCGCACGATCTCGCCGGTCACCGCTGCCTCCGCTTCCGCTTCTCCAGCGGCATTCTCTACCGCTGGGAATTCGAGAAGGACGGCGAGGAGATCGAGCTGGCGGTGCAAGGGCCGCTGATCCTCGACGAGGACCATCTTATCGCCAATGCGGCGATCGACGGCGCCGGCCTTGCCTTCGTATTCGAGGATTATGTTCGCGATGCCATTGCCGACGGCAAGCTCATTCGCGTGCTGGAGGACTGGTGCCCGCCCTTCGACGGTTTTTTCGTCTACTATCCGAGCCGCCGCCAGATGCGGCCGGCGCTGCGAGCCTTCGTCGATTTCTTCAAGATGAGCGGGTAAGCCACCCCCCTTGTGGGGAGGGTCGGCTCACAGTCGAAGCGAAGCGGAGGCTGCGAGACGGGGTGGGGGTAGCGCCCTACGAGATCCCGCTTCGCAAAAGCTGCTTGGCGGCATTTGCTGCGCGACCCTCCCCACAAGGGTCCCACAAGGGGGAGGGTGGAAGAAGGCGGCCCCGGCCATCGTTCACTTCCCATGCCCATATGGATCACAAACTCTGCGACCCGCTACGGCTGGGCGGCAATCGTCCTTCACTGGCTGATCGCCGCGATCTTCATCGGCCAGTTCGTGCTCGGCTTTGTTATGATGCGGGTGTCCAGCCAGCGCACCGCCTTCGAACTGATTCAGCTGCACAAATCCTTCGGCTTTCTGCTGCTCGGGCTGGTGATCCTGCGCATTGCCTGGCGGCTCGGCAATGCGGTGCCGGCGCTGCCGCGCTCGGTCGGGCCGTTAGAGCGCCGCGTGGCGCCGCTCGTCCATTTTGCGCTCTACGTGTTTCAGCTTGCGCTGCCTCTGTCCGGCTGGGCACTGGTATCAGTGTCGATGCTGGAGATACCGAGCGTGCCGTTCAACCTGTTCGTCATGCCGGACCTGCCACTCGCGGAATCGGACCCGGCGGAAAGCTTCTGGACCTCGGCGCATTGGTATCTCGCCTATGCCGGCATCGGACTTGTCGCCCTGCATTTCGCCGCGGCGCTGCGCCATCATTTCTGGCTGAAGGACGTAGTACTGACGCGCATGATCACGCCTTCGTCGGATCACAGCGCGGAATAGAGCAGGCGGCTCATTCGTTAATAGGGCGAGGGCGCTAAAAAAGGATCACGCCCATGGTTGCACGCATCTTCGGATTTGCAGCAGTCGCCAGTTGCCTTGCCATGCCTGTTTTCGCGGCGGTCGCGCTCAGCGACGCTGCCGGCAGCTACACGATCAGCCCGGCCGGTTCCAGCATCCGTTTCTCCGTCGGCAAGGCCGGCGGCGGCGGGCTCGCCGGCGCCTTCGCCCGCTTCAAGGGCTCGATCCGCATCGACAACAGCGATGTCGGACGCTCCCGTGTCAATATCACCATCTTTCCCGAAAGCGTCGGCACCGGCCAGAGCCGCGTCGACGCCTTCCTTCGCTCCGACGCGGTGTTCGACGCCGCCAACAACCCGGAAATCCAGTTCCGCTCGACCAGCGTGAGACGCATCGGCGAGACGTCAGCCCTCGTCACCGGTCGGCTGACGGCGCGCGGCAAGACTTTTTCGGAAAAGTTCACGGCCGAGCTCGCCGGTCTCAAGGCAGGCACGATAAAATTCCATGTCACCGGCAAGGTGCTGCGGTCGCGCTACGGCATGGATGTCGGCACGCCGATCTATTCGAACGTCGTCGACTTCAACATGACGCTTACAGGTAGAAGGGGTTGAGCGGTTCTTCCTCGCCCCCGCGAGAGCGGGGAGAGAAGCTATGGGGCAGCGCCGGCATCCGAACAAGCCGCAGACGATCGCCTTGCTCGCTGCCATGCTTCTCATTGGCTTTTTTGCCGATTTCAGGCAAACCTCGACGCCTGCAATCTAAAGAGGGAGAAGCCTGATGTTCCGATGGGGTGTTTTGTCGACGGCCAAGATCGGCCGCGAGCATCTTTTGCCTGCAATGGTCGAGGCGGAGAACGGTGTACTGTCGGCGATCGCCAGCCGCGACCTGTCGAAAGCCCGCGCCCTGGCCGACCGTTTCGGCGCGCCCCATGCCTTCGGTTCCTATAGCGAGCTGCTCGCATCCAGGGACATCGACGGCGTCTACATCCCGCTGCCGACCGCGCAGCATGTCGAATGGACCGCCAAGGCGATCGAGGCCGGCAAGCATGTTCTGGTCGAGAAGCCGCTGGCGCTCGATGCCAACGACATTCCGCCGCTGATCAAGCTGCGCGACGCCAAAAACGTGCTCGTCTGCGAAGCCTTCATGGTCGTCTACCACCCGCAGTGGATCAAGGTTCGCGAGCTGATCGCCAACGGCGCCATCGGCCGGCTGCGCCATGTGCAGGGCGCGTTTTCCTACTACAATGTCGATCCCAAGAACATGCGCAACCAGCTCGACCTCGGCGGAGGCGCGCTGCCCGACATCGGCGTCTACCCGACGGTGTCGACGCGCTTTTCGACGGGCAAGGAGCCGCTGCGCGTCCAGGCGACGATCGAGCGCGACAAGACGTTCGGCACCGACATCTATTCTTCGATCCGCGCCGATTTCGGCGACTTCGAATTGTCGTTCTATCTGTCGACGCAGATGGCGGCGCGGCAGGTGATGGTATTCCACGGCGAGAAGGGTTTCATCGAGGTGCTTTCGCCGTTCAACGCCGGAATCTATGACCACCATCGCGTCGAGCTGCACAACCAGAACCATAGCGAGGCGCAAGTGTTCCGCTTCCCCGGGATGCAGCAATACCGGCTGGAGGTCGAGGCGTTCGCGCGGGCGGCACAGGGCGGCACGGACCGCGTCTTCACGCTGGAGGAATCGGTGCTCAACCAGAAGGTCATCGACGCCATCTTCCGCGCCGGCGAGAAGGAAGGCTGGGAGACGGTTTAGGCTGACCATGATCCGAACCGAAGGTCCGCGCCAGCGAAAAGTGGGAACCGGTTTTCGGATAAGATCATAGTCAAACAAAATGGCTGACGATGCGGATGCGATCATTGTCGGCGCCGGCCTTGCCGGTCTCGTCGCCGCGGCCGAACTGGCCGAGGCCGGCAAGAAGACCATCATTGTCGACCAGGAGCCGGGCCAGTCGCTCGGCGGCATCTTCCTCGTCGATTCGCTCATGGTACGCGGCGCTGGAAGGCACGTTTCTCGGCGGCTGCATCTTTTCCGGGCCGCAGCGCCGGCCGCGCGGCATCACGCGGGGTGGGCTAGACCCCTTACCAGATCCACTCGCCGCGTCCCAGAACCGCTACCGCGTCGACGATCCGGGTAAAGCTCGAGCGCGCGCGGCCGACCGTATGCCGGGCTCTGAGATAACCATGCACCAGCCCCGGCTCTTCGAACCAGAAGGCGTCGCCGTCTGCCGCAACGACGCGGTCGCGATAGGCCTCGCCGTCTGACGACAGCGGGTCGCATTGCGCGGTGATCACCACGGTCGGCGGCAGATTGGCAAAATCGGCGTCGGCAAGCGGCCACAGAGTGAGGTCGCCAGTGCGGTCCTCGCCGCCGGTCCTGATATCCTTGTAGAAATTGAGGTCGCGCACCGTCAGCATCGGCGCCTCGGCATGGGTCACATAGGATCCTTGCGAGCGGTCGCCGCCGAGGCCGGGATAGATCAGCATTTGGCCGATCGGCCTTCGCGCGTGGCCGCGCGTCGCATGGCTGACGGAGGCGCAGAGATTGCCGCCGGCGCTGTCGCCGCAAAGCAGGACGGGGCATTCGTAGGTTGAGGTGGCCCATTCGAAGGCGCCCATCACGTCGTCGAAGGCGGCCGGATGCAGATGCTCGGGTGCCAGCCGATAGTCGACCGAAACCACTTCATAGCCGGTGCGAGCGCAAAGCTCGGCGCAGACATCGTCATGGCTATCGAGTCCGCCGAGGATGAAACCGCCGCCATGGACATAGAGCACCATCGCAGAGGCGTTCGGCGCCGCGCTGCGATAAATGCGGATCAGGACGTCGTGCGCGGGCGCGGCAATGACGGTGGTTTCAGCCGTCACGCCTTGGGGATAGCCGGCAAAGAACTCGCGGCACATGCGGTCGTAGATCGGACGCTGCTGGGCGATTGTGTAGTCGATCGTATCCGACGGATAGTAGGAATTGGTCCGCTCGATGAAGGCCCATGTCTCGGCGTCTATGAGTTTTTTGTAGTCGGTCATGAGCGCTGACCGGATCGCAATGAATTCGCCTGGACACCCCCCTCTGTCCTGCCGGACATCTCCCCCGCAAGGGGGGAGATTGGATGTCGCATCGGCTTTCGCCAATCTCCAGCGCGGCAGGAAGGGCGGATGGGCCGAAGCTGCCAATCTCCCCCCTTGCGGGGGAGATGGCCGGCAGGCCAGAGGGGGGTGGGAAGAAACGCCATCATCTCCGCAGTATCATTTCCCCTTCCACACCGGGTCGCGCTTTTCGGCAAAGGCGCGAAAGCCCTCGAGATTGTCCTCCGAGCCGTACAGTGCGTCAACCGTCGGCAATTGGCGCCGCGTCACCCGGTTCATCGCGTCCTGGAAGGTCAGCGATTCGGCGACCCGCGCCGTCTCCTTGATCGCGGCAAAGACCAGCGGCGGGCCGCCGGCGAGCAGCCGGGCGATCTCCCAGACGCGGTCCTCGAGCCTCTCCTTGGACAGCACCTCGTTGACCAGGCCCCAGCGATGCGCCTCTGCGACATCCATCCAGCGGCCGGTGAGCAAAAGGTCCATGGCGACATGATAGGGGATGCGCTTCGGCAGCTTGATCGTTGCCGCGTCGGCCAGCGTGCCGGCACGGATTTCCGGCAGCGCGAAGGAGGAATGATCCGACGCGTAGATGAGGTCGCAGGACAGCGCCAGCTCGAAGCCGCCGCCGACCGCCATGCCGTTGACGCAGGCGATCACCGGCTTGTTGAGGTCGCGCAATTCCTGCAGTCCGCCGAACCCGCCAACGCCATAGTCGCCGTCGACCGCATCGCCACCGGCCGCGGCCTTGAGGTCCCAGCCGGCACAGAAGAACTTGTCGCCGGCGGTCTTGACGATGGCAACTCGCAGATCCGGATCGTCGCGGAACGCCTTGAACGTCTCGCCCATCAGCCGCGACGTTTTCAGGTCGATGGCATTGGCCTTGGGCCGGTCGAGCACGACTTCGAGGATCGTGCCCTCGCGGCGGGTGGTGATGACGTCAGACATTTTTGTTCTCTCCCAGCACCAGCAGTGCGTCGGCGATCCAGGCGCCCTTGCCTTGCGCGCAGACGATCAGCGGGTTGATGTCGAGCTCCTCGATCTCGCCGGCATTTTGCTGCACGAAGGCGGCAATGCCTGATATCGCATCGATGGCCGCCGCGACATCGGCCTTGGGCCGGCCGCGATAGCCTTCAAGCAGCGGGAACAATTTGAGCCCGCGCAGCGCTGCCTCGATGTCGTCGCGGGTTGCCGGCAGCATCAGAGTGACGCTGTCGCGCAGCAGCTCGACCAGCACCCCGCCTGTGCCGAGCGTCATCACCGCGCCGAACATCGGGTCGCGGGTGAAACCGACGAGCAGCTCGGCGACGCCGTCGCGCACCATGCGCTCGACATAGAGGCCGGTGCCTAGCGCATCGAGATCATGGGCGGCGGTGCTGACGGATTCGGCATCCCTGAGGTTGAGCCGCACCGCGCCGAGCTCGGATTTGTGGGTGACGCCCAAAGCCTTCATCGCCACCGGAAAGCCGAGCGCCATCGAGGAGATGACCGCCTCGACCGCATTGCCGGCGCGTTCGCCCCTCGGCACGGGAAGCCCAGCCTCGATCAGCCGCGCTTTCGCCTCGGCCTCATCAGGCGTGACATGGTCGCCGGCCGGCGCCCCGGAAGCGGAGGTGTCGATCGGCTGCGCCTGCGGCTCGCGCCAGGCCCAGCCGATGAAGGCTGCCGCCTGGGCGGCGTCCATGGCTTCGGAAATGCCGAACAACGGCACCATGCCGCGTGCCATCAGGCCGGCGGTGTATTCCTCGGGCAGGTTCTCCGGCAGCGACGAGACGATCGCGCCTTGCGCCTTGTTGGTCTTCAGCGCCGATTCGAAGGCACGCAGCGTCGCCCACCAGTCGGTGTCCGAGCAGCGGTCGGGGCGCGGGAAATCGAGCACCAGCATGTTGAGGTCGAAACCGCCCGACACCATGGCGGTGAAGGTGGCGGTCATCGCCGGCTCGTTGTTCCAGATGAACGTGTGGTAGTCGAGCGGGTTGGCCACCGCTACCAGCGGCCCGAGCGTCGATTTGACGTGGGCGCGATGCGTATCGGTCAGCGTCGGAAAGTTCACCCTGCGGCCTTCGGCGCTGTCGGCCATCACAGACGCCTCGCCGCCCGAACAGCTCATCGACGACAGCCGATAGCCGGGCAGGGGGCCGGTGACGTGCAGCAGCTTGAGCGCCTCGATGAAGGCCGGGATCGAATCGACGCGGGCGATGCCGAGCCGCTTCAGGAAGGCGCCCGAGGCGGCATCCGACCCGGCCAGCGATGCAGTGTGCGAAACCGTCGCCTGCCGCGCCTGCTCGGAGCGGCCGACCTTCATGGCAATGATCGGCTTCTTCAGCTCACGCGCCCGCGCGGCCAGTCTTTCGAAGCCGGCTACCGAATCGAAGGCCTCGATATGCAGGCCGAGCGAAGTGACGCGGTCGTCCTCGATTAGGCCAAGCGCCATTTCGGAGAGGCCGGTCTGCGCCTGGTTGCCGGCCGTCATCAGAAAGGCGATCGGCAGGCCGCGCTTCTGCATGGTCAAGTTGATGGCGATGTTCGACGACTGGGTGATGATGGCGACGCCGCGGCCGCCCTCGGCCAGCCTGATGCCGCCGTGCTGATCGGGCCACAGCAGTGCGCCGTCGGCATAGTTGATCAGGCCGTAGCAGTTCGGTCCGATGATCGGCATCTGGCCCGCCGCAGCGACCAGCTCGGCCTGCAGCCGCTCGCCGTCCTCGTCATAGGCCTCGGTCTCGAGGAAGCCGGCGGCAAAGCAGACGGCGCAGCCGGCGCCGCGTTCGGCCAGCGCCTTGACCACCTCGATGGTCAAATGCCGGTTGACGCCGACAAAGGCGGCGTCGGGGGCGCCGGGTAGATCGGCTACCGAACGGTAGGCCTTGCGGCCGGCGACTTCGTCTTTGCTCGGGTGCACCGGCCAGATCTCGCCGGCAAAGCCCATCTTGATCGACTGCGCGACGACGGCGGCGGCCTGCGCGCCACCGAACACGCCGATCGTTCGCGGGCGCAGAAGACGTTCAAGCCTGTGCATTGATCAGCCCCCGAACGGGCGCAGCAGCGCCCGTGAAATGATGTGGCGCTGGATTTCCGAAGTGCCTTCCCAGATGCGCTCGACGCGGGCGTCGCGCCAGATGCGCTCCAGCGGCAGATCGTCCATCAGCCCCATGCCGCCATGGATCTGGATCGCCTCGTCGGCGACGAAGGCAAGCATTTCGGTGGCCTTCAGCTTGGCCATGGCCATGTCCTGATCGGTGACGGTGCCCTGATCGTACTTCCAGCCGGCTTCGAACACCATCAGGTCGGCGGCCTTCAGTTCGGTCGCCATGTCGGCGAGCTTGAACGACACGCCCTGGAATTTGCCGATCTGCTGGCCGAACTGCTGGCGCTGCGCGGCATATTCGACGGCGTGACCAAGCGCCCGCTCGGCCCGGCCGAGACAGGTCGCGCCGACCTGCAGGCGGGTTGCGCCAAGCCACGAATTGGCGACGTCGAAACCCTTGTGGACCTCGCCGAGAACCTGGGCTCCGGGCAGCCGGCAATCGTCGAATTCGAGGATGGCATTGGTGTAGCCGCGGTGCGAGACGTTGCGGTAGCCGTCACGCACCGTAAAACCCTTGGTGCCCTTGTCGACGAAGAAGGCGGTGATCTTCTTGCGTTTTCCACGCGGCGTCTCCTCTTCGCCCGAGGCCATGAAGACGATGGCGAAATCGGCGAGGTCGGCATGGCTGATGAAGTGTTTGGTGCCGTTCAGCACCCAGTCGTCGCCATCCTGCACGGCGGTCGCCTTCATGCCGCGCAGATCGGAGCCGGCGCCCGGCTCGGTCATCGCCAGGCAATCCCATTTCTCGCCGCGAATGCAGGGATAGAGATATTTCTCGCGCTGCTCCGGCGTGCCGGCCAGAAGGATGTTGGAAGGCCGCGCCACGCAGGTCCAATGCAGCGCGTAATTGGCGCGGCCGAGCTCTTTTTCGTAAAGCAGCCAGGTCACCGTATCGAGCCCGGCGCCACCGACTTCCGTTGGCATGTTGGCGGCATAGAGCCCGGCTTCGATTGCCTTGGCCTTGATCTCCTCGATCAGTTCGCGGCGCAGTACGCCGGTGCGCTCGACCTCGCGCTCATGCGGATAGAGCTCGTTCTCGACGAAGGCGCGTGTCGTCTCGACGATGAGTTTCTGTTCTTCCGAAAGACCAAAATCCATGGCCTCAGCCTTTCTTCTTTTTCTTCGGCTTTTCAGCCTTCGCCTTTTCGGCCGCCTTGGAAGTAGCGGGCTTCTCCGCCGCAAGCTTGGCGAGCTGCTTGGTATAGTCCTTGTGCAAGGCGCCGGCGCCCCAACCCTTGCCTTTGTTCTGCTTCGACAGCGCCTCCATGATCGCGACCAGATTGTCGTCGCGGATCTTTTCGAGCTCGCGGATTGACAGGCCATGTGCCTGGTCGTCCGACTGGGTGGCGATCAGGTCGACCAGCTCGTCGTTGAACTCCGGCACATCCATTAGCTTGGTCCATGGCCATTTCAGGCATGGCCCGAACTGCGCCATGAAATGGCGCATGCCGGCCTCGCCGCCGGCGACGCGGTAGACCTGGAACATGCCCATCTGCGCCCAGCGCAGGCCGAAGCCATAGCGCATGATGTCGTCGAGTTCCTCGACCGTGCAGATGCCGTCTTTTATCAGCCACAGCGCCTCGCGCCATGCCGCCTCCAGCAGGCGGTCGCCGACAAAAGCCTCGATCTCCTTGCGGATGACCACCGGCTTCATGCCAATCGAGGCGTACATCTCCTTGGCGACCTCGAGGGCCTCGGGGAAGGTCTGTTCGCCGCCGACGATCTCGACCAGAGGCAAGAGATAGACCGGGTTGAACGGATGGCCGACGACCAGCCGCTCCGGATGCTCCTTCATCGCCACCTGCATGTCGGTCGGCTTGATGCCGGAGGTCGAGGAGCCGACAATGGCGTTGGCCGGCGCATAAAGGTCGATCTCGGCCAGCACGCGGTGTTTCAGGTCGAGCCGTTCCGGCACGCTTTCCTGGATGAAATCGGCGTCGGCCACGGCATCGGCGATGGTCTTGGCAAAGGTCAGTTTGCCCTCTTTTGGCACGCCGCCGGGCAGCATCTGCTTGTAGGCGCGGCGCGCGCCTTTCATCACTTCGCCGACCTTGCGCGCGGCTTGGGGATCGGGATCGAAGATCGACACGTCGATGCCGTTCAAGAGCAGGCGCGCGACCCAGCCGGCGCCGATGACGCCGCCGCCGATGGCAGCCGCCTTGGTGATGATGCTCATGCGGAGGCTCCGGTTCTTGTCCTGGCTACTTTGGAATCGATGAGGGGCACGCGTTCGCCGGCACGGATCACTGTGGCGTCATAGGCTCTGCGCGCGAACACTTCGAGCACGAAGGGCCGGAAGAAGTCGATCGGCAACGTCTCGTAATCCGGATCGAAGCTCGACTGATCCCAGCGCTCACAGAACTGGTCGCAATCGTCGAAATAAAGGTGGCCGGCGAAACGGTCGCGCGCATGGGGATTGCCGCCGAGATGGTGGGCATAATAGAGGCGCTGGAAGTCGCCGTGCTTTTCCACCACCCAGGTGCACTGCTCGCGCACGAAAGGTTTTAGGATCGAAGCTGCATATTCGTCGTGATTGTACGGTGCGTAGATGTCGCCGATGTCGTGCAGCAACGCGCAGGCAAGCCAGTCGGTGTCGGCGCCGTCGCGCCATGCGCGCGTCGCCGCCTGCAGCGAATGACCGAGCCGGGTGATCTTATAGCCGGAGAGGCCTTCGTCGAGTTGGATAAGCGCGTCAAGCAGCCGTTCGCCGGTCTTCGCCGCATAGTCGATCTCGTGCTCGGTGAGGAAGGCGTAATCGTCGCGGTCGCCGTCCTTCATCGCGGTGAATTTCACGGTCTTCATCGGCGGCTCCTCCCTACCGATTGCTTGTTCAAAGCGGCGCGCGCTTCGTCAGGTTGAGCTTCTTGCGCACCTCATCCGGGCCGATGACCCTTGCGCCCATGTTCGACACGATGCTGACCGCCCGCTCGACCAGCTGCGCATTGGTCGCCAGCACGCCCTTGTCGAGCCAGAGACTGTCCTCGAGCCCGACGCGGACATTGCCGCCGGCCAGCACCGCAGCGGCGGCGTAGGCCATCTGGTTGCGGCCGATAGAAAACGCCGACCAATTCCAGTTCGACGGCACGTTGTTGACCATGGCCATGAAGGTGTTGAGATCATCAGGCGCGCCCCATGGCACGCCCATGCACAATTGCACGAGCGCGTCCGGATCCAGTACCTTTTCCTCGACCAATTGCTTGGCAAACCACAGATGGCCGGTGTCGAAGGCCTCGATCTCCGGTTTGACGCCGAGCGCCGTCATCATTGCGCCCATGGCGCGCAGCATGCCGGGCGTGTTGGTCATAACATAGTCGGCTTCGGCGAAATTCATCGTCCCGCAGTCGAGCGTGCAGATCTCCGGCAGGCACTGGCGCACATGTTCCACGCGGTTGCTCGCGCCGCCCATATCGGTGGCTTTCTCGTTCAGCGGCAGTGGGTTTTCCGGCGAACCGAACACCATATCGCCGCCCATGCCGGCGGTCAGGTTCAGCACCACGTCGACGTCTGCCGCGCGGATGCGCTCGGTTACCTCGCGATAAAGCTGCACGTCGCGGCGCGGCTTGCCGGTTTCGGGATCGCGCACGTGGCAGTGGACGATCGCCGCACCCGCCTTTGCCGCATCGATGGCCGAATCGGCGATCTGCTTGGGCGAACGCGGCACATGCGGGCTTCGATCTTGCGAGCTGCCGGACCCGGTCACGGCACAGGTTATGAAAACCTCACGGTTCATTGCAAGCGGCATCGGACTCTCCCAATCGGCACAGACGGCTCCGATCAAACATGGGCTCGATCGAACAGATGGCAACAATGCCTGACTTGCCGGACACTGTTTTGCGTTTTACGAAGAGCGTATGATGAAAACCGAAAAGCCTTCGATCTTTCGCGCCGAGCGCTCGCCGCTCAAGGTGACGCTGCTGGTGTTTTCCGGTTCGTCAATCATGTGCGTGGCATCGGCCGTCGATCCGCTGCGTGCCGCCAACCGTATTGCCGGCGAGACGCTGTTCGATTTCAGGCTGGTCTCGGTGACCGGCGAAGCGCCAGTCACCACATGCGGCCTGCCGGTTGCGGTCAGCGGCCGCTTCGATGCGGCGGATACAACCGATATGCTTGTCGTCGTCGCCGGTTTCGGCACGCAGAACTATGCCACGTCGGCCCTGCTTTCCGGCCTGCGCCGTGCGGCGCGCGCCGCGCGCGCCTGCGGCGGCGTCGAAGCCGGCACCTGGCTTGTGGCCCGCGCCGGCCTGCTGGAAGGGCGCAGCGCCACCACCCATTGGGAGGACATGGAGGATTTCTCGTCGGCCTTTCCCGGCGTCGATGTACGCCCCGACCGCTACGTCATCGACGGGCCGGTCTTCACTTCGGGCGGCGCCTCGCCGACCTTCGACCTGATGCTGCATCTGATCCGCACGCGGCTCGGCATGGCCGTCGCGCTCGATGTGGCAAGTGTCTTCATCTACGACCAGGCGCGGGCGGCGACCGATGCGCAACCGCTGGTCTCGCTCGGCCGCCTCGACGGCTACGATCCGCGGCTGGCGCAAGCCATCCGGCTGATGGAAGCGCATGTCGACCAGCCGCTGACCATCGCCGCGGTGGCGAAGCGCGCCGGGGTGACGGCAAGAACGCTGGAAAGCATCTTTCGCAAGTCGATCGGCGAGACGCCGGGCGCTTATTATCTCAGGCTGCGGCTGGGTGCCGCGCGCCGGCTGGTGGTCGACACGCGCGTGGCCATGGCCGACATTGCCGGGCGAACAGGGTTCTCGTCCGCCGCGGCATTTTCCAGGGCGTTTTCCAGAGCTTTCGGCGAAGCGCCGGTCAGGCTGCGTAGGGGATAGTCGGGATTAGGCAGCGTCCTTGCGGTCGCCTTTGCCGTCGATCTGCGAGCGCATCTGTCTCGCAAGATGGGTCTCAAAGCGGCTGGCGACCGCGCGATCCCATTCGTTTGCACTGCGCGCACCATGTTTTGGATGCGGCAGCGCCATCAGCCGGTCGATGATCGATCCCTCGCCAGATGAGAGCAGGGCGTCGATTTCGCGTTCGTGCTGCATATCGTTTCGCCTCCTTCTTTCTGTTCCCGCCACGAACCACACTATACCGGATTCGTGACGGCTGTTTGAAGGCAAGAGCGAGGCGATTGAGGGGCGGTGCGAGGCAAAACCTTGTCATCGGTTCCGCCTTCGCGCAAAGCTGTTCCGGGCAGGCGGATCGGTCAAAGACCCGCCGGTGCGACACCTCAGACGTACCGGTTGACGATATTCTCGAGCAGTTCCTGGCGGCCGGATCTGGGCTGCGGCTCGATCTTCTTCTTGACGACGCGCTCGGCGATCTCCTCCAGCGTCCGCTTGCCGGCAAGCATCGCCTTGGCCTCGGCGGAGTTCCAGCCGGCATAGCGCTCGGCCAGCGGGGCGGATAGCGCCTTGTCCTCGACCATGCGGGCGGCGGCCTTGAGGCCGCGTGCACAGCAATCCATGCCGCCGATATGGCCAATCAGCAGATCCTGCGGATCGAGCGATTGCCGGCGCAGCTTGGCATCGAAATTGGTGCCGCCGGACTTGAAGCCGCCGGCCTGCAAGACCTGGTAATAGGCAAGCGTCATCTCCGGCACGTTGTTGGGGAACTGGTCGGTGTCCCAGCCCGACTGGTAGTCGTTGCGGTTCATGTCGATCGAGCCGAAGATGCCGAGCGCATTGGCCAGCGCCAGCTCATGCTCGAAGGAATGGCCGGCCAGGATCGCATGGCCCTGCTCGATGTTGAGCTTGACCTCCTTCTCCAAGCCGAAGCGTTTCAGGAAGCCGTAGACCGTGGCGACGTCATAGTCGTACTGGTGCTTTGTCGGCTCCTGCGGCTTCGGCTCGATCAGGATGGTGCCCTTGAAGCCGATCCGGTGCTTGTAGTCGACGACCAGGTTGAGGAAGCGACCGGCCTGCTCCTGCTCGCGGGCAAGGTCGGTGTTGAGCAGCGTCTCATAGCCCTCGCGTCCGCCCCACAGCACATAGTTCTCGCCCTTCAGCCGCTTGGTGACGTCGATGCAGTGCTTCACCGTCGCTGCCGCATAGGCAAACACGTCCGGATCGGGATTGGTGGCGGCGCCCGACATGAAGCGGCGGTTGGAGAACAGGTTGGCCGTGCCCCAAAGCAGCTTGACGCCGGTCTGCTTCATCTTCGTCGCAAAATAATCTGATATCTCGTCGAGGCGCGCGGCACTTTCGGAAAAATCTTTTCCTTCCGGCCGCACATCGGCATCGTGGAAGCAGAAGTAGGGTGCGCCGAGCAGCGCAAACATCTCGAAGGCGACATCGGCCTTGAGCTTGGCCAGTTCCATCGTGTCGGTGCCGCCAGCCTTGGCAAACCACGGCCGATCGAAAGTCTGGCCGCCGAACGGATCTCCGCCCGGCCAGGCGAACGAATGCCAGTAGGCGACGGCAAAGCGCAGATGGTCTTCCAGCCGCTTGCCGGCGACAATTTCATCGGGATTGTAGAAGCGGTAGGCCAGCGGATTGGTCGAATCTGGCCCCTCGTATTTGATCTTTTGGATGTCGCCGAAAAACCCACTGGTCATGATTGTCTGTCCTCTCGCATGGTTCTGTCCTGATTACCTCAGGCGTAATTGGTTTCGCGCTGGCGCTGGATGAAAACGGTCATGTCAAAGCCACTCAACAAAGGAGACAGACCATGACCGACCTCAACACGATCGCCGAAAACTACATCGCCGCCTGGAACGAGAGCGAGGCCGCGCGCCGGACTGCCTTGCTCAAGGCGACCTTCACCGAAGACGTCAGCTATCGTGACCCGATCGTGCAGGGCGACGGCCATGATGGCATCGCCGCGCTCATCGATGGTGTCCAAAAACGTTTTGCCGGCTTCCGGTTCTCGCTGAAGGGCAAGCCGGACGGGTTTGGCGACACGATCCGCTTCTCGTGGAATCTCGGGCCGGAAGGCACTGATTCCGTTATCGAAGGCACCGACATCGGCGTCATGGAGAATGGCCGCCTGAAAAGCGTCACCGGCTTTCTCGACAAGGTTCCGGCACAATGAAGACTTCGTGGCGAGACGGGGGCGACACACCCCCCTCTGGCCTGCCGGCCATCTCCCCCTCAAGGGCAGCCCCCTCAAGGGCAGCCCCCTCATCCGGCCGCTTCGCGGCCACCTTCTCCCCGCTGGGGAGAAGAGGCTGGCGCCAAGGTCGGCGATCTCCTCTCCCCCCGGGGAGAGGTCGAATTGCCCCGAATTGCTCTTCGCAATTCGGTTGGCAATCCGGGTGAGGGGGCGCTTGCCTAAAAGCCATAGCCATACCCTTGAGGGGGAGATGGCCGGCAGGCTAGAGGCGGCTAAACCCTCGCTCATGCGGTCGCAGCCTTGATGGCTGGGTAAAGCAAGCGATAGCGCTGATAAGCATCCGCATAGGCGTTGCTTAGCGCGGCGACCGGTTCGATGGTGGCATCGGTGGCTGGCGCCGTGCACACTCTGAGCGGATCGGCGCCCGTCGCCGCGATCATGCCGAGCCGGGACGCACCGAAGGCAGCGCCGAAATCGCCATCGGCCGGGATGTCGACGGGCAGGCCGAGCGCGGTGGCGATTGCCTTCAGCCAATAGCGCGAGCGCGAGCCGCCGCCGATCGCCGTCACTCGTGTCAGCGTCGTGCCGGCCTTGGCCAGGGCTTCGAGACTGTCGCGAAAGGCGAAAGCCACGCCCTCCAGCACGGCCTGGGTCAACACGGCGCGGCTCGATTCATGCGCAAGCCCAGTAAACGAGCCGCGAATGGCCGAATCATTGTGGGGCGTGCGCTCGCCGGAGAGATAGGGCAGGAAGGACACGCCGGTCGGCGCCTTCAGCGTATCGCCGAGCTCGGCGGTCAGCTCGCCGGCGCCTTTCCCTGATATCTCCGACAGCCAGTTGACCGAATCGGTTGCCGACAGGATGACGCCCATCTGGTGCCAGGTGTCGGGCAGCGCGTGGCAGAACGTGTGCACCGCGCTTTCCGGGTTTGGCAGATAAGACGCATTGGCGGCGAACAGCACGCCTGACGTGCCAAGCGAGACGAAGGCCTGGCCGGCTGCCACCGTGCCCATGCCGCAGGCCGAGGCCGCATTGTCGCCGGCGCCGCCGGCGATCGGGATGCCGGCCTGCATCCCCCATTTCGAGGCCAATTCGCTGCGCAAGGCGCCGGCCTTCTCAGTGCCTTCGACCAGCGACGGCATCTGCCCTTCATCGAGCGACGTCGCGGAAAGCAGGTCGGTTGACCAGTCTCGCTTGCCGACATCGAGCCAGGACGTGCCTGCCGAGTCCGACATCTCAGAAATATGCTCGCCGGAGAGCCAGAGCCGCAGGAAATCCTTCGGCAGCAGGACCTTCGCCACTTTGTAGAAAATATCCGGCTCGTTGTTTTTCACCCAGACCAGTTTTGGTGCGGTGAAACCGGGGAAGACGATGTTGCCGGTGAGCTTGCGAAAACGCGGATCGGCGTCGAGCTTGGCCGCCTCGGCATGGCTGCGCGTGTCGTTCCAGAGGATGCAGGGGCGCAGCACCTGGTCGCCGGCATCGAGCAAGGTGGCGCCGTGCATCTGGCCGGAGAGGCCTATGCCTTTGACCGCGGCAAGTTCTTTCGAATGGGAAACCTTGAGCTCGGCGATCGCGTCCTCGCAGGCGCGGATCCACTCGGTGGGGTTCTGCTCGGACCAGCCGGGATGCGGCCGCGACACGTCGAGCGACGCGTGGCCGGAGCCGATGATGGTCTGCCCGGCATCGATCAAAAGCGCCTTGACGCCCGACGTGCCCAGATCGAGGCCGAGATACATGGTGTCCTCCCACTGCCATTAATTTTTTCGGATCTCGAAAAAATCTGACTTGGCAGTTTTTAAGACAAGATCCGCCTCCGGTCAATTCTCCGACAAATCGGCAGCCCGCCGCGAAAGCAGCGCCGACAGCGGGCTGTCCGGCCGCGCCAGCGCGCGTTCCGCGGCAAGCGCCCGTGCCAGCGCATGGTCGCCGGAACGCAGCGCCGCCTCGATCAGCGTCAGGTCGATGACGTCGCGTTGCGCGTGGCTGCCGCCGAAGCGGTGGGCGATCACCCGGATTGGCCGGATCAGGCCCACCGTCTCGGTGTAGTTGCCATCGCCGAATGCCTTGATGGCGAGCGTGAGGGGATGGCCGACATCCCGGGTGAAAGCGGCGTTGTCGTCGTTGCCATGCATGGCCTCGCGCTGCGCCTCGAGCAAGGTGCGAACCGGCGCTTCTTGGCCGGCGCCGACGAAAGCCATCATTGCATGGGCATCGTTGAAGGCATAGTTGCCGGCGCCGGCCTTGGCCCAGTTGGCGGCAAGTGCTGCCCAGCGGGCGCCGACATCGATGCCGCCGAGATGCAGTCGCCACAGGATAGCCGAGGCATCGACCATGTTGAGCGCCAGCGTCGAGCGCTCGCCGTAGATCGGGCCGTCATAGAGCGCCAGCACGTCGCCGGTCTCGCCGAGATCGTAGTGGAACAGCGCCAGATGCCACCAATTGTGCACCTGCAGGAAGCTTTCCAGCGTCCACGCTTCCGGGTTGGCGCGCATCCATGCGATGCCGTCCCTTTGCCGGCTCTGCATTTCCATGACATGAGCGACGGCGTGCTGCGCCCAGCCGTCGCGCGGCTCGATGTCGACTGCTGCGCGGCCAAGCTTTTCGGCGCGCGCATAGTCGCCCATCTCCTCCAGCCCGAAGGCCTGCATGCCGAGTATGGCGTGGTAGCCCGGCATGCCGCTTTGCCACGACGGCAGCGCGCGGCCGATGCGGTCGCGCAGCATGCGGGCATTGCCGGTGAAGAAATCGATCTGGTGCCCGGTCTGCAGCGCCAGCGCATCGAGCGGAAACTCGATGGCGATATCCTCGAGCAGACGGGCGGCTTCATGCCAGCGTCCTCCGGCAAGATGGCCAAGTGCTGCGACATGCGCCTGCTCGCGCGGTGTGGCGGCAAGCGGCAGTGCCACCTCGTGGCATGTCCTGGCCACGGCTGTCGCCTCGCGCTCGGTGGCGAGGCCGAAGAGATAGCCCTTGAACACATGCGCCATAACGAAACCGGGATCCTCGGCGATGGCGCAGTCGACCGAGGCGATCGGATCGCCGATGAAGCACTGCAGTTCGCGCACGGCCTGGCTGTAGGACGAGAACCCGGCCTCGGTCGCGCCCGAAAACGTCAGGCCGAATGCGTCCCTGACTGCCATGGGTCACCCATCGACGACCACACAATTTGTGGATCCGATCTTACAACATTAGCGGTCGGCGCGCTAATCAGGTCTGGGCCGGCAGCAGCTGCGGATTTCAGCAAATATGTAGGCGACGGGATTGACTCTTTGGCAAGGTCACCTGGAGATATCAAGCAGGCTTTGAAAGCCCTTCGCAACGACTTTTTTAGGTGTCACTACCAAATCTGTGACGGCGCAGGCCGAGGCGTTGAAAAGGTAAGGGTAATGATAGCGATAGGGAATCAATTTGGCGGCCCAGAACAGCGCGGCAGCCTCGTCCACTCAATGCTCAACAAGGCAATGAACGTCGCCGCCGATGTCCGTGATGCGAGTTATAACGATGGTACCGAGGCATGGATAAATCCGATTTTCATTCTGCCTGGCTCGGTCAGTAAGCCTGAGTTTGAGGGCTACAAGCTCGGCCACTTCTCTCGAGAGCAGAAAGGCTTGGTGGTGATGATCGCCGTTCCGCAGCCCGTCGCCAATGGTGAGGATATAGCTGGCTTTGTGGGCATGTCGTTGCGCGAAGCTGTGCGGCTTGCTGCCGCCTATTTTCCTGAAAAGGGCATCAGCTTCTCGACGCTGAAAGCCGAGAAGATCATCCTGGCGATCGAGGCGGCCCTCGAGTAAGCATCTGGCTCTCGCAGGCGAATTTCGTCTGCTCTAATTGCCCGAGCGCATCGCCACCGTGGCGATGCCGGCGCCGACCAGCAGCGTGCCGCCGGTGCGGTTGAAGATGCGGATCGCCCGGGGATTACGCACGACGTTGCGCGCCCTTGCCGCGATCAGCGCGTAGCCGAAGGCATTGGCGAAGGCGAGCGCCAGGAAGGTCGTTTCGAAGATCAGCATCTGCGTCCAGAAATCGGCGTGCCGGTCGAGGAACTGCGGCAGGAAGGCGACGAAGAAGGTGATGCTTTTCGGGTTGAGCGCGGTGACCAGCCAGGCATGCGCCATCATCTTGGCCGAGGACACCGCGTCCAGGCGCGGCTCGGCCTTGAGCGTGCCACCGGCGCGAAACAGCTTTACGCCGAGATAGATCAGATAGCCGGCGCCGATCACCTTCAGCACGGTGAACACGGTGGCCGACGCCGCCAGCAGTGCGCCGATGCCCAGCATCGACAGCGTCATCGCCGTAAAATCGCCAAACGCCACGCCAACCGCCATCGGCAGCGCGGTGCGCCAGCCCTGGCCGAGCGCATAGGACACGACCAGAAGGATGGTCGGGCCGGGAATGACAAGAAGGATCGTCGAGGCGGCGGCAAAGGCGGCCCAGTTTTCGAAGGACATGTTCGTCTCCTTGAGCTCAAAGAAGAGGATAAATCCTTGGGCTCGCAAAGATGTAAAGGGGCTGCATCGAAAATGTGCGGCGCGACGGCTCGGCCAGGAGGTTAAGGTAGGGCAAGATGTCTTCACGCTTTTTCAACTATGATTGGTGAAAATGCATCCTATCCGGCCGGGACCGTGTTTCCCGCCGACAGCGTAGGGTTTGGGTAGATGCGTGAGTTGCCGCGAGGTCTGACGCCGCCGTACGACGGCGACGCCATCGACATCGAAATTTCCGAAAACCAGCTTTCCCGCCGCGCGGTGTTGTCCGGCGCCGGTGCCATGGCGTTGCTCGGCGTCGCCGGCTGCAGCCAGACGCTCGACCTGTCGGCGCTGCAACTCGACGGCGTCACAACCGGCGCGATCACCCCCATCCGCCCGAGCATCAGCGTCGATAAGAACATCACCAGCCCTGGTGTGATGTATGCCTCCGTCACCGACGGCGGCTTCACGCTGCCGGAAGTGCCCTACCTCAAGGTCAAGCCGGAGTTCCGCCGCCAGATCGTCGTCGACCCGACCGGCGAGCAGCCCGGCACCATCGTCGTCCATTCCCAGGAGCGGCTGCTCTATCTGGTGCAGCCCGGCGGTGACGCGATCCGTTACGGCGTCGGCATCGGCAAGGAAGGCTTCCGCTGGTCCGGCCGCGCCAACATCCAGTACGGCAAGGAATGGCCGACCTGGAGGCCGCCGGCCGAGATGATCGCCCGCAAGCCGGAACTGGTGAAATGGCAGGCCGGGCAGCCCGGCGGCCTCGACAACCCACTCGGCGCGCGCGCGCTGTACATCTACCAGAACGGCCAGGACACCGGCTACCGCATCCACGGCTCGCCCGAATGGTGGAGCATCGGCCAGGCGATGTCGTCGGGCTGCGTTCGCCTGATCAACCAGGACGTCATAGACCTCTACAGCCGCGTCTCGAGGAAGAACCCGGTCGTCGTCGTCTGACTCTCCCGGTTGTCGTCTGACCTGATAGCGCGGCCGGCGCGGCTGCTCGACTCTCCCGTTGCGTGATCTCGCAAGACAGGCGAATGTGCCTGCAAAGCCACTGCTCGGGAGACGTGAAGCATGTCCGGAACTTTTGTGATCGCGCAAGGCGGCGGTCCGACTGCCGTCATCAACCAAACGATGGTGGGCGCCGCGCTCGAAATCCGCAAGCGGCATCCCGGCGCCAAGGTCCTGGGCTCGATCCATGGCGTGCGCGGCATTCGTGACGGCAACTATGTCGATCTCTCAGCCATTCCGGAGGATCGGCTGCGGCTGATTGCGGCAACGCCGAGCGCCGCGCTTGGCTCGACCCGCGACAAGCCGGATGACGCCTATTGCGAGATCATCCTCAACGGCTTGAAGAAGGCCGGCGCCGACGCCTTCATCTATATCGGCGGCAACGACACGTCGGGCACGCAGCAGATCCTGACCGACGCCGCCGGCGGCAAGATGGCTTTCGTCCATGCGCCGAAAACCATCGACAACGATCTCGAGGAGAACGACCACACGCCCGGCTTCATTTCGGCAGCCGAGTTCGTCGCCGGCGCCTTTCTCTCGGTCGACCTCGACTTCCGTGCTCTGCCCGGCATCTATGTCGGCATCGTCATGGGGCGGCATGCCGGTTTCCTCACCGCCGCCGCCGCCGCATGGCAGCTTGATCCCGACAGCGGCCCGCATCTCGTCTATGTGCCGGAGCGCCCGTTCTCGGCCGCGGCCTTCATCGACGATGTTCGCGCCACGCTCGACCGCCACAAGCGCTGCATCGTCGCCGTGTCCGAAGGCGTCAGCACCGCCGACGGCAAGGCGCTGGTCGAAAGCCTTGTGCCGCCGGACAAACTGGAGCGCGATGCGCATGGCAACGTCAAGCTGTCGGGCAGCGACCTGCCGGCCGCCCTCGAGCGCGCCCTGGCCGAAGGATTGCCGGGCAAGCGGGCGCGAGTCGATGCGCTCGGCTACATGCCGCGCGGCTATGTCGGCGCCATCAACGCCGTCGATGCGCAGGAAGCCTTCGATGCCGGCGTCTTTGCGGTCGCTGTCGCCGAACAGGGCGGCGGCTCGGTGGCGCTGCAATATGACGGCAAGAAAACCGTGCTGAACAAGGTGCCGCTGAAAAACGTCGCCGGCAAGACGCGCCACATGCCAGACGATTTCATGCTGCCTGAGGTCAACCAGCTCTCCGATGCGGGAATGGCCTATCTGAAGCGGCTGGTCCCCGAAAAATATAAGGTTGGAAAACCGTTCGTCTGATGCCGGGTCTCTTCTGATGCTTGACTGGTTCAGCAGAACAGCAGTTGACGCCGCTACAACAATGCTGACCGAGCCGTTCGTGCATGATTTCGTGCGCGCCAACATCTGGCATCTGCGCGGCCGCGACGTCGACCTGCTTGTCGACACCGGCATGGGCATCCGCCCGCTGGCGCCGGAGATCGACACGCCTGATGGCAAGCCGCTGCTCGTCGTCGCCACCCACATCCATCTCGACCATGTCGGCTCGCTGCACGAATTCCCGCTGCGGGCCGGGCCCAGGATGAGTGCCGCGTATTTCGACAGCATGGACGAGGCGGTCACCTACGCCCACATGTTTCACGATCTCGACGGCGCCGTCTCCAAGCTGCCGGCGTCGGGCTGGAAAGCAGCCGATTACAAGATTCCGCCGGCCCCGCTGACGCGGACACTCGACGAGGGCGATCTGGTCGATCTCGGCGACCGGCAATTCCGCGTGCTGCATCTGCCTGGCCATTCGTCCGATTCGATCGCACTGTTCGATGAGGCCGACGGCCTGCTCTTCGCCGGCGACGCCATCTACGACGCGATGCTGATCGACGACCTGCCGGACTCCGACAGGGGCGCTTACCGCCGCACCATGCAGCGGCTGCTCGACCTGCCGATCCGCATCGGCCATGGCGGCCATGGCCCAAGCTTCGACGCCAAACGGATGCGCGAAATCGCCAGCGGCTATCTCAGGCGGACAGACGGGATCGGCGCATAGGAGGCTTCGATGACCGGCAGGATAGAGGCGGGAAGATATGCGAGCTCGTGATCCCTGTCAGCAATTTTGTTCTTGCTTTGTGCCGGCACCTATGTTATCGATTTCCGCATGGTGCTGATCGCGCCAACAACCCGCCGTAAGGCGGTTTTTTGTTTCAGGGTCGGCGCCATTCCCCTCATCAGGGGTTCAAATGCAGCGAGCTGGCGACACCGACCCATTAGATTAAATCTTCGCCATCCGCACAGCAGGGCCCTCGTGCTTCTGCGATCGGCTTCGGTCTGATGGACGTAACGCCGATGTCCGACAGGCGATGAACCTGACGCCCAACCAGGGCGGCGCGCTGGTCGAGAGCGTCGATCCTGACAAGGCGGCATCGGCTTCCGGCATTCAGGCCGGCGCCGCTGCGGATGGTGGCAAGCTCGAGAGGCTGAGAGCAAGCTTGGTCGCAGGTTCCGCCAAAAAAATCTGGTTGCCCGCCAGAGTATCTTTGACAACATTGGTGAAGGCCGACAGGCGGCCTGATGAAAACGGATTGTCTCGATGGTCACCCGCGGCTTCTTTTCAGGACGAAAGCCCCCGACGGATACGGATGCGCGTATCCCGCCGGGGCAGTATCTCGAGCAAGGGTTTCCGGTGCTGTCGGCCGGGCCGACGCCGCGCGTGAGCACCGAGGACTGGTCGTTCACGCTCAAGCACGGACCGCGGCCGATCAAGAAGTGGAACTGGACAGAGTTCAACGCGCTGCCTTTGACCAAGATGACCCGCGACATCCATTGCGTGACCGCATGGACCAAGTTCGACACGGCGTGGCAGGGTGTGCTGGTCGACGATATTCTGGCGGATGCCGGCATCGAGCCACCAACGGCCTTCACGCTGGCGCTGTCCTTCGACGGCTACACCACCAACGTGCCGACGAAGGATCTCACCGCCGGCAAGGCGATGGTGGCACTGATTTACGAAGGCAAGCCGATCACGCCGGACCACGGCGGCCCGGCGCGGCTGCTGGTTCCGCATCTCTATTTCTGGAAGTCGGCCAAATGGCTGAATGGGCTGCAGTTTACCGAGCGCGACGAGCCCGGATTCTGGGAGTTGCGCGGTTATCACATCTATGGCGACCCGTGGCGCGAGCAGCGCTATACGGGCGATCCATGAGCGACGCGCCGGCGGCGCAGTCGCCTTGGCAGACGGTCACCATCAGCCGCATCGAAAAGCGCACGCCGCGCGTCACCAGCTTTTTCCTCGAGCCGTCGCGGCCGTTCGCCTATCGTGCCGGGCAGCATGTCGACGTCAGGCTGACGGCGCCGGACGGCTATCAGGCGCGCCGTTCCTACTCCATCGCCTCGGCGCCTGACGCCGGCGAGACGATCGAACTGGCGATCGAAAGGCTCGACGATGGCGAGATCTCGCCCTTCTTCCACGATATCGCGGCGGTCGGCGATGAGGTCGAGCTGCGCGGACCGCTCGGCGGCCACTTCGTCTGGTCCGACAGCGACGGCGGCCCGCTTCTGCTGGTCGGCGGTGGGTCCGGCGTGGTGCCGCTGATGGCGATGATCCGCCATCGTGCCGCGCGCAAATCGACGGTGCCCGCGGCGTTGGTGTTTTCCGCACGGATCTGGGACGAGGTGATCTTTCGCGACGAACTGATCGACTTCCATGATCGCCGGGACGGCTTCGATCTGGTGTTGGCGTTGACCCGCGAGCCGGCCCGGCGCCCGGCGGACTATTCGCGGCGGATCGACGTTGTGATGATAGAGCAATCGATGGTGCGGCTGCCCGCGCCGCCAAGGTTCGCCTTTGTCTGCGGCTCGAATGCCTTCGTGTCGGCCGCCGCCCAGGCGCTGATCGATGCCGGCGTTCCGGCAAGCCTCATCCGCACCGAACGCTACGGGGTTTAAGCGCCTCGCCGGTCAGGCCTCGATCTCGAGCGCCGTCAGTGGTTTCGAACAGCAGGCAAGGATGAAGCCATCATCGATCTCGTGATCGAGGATGCCGCCATTGTGGCTAATCTCGACTGTGCCCGAGACCTTTTTCACCTTGCAGGTTCCACACAGGCCGAACTCGCAGGCCGCCGGGATGCGCACGCCCGAAGCGCGCGCCGTCTGCAGCACGGTCTGGCCGGCAACGCATTCGGCGTCGATATCCGAAAGTGAAAAGCGGATCGGCGTTGCAGCTTCGGCAGGTATCTCAAGCCCGCCCTCTGCCGGCC